>NZ_JAAUWV010000006.1 GCF_014694405.1 Pseudoalteromonas sp. S16_S37
TTAATCTCCATTTTGCAAGGTTTTGAGGGGTGAGAAAACAAACGTTGCAAAATGAGGATAGTAAGATCGTTTAGATCATCAAGAAGATCAATGCATTAAGTGATTTTCAGTGTCGACTATTTTGTATGCCCTTGCCCAAGGAAGAAACTCCGCTTTTTCGTCTCGCCCGAGTTCTTGCTGAATACGCTTAAAAAAATTGAGTGCTATCCCTGCTTCAGGAGCATTGTTTGATGGCGCAATTTGAAATGGGGGGAAGTGCTCGGTGACAACCCTTAGTGCTTTGGCATGACTAAAACTGAAAATAGTAAAACTAGCGATTACAAAGAATACAACGCGGCAAAGGTACGGTAATAAATGATGTGTTGGTATGGTCAAAGTAGCCACTCCGAATACTGAACATAAAACTTATATCAAAACGTATGTCCTGCTTGCCAGTTTAATACCAATCACATTGAGCAACCGACTAGAGGCTGTTGATCTTTGTTTAAATAATAAACGGCATAGCAACAAGGTATAATGGTTTCGCCAAAAATCAAACATACCACCAAGATTGGACGTTGCTATGCCGAGAATGATGTTAACAGATACAACTTGGGAATACCTCAAAGAAATACTGCACGCTACAGGCCGTGTTTATAATAAATACGAGCACCGTATGACGATGGAGGGCATTCTTTTTCGAATGAGGACAGGCATCCAGTGGCGAGATTTACCCAGAGAATTTGGCCTTTGGAATTCTGTTTTTAGACGCTTTAACCTTTGGTCTAAAAAAGGGGTTTTGCAGAAACTCTTTGAAACATTAGCATCACTTAGTGACCCTGAATGGCTATTTGTTGATGGAAGTATAGTGAAAGCACATCAAGATAGCAGTGGTGCATGTAGTAATAACGATGAGGCGGTTGGCAAAAGTGTAGCGGGCAATACAACTAAAATTCATCTTGTTGTTGATAGCTGTGGACTGCCAGTCTACTTTGAACTTTCTGGCGGTCACATTCACGATGTAAATCATGCTAAAAGCCTAGTTTTGAGGTCCCCTAAAGCAGAAGTTATAACGGCAGATAAAGGCTATGACAGTAATGACTTTAGAAACCAAATTGAAGAGTTAGGCAGCCGAGCCAATGTGCCAAGAAAAGGAAACAGCAAGGTTGGCAACGAAGACATAGATTGGTGTCTATATAAATATCGCCACCTTGTTGAAAACGCCTTTATGAAGATAAAGAAGTATCGAGCAATAGCGACTCGATACGACAAACTAGCAAGAAATTATGCGAGCAACGTGGCCCTAGCATTCATAATGATGTGGCTGCCAATCGTTGTTGAATGATTAATGTCCAAAGATCAACAGCCTCTAATCGTAACAATAAAAGAAATCGCATTCACTGGCTGATTTAATTCATCAGATTAAGGATTTGATACGTGAACAACATCGTTATTATAGGCTAGGTTTGCAGTTTGTAGAAAAAGCCTGCTCGAAGTGATTGAGTCTATGCACTTATAAGCTGATGCACACCTTTATTTGTTTCGATGTGATCCAAGTATTGCATACCAAATAGAAGCAAAAAATTAATTAAACCGCTTTTAAAATAGGTATTGCGCACAATGTTGTGACTTCACTTTAAGTTGCTGTTTGAAAATCAAATATTGCATAAGAGGAGCGAGTTCTATTCATGTTCTTACGACCGATTTACTAATGACGCTTATACCATTCTCGATATGTTTATATTCATTAATGGTATATAAAATATATTGTATACACTGTTTATTTAATGTTAATTGTAATGTGTCCACAATTGATGGACTTGGATACACAACATACAAAGGTACACATTATGAAACTGAACAACATTATTTTATCTCTGCCACTTTTGGGGCTGAGCGTCAGTCAAAGCATTATGGCGTCGGAACGTATAGAACCTGCACTTATGCAGCCTTATTCAGCACAGGTTGTTGAGCATACAGAACATGGTCATGAGCACGCAAAAAAGGACGAACGCGCGCCTGCGGCGCAGTCAACCCTAAATAGAGTTGAAACCCTAAATCCGCAGTTTAGAGTACATCAAGTTGCGTCTGTAGATGCAATGCAAGCTTGCTCCCTTGATGCGCTGGCAAATGCGTCAGCTGATCAGCTTGTTGACTTGGTTAAATCACAAGGCACGAGCTGTGTTAATGAGCTATTTTCTGCCAGTAGCAATGTGCAAGTTGCGGTATTTACAAATGCAAAAATGAGCGCGGCGGTGGAACATGCTAAAACACTTGCTAGCAGCTATACAGGTACTGGCAGCAATGACTTAACTGCACTGTTTTTGTTCATTCGTGCGGGTTTTTATGTTGAGTTTTATAACGACGCGGTCACTTTTGATAGCAGCATCAGTGCTAACGTTAAGTTATCAATCGACGCCTTTGTAAATAACAGCCATTTTTATGACAACAATAACGAGCATGGCAAAGTGCTTCAAGAAGTCATCACCACGATGGACAGTGCAGAGCTACAGCACGAGTATTTGGAGGTTGTGCGTCAGTGGTTAACTCGCTTTGACGAAAACTACGCAAGCAACCGTAATATGCGCAACGCCATCAATGGTATTTTCACTATTTTATTCCGTGGTCAGTGGAATGATGCTTATGTTAGCAAAATCAAAAAAGATACCGACTTAGTGAATAAGCTCGTTGCCTTTACGCAAAAATCTTGGATGGTTAACTCAGACTCTGAGTTTTTAATTGTCAATGCATCTGGTGAGCTTGCAAGGTTAAAGAAATATGGCGCGAGCGATATTGAAGCGATTGTAACCAACGGTTTGAAGCAGCTTTTCTCAACCTACAAAAGCTATGGTTTTGGTGACGCGCTGTGGCTAAATGCAGCGGATGTGGCGTCATACTATGCAGATTGTTCAGAGTTTGGGATCTGTAACTTTGAAGACACTTTAACACAGCAAGTGCTGTCACAAACGCATCAATGTAGCAGCACTATTCGTATTCGTTCACAAGAGATGACACCGCAGCAACTATCTTCAGCGTGTGACACTATGGCGGCGGAAGAAACGCGCTTTCACACCCGTTTAGCGACCAATCAAACACCAGTTGCGGATGATAATAACTCGTTTTTACAAGTAAATGTCTTCAACAGTAGTAACGATTATAAAAAGTATGCAAAAGCCATATTTAAAATCGATACCAACAATGGGGGTATGTATTTAGAGGGTGATCCTAGCAAAACGGATAATCAGGCTAACTTTGTCGCATATGAGGCAAGTTATGCAAAAGCAGATCACTTTGTTTGGAACCTAGAACATGAATACGTGCATTATTTGGATGGGCGATTCGATCTTTACGGTGGTTTTAACGCACCGACGGAAGCCATTGTTTGGTGGAGCGAAGGGGTTGCTGAATACATTGCTAACCTAAATGACAACCAAAAAGCAATTGATACCATAAAAGACGGCTCGGTTTACAATTTACAGCAAGTGTTTGCTACCACTTATGCCGGCTTTGACCAAGACAGAATATATCGCTGGGGTTATCTTGCTGTGCGCTTTATGTTTGAGCGTCACAACGATGAGTTGAACAAAATGCTTGGTAAAACCCGTGTTGGCGATTGGGCTGGCTATAAAACGCTTATCAATGACTGGCAGGTACGCTTTGATAGCGAATTTACCCAGTGGACAGAGGAGTTAGCAAAGGGAGGACCGTCTGCACCTGTTGCCAAAGTAAACGGACCATACAGTGGTAATGAGGGCGAAGCGATTACGTTCTCAAGTGAAGGAAGTAGCGATGCGGATGGCGCGATTGCCACCTACCAGTGGGACTTTGGTGATGGTAACCAAAGCTCACAGGCTAATCCGTCTCATACCTATGACAATGCGGGTGACTATACCGTTACATTAACAGTTACAGACTCTGATGGGTTGTCAAACACCGCAAGTACTTCGGTAAGCGTGGCACAAGGGCAAGGGGCAACTCCGCTTAAACGTGGCCAAGCCGTTACTATCTCAGGGCAACAAAATGAAGAGTTAATGTTTGTGCTGGATGTGCCGCAGCAGGCGAGTAATTTGAACTTCGCAATATCTGGAGGCGAAGGGGATGCTGACTTATATGTGCGTTATAACAGTGAACCTACACTAACAAGTTATGATTGTCGTCCATATGTGGGTGGTAACAGTGAGCAATGTGACTTTGCGCAGCCTCAGGCGGGCAAGTATTTTGTGATGATCAGAGGCTACAATGCCTTTAGCAATGTGCAACTAGTTGCTAATTTTGATGCGCCAATCGCGTCACTTCCTGATGCATGCCAAACTCAAGCGGCAAGAACTAGCGGACGAGCAAAAGACGGCGAGCTCATATGCTTGGGTAATGAATCGGTTATGTGGTTTAGCTTAGAAAGTGTGAATGAGCAAAGCACTATCCGCATCGAAACCGCTAACGGCAGTGGCGATTTAACTTTGGAGTACAGTAACTCAGGTTGGCCAAATGGCACTAATGTTGATGCGCGTTCTGATAATCAAGGTAACGCAGAATGCATTAGTGTAAGTGGTCAATCCCAGTTTTGGGGCTACTTAAAAGTGTCGGGCGACTCACAAGCGGCATCACTCAAAGTAACTTACAACGACGGTGGTTGTAACTAATACCTCATCGGCACATAGGCTTAATTTTGCCTATGTGCCTTATTCACGCTTCTGGATAAACGTATAAATTGTTTGCATTGTATTAGTGACTGGTTAACACTGTGTAGGAATTAGTTTAAACGAGATAGAGCTACTAGCCTGCCATGACGTTTATACCACATCGCGCTTTACTACAACTAGCAGTAATGAGTTTGCTGTTTATTATTTTGCCCAGTTATGCAGCGCAACAAGTAAAAATCTATGCCTACCATTTAAAACCTCCTTACCTTATTGATGTTGAAGAAGAAAAAGGCCTGTATTTCGATTTGACCAAGTTACTCAATCAGTTTCAGTCCATGATTAACTTTAAATTAGAATACATGCCGCGTAAGCGTCTAAATAGAGACATCGAGCAAAACACATTAGACGGATTAATTATGGGCGTAAGTCCAGTTTGGTTTAGAGACCGTGAGCAAATAAAATTTGCGTGGTCTAAAGCGTTTATGAATGATAGGGACGAGTTTGTTTCGCATGTGAAAGCGCCCTTTGAATTTGATGGTCCATCGTCTTTGTATGCAAAAACAATCGGTGGGATAAGGGGCTATTATTACTTTCAAGTTGCGCCGGTAGTAACGCTTGAAAAAGCGATTGTGGTTGAAACAGGTACTGAGCTGCAATTATTAGAGATGGTCGTCAAACAGCGTTTAGATGTTGCGGTGATTAGTCGAGCAACCGTGAATTATTTGGTGGCGCAAAATAAGCACTGGCAAAACGATATTCATTTTTCGCAGCAGCCCCATGAGTTTTACTCGCGGGCAATGGTGGCAACCAAATCTATGCAGGCAGTAATAGACACTATCAATAACTTAATGCGAGACCCGTTATTTGATAAGGCGTTGAACAAACTGTTGGCCGACTACCACATTACCGACAAAGATTTAGGAATAGTACGCTAAACACCACAGCCTTGGGTGTTTAGCATATCAATTACCAAGTACCAGTGTTTTGCATTGAAAGCCAAGGCTCTTGTGGCGCCAGTGCCTCACCTTTTTGCAAAAGCTCGATAGAAATACCATCCGGAGATTTAACAAACGCCATATGACCACAGCGAGGTGGGCGATTAATGGTTACGCCTGATTGGCGAAGCTTGTCACAAATGGCGTAAATATCATCGACTGAAAATGCCAGATGACCAAAGTTGCGTCCACCCGTATAGTCTTCAGGATCCCAGTTGTAGGTTAACTCAATGGTAGGTTTGAAGCTTTCTTTTGCTTCATCCAACTGGCCTGGAGCGGCCAGATAAATTAATGAAAAGCGACCTTGCTCGCTGTCGTATCTTTTAACTTCGATAAGACCCAATAGGTCACAATAAAAATGTAATGATGCGTCTAAATCCTTAACACGCACCATGGTATGTAAAAAGTCCATAGCATGCCCCTTGTAAAGTATTAGCCTAAGACTTATGGTCAGTTAGGCAAATAACAAGGGGCAAGGGGGCTTTATTGTGCTTGTGCCTCAAGCAATACGCCAGAATAGCTACTGTACGCTTTAATGGCTAAATGCCAAGTGCCACTTTGTGGATTAGCGATATTGCATTGCTCTGTATTGCCCTCTTTGAAAGGTCGGCATTCATAACTGGAGCTGGTAGGTTTTTGTCCAAACCTAACATAAAGGTCGGCATCGCCTGTGCCTTGACTGGTTTTTACCACAAGGTTACTTACGCCCGCTGGTACATCAAAGGTGTAGTAAAGCCAATCGCCCTTACTTGCGCTTAAATCTGGCCATTGTTGCTGTTTACCAGGGACGGTGCCTACGGTATAGCTAGCCACTAAGTTCATGCCAGAATAGGCATCATAAGCATGTAGCATGACATAGTATTTACCTGCTTGCGGCGCACTAATTGGGCAATTTTCATTATTGCCGTTTTCATATGGGCGGCAATCATAGCTTTGCAAAGTGGCTAATTGCGCAAACTTAACGTAAAGGTCTGCATCGCCGGAGCCGCCAGAGGTGCTAAATGTTAGATTGCTCGCGTTATCAGGTACTTCAAGCACATAATGAACTTCGCTATTTTTAGCTGCACTGAGGTTTGCAACAACTTCACCATTTTGTAGCGCGATTGCACGTGGTGGTTCCACAGGTCCACTGCCATTATCTATCACACTGAGTTTATTGCTGGCTTGTTTAAGTGTTAGTGTGTCGCCGATTTCACTTGCTTGCCACCAGTTGATATTTGCGGGCAGTGCTAGCGGGTCTGCAGCTCTTTGTTCAAGGCTGAGCGTATCTGCTGTTGCATCAAATTGAGCAGTGCGCACCAATAACTTGTCAGCACTGACAGAGAGTACTTTAAACTGTTGAATACTGGCTAAGTCAATAGTCCAGCTTTTTGGATCGTTAGCTGAACGAGCGGGGGCACCCCAGCTACCTTCACCAACATAAACAGTGCCACCAGTAGTGGTTGCGTTGAAGCCATCTGATGTGGGTTGTAACGCTTGTGTTAGCTTGTTGATATGGGTGTCCGACTCAACTACAAGATTCATTGCCTTGTTGTAAAATTCATTAGCCCACCAAGTGTGTAAAATGGTGTTGTCAGATTTACCTGAGTAATGCGGGTACATCGGCTTGTGATATTGTGCGCTGCGCCAAGTTGCACTGTTACCATGGGCGCTTAAATCTTGTGCTAACCAGTTATTCATAGCCGTTGCATAGCTCGACCAGCCACTGTTCTTATATTGGCTATTGAGCGTATAAACGCGCAGCAAAGTGCCAACATTGAAGGCGCCATAGGTATCTAAGCTAGTACATTGGCCATCTTGGTTATAGTCAACGCCAAACACTTGGCAAAGTGTTTTATAGTTATCATCTTCGTGGTTGCCGTGTGTGGCTACAAATGGATAAATACGTTTGTAACTTAGCCCGTCGATGGTATCGCTTGAAAAAGTAAGCTGCCAATCTTTAAGATACTCAGTCATCTCTGATGCCGAGTTTGCATTAGTATAGTCACCGCCATGCATGATGAATAACGGACGTATCTTGGCGATGAGTTCATTGCCTTTACGACGTGTTGTCCATCCTGTACGGGTATCACCGCCAGCAATAGCCGTAAAAGGTTGGGCATCGGTTGGGGCAGTTTTAAACCAAAAGCGCTCAGAGCAGCCCTCGCTATCACATACTCGATAATACACATTCGAGTTGGCGGTAAGGTTTTTTAAAGTTGCAAAGCTGCTGCTTAAACTACCATCAAATGTATGCGTTACATCAACATTGTGAGTGAGCCAAGTTTGCTCATCTGTTGAGGTGCCATATTTGATATGATGATTGCTTGCGCCTGATGGCGTAAATCCAATCGTTGCTTGAGATGCTGGATTGTGGTCCCAAATTAGTCTGTGATACTGACTGCCTGCGTGGGCGCTGAGCGATAAACCCAAACCGACAGCAAGACTCACGATATGTGTCTTCATTTCCTTGGTCCTGTATTCATTATTGTTTCATTGAGTTATCACGACTACTTATCTGTGACAGTGGATGTGACTTGGTAAGCGGGCTTACCAAGATCACAAATGCGGCATTTCTATATGGCAAGGCATTAACGGTGCCATCATGGAAGTTAACTGCTTTAGCCCCTAGTTTTAGGTGCTTAAATTGCTGCGATAGATTGGCATCTGATTGGCTTGTCCAATAATCGCCTTTTTTTATATGGCTAAAATAGTCATGGGCGATATATGGACGGCCGGGTCGAGAAGGCGATTGTATCAGGCTAGCAAGCTCTTGCTCTGTTGGCAGCCGCCAGTTATGTTGTCCACATAAGCCTTGGATGTTGGTGTGTTCAATGAGATCCTGCGTATCACAGCGCTGTGACTCAAAATAACAATCGCCAAAGTTTGCTTGTCCTTTGCTTTGTTGGAACCAAGAGTATGTCCAGTAGCCATCATGAATCGACTCGTTATCGGTTTTCACTTCCCAGAGTACGTTTAGTTGACTGTCGAATACGCAAGCCCAAGGGCCTTGCCAAGGTGTTAATGGCGCGCCTGTCGCGGCTATTTTCGTATATCTAGCATGAGGAGTAGGTAGAATTGACGGCGCATGGGAATAGTGAACAAGGCAATAAAGCCCAGTCGCCAACAATAAAGAAATCAACAAGCGTTTTATCACAATGCATACCTCAACTTGATTGCTCGCTGGTGGCGGGTATGTGCAATTTGGCTGCTATCAAAAGCGGATACCCACATGCAAGTGTGGTTAGCAAGCTCAATATCGTGGGGTGAAGCTGTTTTGTTCTTTCTGACAAGCTCTAGCGTCCAGTAGCCATCTTGCCAGCGGCCTTTTGCTCTGACATCTGCCCTGTCACCTTCAAAGCGGTTTGAGCGATAAAGTACAGAGCTTAACTGTGTGCCGCTTGGGTAGATATCATGTTCTTTTTGGTAAGGGTGACTGCCAAACCATGGCAATACGGGTTGTGATATTTCGGTATTTTGATTTGGCAATCTTTTAGGTGTTACTTGGTTTTTTGAATACCATTGCCAATTCATAACATACGAGCCGCTTTCTTTACCGTCGGTTTGATAGCCAGCTTTGTATCGGCGCTCTGCGCTAAGCGGTGTCACCAAAGGTCCAAAAAAGTTGTCATCCGCTAGTACCATGTCGTTAGTACGTACTGCTTTCCAATGCCAAAGATCTCGTATTTTGCCATCTAAACTGGCGTGATAGCCTTTGCCGTGCCAGTTAGCAGGGTATGAATTAAAAGGCTGTTTGCCAAGATAGCTCGTGCCATCTGCACCAAACGAGCAGCTATTAGATAACATAACGGCAAATTTATCTTCGTAGTAACTTTGTTCATCAAAGTGATAAAAGCCATTTTCTTGAACTTTCCAACCCGATTGGGTTTTTATGAGCGGTAAATGACGCAGGCTTTGAGTCGGGTCAGCCCAACGAAATAAAAAAAATGTTTCTTGGGCGTTACTCAGCGCTTTTATAGCCACTTGCGTGTGGCCATCAACAAAGTTTGCACCATGGTTGGTATCAACAAAAAATATCGGCGCATCCAGCCATTGAGGTTCATTGTCATAGCCGTCAATCTCCATCAATACTTCTGCAGCAATAGGTGAGACAGATAGCGTGTGAGTCAAAGATTGTGTGTAATAGTACGATGCACAAATGCAAATAATTAACCCCCCCGTTAAACGAAATGGCATTCGCTTAAGCGGGATAAACAGTATTTTTTTAAATGCATTTCGTCCTAGCTGAAGCAGATACACCCAGCTGTGTAGTAATAGATACAAAATGAGGGCTATTGCACTTAAATAATGAATTGGCAGCAAAGATTGTGGCAACCAATCAAGTCGCAACAAAACCCCACTTAGCAAGCTTATTAGTATTATCGTATAACCAAACCATGTAACGAGCTTGTGATAGAAAGACTGAGCTATCACTTTACGATGAGCGAGTTTGAAATAACAGTAATAGCACGCAAGCACCAGTAGCGACATACCACTGATTAAGTGTAATGAGTGTATTTGGCCTTCAGGCAAAAGCATGGCGATGCTTAACAGATATGGCTTATCTAAAGACCCGATGCGAAGCCCCGAAAGTAAACTAAAAGAAATAGTGAAAATAGCTAGTGTGTGTAAAACAATAAAAATAGAACGGCGCACGACAACTCGAATGGTTAATTATGGGTTAATAAATATTACATAATATTTACCTTTAATTAAGGGAATATGACAGTATTTTGTTATGCGGTTATTTTATTGGCAGGTTTTAGCTAACCTAAGATCCTATCCTATACTCATAGCTATGAGTTCTACGCGCGTTTATAAGCTAAGGGGAGCGATGACTGTACAAAAAATAACGAAAGACAACGTTATTGACAGTGTGACAGATATCGTCGCTTGTCTTAATACCAGTGACTCTATTCAACGGTTTTTACTCGATATTCATTGTATTTTGCAAAAAGTTACCTATGCCGATAATTTTTATGTGATCCTGTTTGACAATGATGATGGCGTGCTCAGTTTTCCTTATTTTCACGATGTGATGGATGATGTTCGCGTTGAGGATTTAGAAGATATCGATGTGAATGTGATTGAAAATACCTTAACTGGTTATGCAATCAACCAACGTAAAATTTGTAACTTCACGGAACAAGAAATTAAGCAGCTGATTGCCAATGGCGATGTTCAAGTGCTTGGTACTATGCCTAAACAGTGGCTTTGCTTTCCACTGCTCAACCGTAGCTCTTTTTTAGGCGCATTCATCATTCAGTCTTATCGCAATGAGCAAGAATACTCGGGAAGTATTGTTGATGTGCTTTATACGATAAGTCATGTGATTTCCTCAGCATTAGATGCGTTTAACAATCAAAGGGCGCTGGTGGAAGCCAATGAAGCCTTACAAATTTATCAAAGAGAGTTGGAAGAGCGGGGGCTAGAGCGCACCCGAGAGCTACAAAAAAGCCTAGAAGAAGTGCGTTTGGAAGTGACTAAACGAGAGCAGCTACAGCATCAGCTTGAATATGAATCACTACATGACAACTTAACGGGTGTGGCCAACAGAAAGTACTTATTCAACGAATTGTCACGCCTTTCTTCTAAGTCTAAGCGTGCTGTGCTTGAAGTGTATGTGCTTTATATAGACTTAGACGACTTCAAACCAATCAATGATACCTATGGTCATCAAGCAGGAGATACTGTGCTTAAAGTTGTCGCACAAAGATTATCTAAGGAAGTGAGAAGCTATGATTTGGTTGCGCGTTTAGGTGGCGACGAATTTGTAGTGCTGATGACTGAGCCACTACACTTTGGTGTATTAAAGCAAGTATGCGAAAGACTTTTAGAAGCGATATGCGTACCAATAGAGGTTGAAGCCACAAGGCAAGTAAAGTGTGGTTGCAGTATTGGTGTTACCGGTAATTACGGACAAACATTCAGTGCTGAAGGTATATTGCATCAGGCAGATGATGCTTTGTATGAAGCAAAAAACAACGGTAAAGGGCAAATTTCTTTTTCAGTCTCAAAATAACTTTAAGTTTGCTAAGGACTTTGCTTTGGCTGCACTTTGCTTTAGGATCGCGTTATAAAGGTTTCCTGTAGCTTAAGTTATGGCATTGAGAATATTGTTTATTTTTTGTTGGGTATGGTCGTTGCAAAGTGCTGCAGTAGAGGTGACTGATCTATATCAAAGTGAGCTTTACGTCACTGATAAAAGCCGAGATACCCGTGTTGAGGCAAGTAAGCAAGCATTGTATAACGTTATTAAAAAGCTTACTGGCCGCCATGACGGCGCAGACTCAGCGTTGATCAAGCAAGCAATGCGTTCAATTTCAGATTATATGCTCAAATATGAGTATCTTGAGACCCCTGAAGGGTCAACCAAAATACGTGTTAGGTTTGAGCCGAGTAGAGTAGAAGAACTGGTGCGTGATGCACAGTTACCTCTTTGGGGTAATAGAAGACCCCTTATCGCCATTTGGTTGGCAATTGAAGACAATTTTCGCAGGGAGTTTGTCACCCAAGATAGCTATCCACAATTAGAAAGACTTATTTACGATACTGCGGCCGAGTGGGGCGTGCCTGTGATTGTACCGTTGTTAGATTTAGATGATTTAACCAAAGTAAGCATTGCCGAGGTGTGGGGGAATTTTTCTAAGCCTGTTGAGTTTGCCTCACAACGCTATAACGCAGAACGCGTTATCACAGCAAGAATGTTTCAACAACCCAATAGCAGCAGCTGGCAGTTAGAATGGCGTTATACTGACGCACAGTCGTTTGAAGTAAATAAATTAGTGGGTGATAAACAGCAAATTTTAATCACGATGGTGAATAATTTCTCTGAGGCATTAGCGCAAAACTATGCTATCGACCCAACACGGTCAATTACGCTGCAAACCACTTCGTTGCTGGTTGATAATTTAAACACATTCACCTCTATAGAGCTTGCTAAAAGACAACTTGAGAGCATGAGTACGGTTGTGGATGTGGATGTTACTTATCGTTCAGCTGATAAAATTCGCTTCGTAATTAAGCACAGCTCAACATTGGATGATTTGATAAAATCTCTTAATTTGGAGCAGGCATTTAGTGTTTATATTGACCCCCATGCTTTTTATCAAGTTGCCAATATTGGTAACCTCAGATACAGCTGGGTAGGCGGGCAGTGATGAGTAACGAACCTCTACAAATGGCTTTGCCGGTCACTTTGCCTGATGACGAAACGTTTGAATCATATTTTGGCGGCGCCAAATCTTTAGAAGTAAATCACCTAAAAACTTCTTTATTAAATATTAGCAAAGGGTTCCAGTACACTTATCTGTGTGGATTGGCAGACTCTGGCAAGTCACATTTGCTTTATGCAACGTGTATTCATGCTCAAGAAATGGGGCTATCGACTATTTTGTTGAGCTTGCGCGAAGTTATCGATTTTGGTCCGGCTGTATTAGATGGACTGGAAACACTCGATGTGGTGTGTATCGATGATGTGCACTTAGTTGCTGGAATTGAGTCTTGGGAAAAGGCGCTGTTTAACTTTTTCAACCGTTTTAATGAGCCCAATAAGTGCCTTGTAGTAACCGCTGATCTGCTGCCCAATATGCTCAATATCAATTTGCCAGATTTAGAGTCTCGTTTAGCTTGGGGGACCACTTTTCAGATCCGTTCAATGAGCGATGATGATAAAGCGGAGGCGCTGGTAAAGCGTGCAAATATGAGAGGACTTGAGCTATCTGACGAATGTGCGCGGTTTTTGTTAACCAGACTGAGCCGAGACATGCGCGCATTACTTGATGTGTTAGACAAACTTGACCATGCTTCGATGGCCGCGCAGCGCAAACTCACGATTCCCTTTATTAAAAGTACGCTCAATTTGTGACCAACCAATGGTCATAGTTACTCTCTATCAGGTAATTTGCCATTTAAGCGATAACTTTTTACAAATATTCACTGTCAAAGGCAAACTGAGCCAAGTTAGGGCTAGAATCTAGTCCTTGCTTTCAGTTATCATAAGCGATTAATACACAGCAAATTACCTCCATAAAGATCAGGTATAGAATGAACTTAGAGAATATTTTAGCGCAGGCGCTAGAAGCCGTCGCAGGCGCAAGCGAAATCGCCCACCTTGAGGATGTCCGAGTTAATTACCTTGGTAAAAAAGGTGAGATCACTGGATTACTAAAAACCCTAGGTACTTTGGCGCCAGAAGAGCGTAAAGAAGCAGGGGCGGTGATCAACCAAGCCAAAACACAAGTACAAGATGCGATTAATGAAAAGCGTGAGTTTTTAACTCAACAAGCTCTTGAGAAAAAGCTCGCCCAAGAGACAATTGATGTGACATTGCCGGGTCGTACTATGCCAGTGGGTGGCGTACACCCTGTTACTCGTACGATTGAGCGTATTGAGTCATTTTTTGGTGAGCTAGGTTTTGCTGTTAAATCTGGTCCGGAAGTGGAAGATGATTTCCATAACTTTGATGCCTTAAATATTCCTGAGCACCATCCTGCACGTGCGGATCATGATACTTTCTATTTCAATCCTAAGTTGGTACTACGTACACAAACCAGTGGTGTGCAAATTCGTACAATGGAAGCTGAGAAACCGCCATTACGTATTATTTCTCCAGGTCGCGTATATCGTAACGATTACGACCAAACACACACACCCATGTTCCATCAGGTTGAAGGTTTGATGGTTGATACGGATGTGAGCTTTACTGAGCTTAAAGGTATTTTGCACGATTTCTTACGTAACTTTTTTGAAGAAGACATGGAAATACGTTTCCGTCCATCTTACTTTCCGTTTACGGAACCGTCAGCTGAAGTTGACGTAAAGGGTAAGAACGGTAAATGGTTAGAAGTATTAGGATGCGGCATGGTCCACCCGAATGTACTTCGTTCTGTGGGTATTGACCCTGAAAAATACACGGGCTTTGCCTTTGGTATGGGTGTGGAGCGTTTAACCATGTTGCGATATGGCGTAAACGACTTACGTGCATTTTTCGAAAACGATTTAAAATTCCTAAACCAATTCAGATAAGAGCGAAGTAAATATGAAATTTAGTGAAAAGTGGTTACGCGAGTGGGTTAATCCAGCCATTGATACTGAGGCTCTATCTGAACAGCTTTCAATGGCGGGTTTAGAAGTTGATGGCGTAGAGGCAATTGCTGGCAGTTTCTCTGGTGTGGTAATTGGCGAAGTTGTTGAATGCGCACAACACCCTGATGCAGACAAACTGCGCGTTACTAAAGTAAACGTGGGTGAAGACGAATTATTAGCTATTGTCTGTGGTGCTGCAAACTGCCGCGCAGGATTAAAAGTCGCTGTAGCGAAAGTTGGTGCTGTATTACCAGGTGATTTTAAGATCAAAAAGGCAAAACTGCGTGGTCAGCCTTCTCACGGCATGCTGTGTGCCTTTGAAGAGTTAGGCATGGCTGATAGCTCAGATGGTATTTTAGAATTGCCAAGCGATGCTCCTATTGGCCAATGTATCCGTGAATATTTCTCGTTAGATGATGTAACGATTGACGTTGATTTAACTGCAAACCGCAGCGACTGTTTAGGTATTAAAGGCCTTGCTCGTGAAGTGGGCGTTTTAAACTCATTAGACGTTACTGAAGTTGCGATTGACGCTGTGCAGCCAACAATTGATGACAAAATCTCGATTGAATTGGTTAACAGTCAGGCATGTCCACGCTATTTGGGTCGTATCATCAAAGGCATTAATTTGGATGCTACGACACCGCTTTGGATGGTTGAGAAACTACGTCGTTCAGGCGTGCGCTCAATTGACCCAGTTGTTGACGTAACTAACTATGTATTGCTTGAACTTGGTCATCCAATGCATGCGTTTGATTTGAGTGCCATTGAAGGTGGTATTAAAGTGCGCAATGCCAATGAAGGTGAAGAGCTTGTGTTGCTAGATGGTAATACTGCTAAGCTAAACCCTTCAACGCTATTAATTGCAGATGATAATAAAGCATTAGCAATGGCGGGTATTTTTGGTGGTGAAGCATCAGGTGTTAAAGAAGGCACGCAAGATATTTTGCTTGAAAGTGCTTTCTTTGCTCCGTTGGCAATTGCCGGACAAGCTCGTAGCTACGGTTTGCACACTGATGCTTCTCACCGTTATGAGCGTGGTGTTGACTACAAGCTTCAGCGCGATGCAATGGAACGTGCAACAGCATTACTATTAGACATCGTAGGTGGTGAAGCGGGTCCTGTTGTAGAAGCAGTCTCTGAAGCAGATTTACCAAAAGAAAAGTCAGTAACGCTACGTCGTGCGCGTTTAGACAAAGTAATTGGCTACCATATTGAAGATGCGAAAGTAACGGACATTCTCACGCGTTTAGGCCTTAGCTTAAGCTTTGCTGAAGGCACATGGCAGGCACAAGTGCCTAGTTATCGTTTTGATATCAGTATTGAAGAAGATCTGATTGAAGAAGTTGCACGTGTTTTTGGCTACAACAACATTCCAAATGTTGCGCCTACAGCGGCACTTAAGATGACTACACATGCTGAAGCGAATGTACCAGTGTCGCGTATGCGTAACGAGTTAGTATCTCGTGGTTATCAAGAAGCGATTACATACAGCTTTGTTGACCCTAAAGCACAAAAATTATTGCACCCAGAGTTAGATGCGCTTGTTTTACCACATCCTATTTCAGTAGAAATGTCGGCGATGCGTGTTAGCCTGATGACTGGCCTTATCAATGCGGTGGTTTATAACCAAAACCGCCAACAGTCACGCATTCGTTTATTTGAACAAGGCTTAAAGTTCTTAAAAGATGACTCAGCGGAAAATGGTGTAGCGCAAGTTGCTGTTTTAGGTGGTATTGTGTACGGTAATACGCACAATGAGCACTGGTCTATTGCATCTCGTCCAGCCGACTTCTTTGACGTTAAGGGTGATGTAGAAGCCTTGCTTGCACTTACAAACGACAGTGCGCGCTTTAGCTTTAAAGCACAAGCTAATGACGGCTTGCATCCAGGTCAATCTGCGGCTATATATTTTGATGATGTAAAAGTTGGCTTTATTGGCGCAGTTCATCCACAATTACAAAAGTCTCTAGGTTTGAACAGTACTGCCTATGTGTTTGAAGTTGAAGTAGATGCGTTAAGTACTCGTAAACTTCCAGAAGCGGTTGGTGTGTCTAAATTTCCATCAAATCGAAGAGATATTGCTATTTTAGTTGCAGATGACGTAAAAATAGGCGATATTTTAGAAAGCATTGAGAAAGTTGGCGGAAATCAATTAGTTGACCTAAACTTATTCGATGTGTATAAGGGCAAAGGTATTGAGCCAGATTTTAAGAGTTTGGCGATTGCTCTTACATTACAAGCGGTTGATAGAACGCTCGAAGAGAAAGACATCAACCAAGTTGTAGACAACGTGGTGGCCGAATTGGCCAAACAATTTAATGCATCGTTGAGGGACTAGATATGGCGCTTACTAAAGCCGACATAGCTGAACACCTATTTGAAAAATTGGGGATAAACAAAAAGGATGCCAAAGACTTAGTTGAAGCGTTTTTTGAAGAAATCCGCTCAGCGCTTGAAAAAGGTGAGCAAGTTAAGCTCTCTGGATTTGGTAACTTTGATCTCCGTGACAAAAAAGAGAGACCGGGTCGAAACCCTAAAACAGGTGAAGACATTCCTATCTCTGCGCGTCGCGTAGTAACTTTCCGCCCAGGTCAAAAACTAAAGACTCGCGTCGAAGTTGGGACCAGTAAAGAAAGTTAAAAATTTTCTATAAGTGAACACTATTCTTAAGGCCTTGGGTTTATGCTCAGGGCCTTTTGTTTTGTCATAAAAAAGCCACATTTGTTATTTAAAATTGGGCCTTCTAAAAATGGCAGGCTGGGGTTTAGATCATGCCAAGTGCATTTATGTTTGCAAAGCAATTAAGAAGTGTTGCTTTAGCTTGGCTGGCTTGCAGCTTGATTTTTGGCATTTTACTGGCGTTGCTATTTATACAACACCGTGATGCAGAGCAGCTGCATATCCAAAGTATTGCCGAAAAAGTACATTTTGAGCTTAACTCTCAGCTTAAAGAAATTGATGTCTTTCTGAGCCAAGCTCAATCTTTAGATGTAAATTGCCCCCCTGAAACCATATTCAAATTACGCCAGCAAGTTTTTAAAAACCCCGCAATGAGTGAAATTGGTATCGTCAATCAAAAGGGGCAATTAACCTGTAACTCTTATGGTCAATTAAATCCACCAATTCAGACTACAGCACCAATCAAAGCCGATGGACTAAGGTACCATGGGCCGATTATCAGTGAGTATATGGAAGCATCGGCTTTTGTGTTAGCTAGAACACGTGGAGACGGCTATGAAGTTAATGTTTTACTGCCTAGTGATTGGCTTCGTCATACCTTGGATCTTGAGCAATACTCTGCATTGGATTTTATAGCTTTGGTTGATAGCGAAACAGGCGTGCCCATCATTTTACAAGGCGGTTATAGTTTGCCTTTAAAGAAGCCGTTATTTCCGGTTCATAGCCCGCGTCATGCGCAAGGTCAATTTGATGATGGTAAGGATAAATTTTTATATGCAAAACCACTTGCCTCGCTTCCAAAGTTGACAATAGTAGCTAGCAGCGATAGCTCATCAATTTTTACCGTAGCCTCATCTTCATTGACTGTGTTGGGTTTGCTATATGTGTTTGTATGGGCTGCATTGAGCTTTTTACATCATCATTATGAGCTTCGACAGCTAAGTTTAAAATCTCAGTTGAAACAGGCTATTGCGAAGCAACAATTGTTTAATGTGTACCAACCTTTAATTGATGCTAGAACCCAGCAAATCGTGGGTGTAGAAGTGCTGATCCGCTGGCAGCATCCTACAGAAGGGGAGCTGGGACCTGCTTACTTTATTCCAGAGGCAGAAAGAAGTGGGGCGATTGTTGAAATCTCAATTGCGCAGGTAAACACTGCAGTTGAAGAATTAAAACCGCTTCTGGCGCAAAATCCAAACTTTAAAGTGTCTTTTAATGTTAATGGTCAGCTGTTGTCTTGTAAGGACTATTTAAGTGCACTTTATCGTGCTCATCGGCAGATCAACGCTTTGACAATCGAGCTGACAGAGCGTGATGTGCTGTCGCAAAACCAAGTGAAGCAAACTCTAGAGCAGCTGGTCCAGCAAGGCATTGAAGTTGCCGTTGATGACTTTGGTACAGGATACAGCGGTCTGCAGTATCTACAGAGCTTTCCGATAGACTTGTTAAAAATCGACCAAAGTTTTGTTGCATCAATTGGCCTTGATAACTTACAGTCTCCGGTCCTCAATGCGGTAATTGAAATGGCCAATAAGCTAGATAAAAAGTTAATAGCAGAAGGCGTTGAGACACCGCACCAAGCGGCTTATTTGTTAAGTAAAGGGGTGACGGTGCATCAGGGCTGGTGTTACTACAAAGCGCTGAAAATCAACGCGCTAACAAAGATTGCGCAAACCAGTGAAAAGTTCTCTACCATAAACGTGTCAGCGGCATAAGCAAGATTATGAAAAAGCCCCTTGGTAGGGGCTTAATGAATCGAATATATTAATCAAAAATTATAAGTAGGCAAAGTAGCATGCGTAACTTGGCAAGTTAATCTGGCCTTCATGATAGTGCGCTGTGTTATGACGCAGTTCACATGTTTTAGGTTGCGCTAACTCTATCGACAGTACCGCTGGTGTTTGCGCTAAGTTAAATACACACAACAGCGTTTTACCTTGATGCTTTCTGTAAAATGCCAAGACTGGTTCAGCCGTTTCGATAAATTCGATATCTCCATACAGCAGTTCTGGGGCTTGTTTTCTCCAAGCCATAAACTCTTGATAATACTTAAGTACAGAGTCATCTTGTTGCAGCTGAGAGTTTACAGCACGAGATTGATGTTCTGCATAAACAGGTAACCAAGGCTTGCCTGAACTAAAACCTGAATTATCAAGCGGCTGTTCCCAAGGCATTGGAGTACGACAACCGTCTCGGCCTTTAAAATTAGGCCAGAAGGTAATGCCGTACGGGTCTTGCAAGTCTTCAAAAGCAACGCTTGCTTCACCTAAACCAAGCTCTTCCCCTTGGTACATGCAAACGCTACCACGCAAAGACCCCAGTAGTGCTGTGAGCATTTTGGCTTGCTGGTCATTCACCGTTTTACCGTCTTTGCTCCAGCGGCTTGCAACGCGCTCTACATCATGGTTGCTAAATGCCCAGCAAGGCCAGCCTTCAGTCATCACTGATTCTAACGTACTGACTGTTTGACGAATATACTGTGCGCTATAGTCTTTTGTTAAAAGCTCAAAGCTGTATCCCATATGCAGTTTATTGCCATCGGCAGTATATTCAGCCATGGTTTTCAGTGAATCTTCAGAAGAGATTTCTCCTAAACTAACAGTGCCAGGATAACGGTCTAGCAGCGCTCGGATCTCTTGCATAAATGCAAGGTTTTCGGGTTGTGTGTTGTTGTAATAGTGGTACTGGAATGCATACGGGTTGTCTTCACTAAACCCACGGCCTTGGCGCAGCTCTTTTGGTTTTGCTGGGTTATCACGAAGCTGTGCATCGTGATAGCAAAAGTTAATGGCATCTAAACGAAACCCATCAACGCCTTTTTTAAGCCAAAACTCAACGTTATCCAGCACTGCTTTACGCACGTCTGGATTGTGAAAGTTTAAGTCGGGTTGTTCGGTTAAAAAGTTATGTAAATAGTATTGGCAACGTCTTGGCTCCCACTGCCAAGCAGTGCCGCCAAAAATAGATAACCAATTATTTGGAGCACTGCCGTCAGGCTTAGCATCAGCCCATACGTACCAATCTGCTTTGTCGTTATCACAGCTTTCACGGCTTTCAATAAACCACTGGTGCTGATTTGAAGTGTGGCTTAATACTTGATCAATAATGATCTTGATATCACGTTTATGTGCTTGTTCAATTAATGTATCAAAATCATCTAAGTTGCCAAACATCGGATCGATATCGCGATAGTCGCTAATATCATAGCCAAAGTCTTTCATAGGAGATTTAAAAAATGGCGAGATCCATATCGCATCAACGCCCAACGACTTGATGTAATCCAGTCTATTTATGATCCCTGGCAGGTCACCAATGCCGTCACCATTTGTATCTTGAAAGCTGCGTGGGTAGATCTGATAGATCACCGCACCTTTCCACCACTGCTGTTGAGCCATGTATATTCTCCAAATCTTTGCTCAGTACCACGACCATTAAAGCTGTAACATAAAATTGGTTCGGGTCAATATTGGGCAAAAGCATACGTTATCCCCTAAATACTGTAAAAAAGTTGCATACGTATGCAGCTTAAATACCCAAGTTGGCGTCGCTACAAGGTAACTAAAAAGTGGTGTAGTAGATGTGTAAAAAAAGTTTACCAATCTTATCAATGAGAAAAAAGGTGACTATATAGGCAATATTTTTACTGAATTTGGCAGGGATTTAATTGGTCTTACCAATTTAACTTCGGGCGTGGTATTAGAATGCAGCAACGCGGAACATAACCTGTTTTTATGACAAAAATAAGAAATCAAGTTAAGTATACTGTATAGAGTCGCTATATTTTTGTGACAATGCAATTGACTTGAGAGAATGTTTAAAGCTATCAAAATCAATAAGTTATATTTTTTAATGTGAAGTTAATGTAAATGCATTGCTGTTGGCTATAGTTTGAATACGTATGCATAAAGTTGTTTATAAAAATGTCTGAGGGCTAATATGCATCCTGACAACAAAAGTAGCTGGACACCAATAGCTTTAAACATAACAAAGCAGCCAATAATAAGGTGACCAGTAATAAATTGGGTAATTGGGATAAAACACTATGTCTATGTTCAAACCAAGTATGCTAACACTTGCACTGATTGGTGCGGGAGTTGTATCACACACAGCTTATGCAGCTGACGACGCGGCTAAAAATGAAGCAGGTAAAAAAGTAGAAGTAATAGAGGTGAAAGGCTTTCGTGCCAGCGTTGTTGAGTCTATCAACACAAAACGTTTCTCTTCTGAAGTTGTGGAATCAATTTCTGCCGAAGACATAGGGAAATTACCTGACTCTTCAATTGCTGAGTCAATTGCGCGATTGCCAGGTTTGACAGCGCAGCGTCTAGATGGTCGTGCAAGTAAAGTAAGTGTGCGTGGTTTTGGTGAAGACGAAAGTGCGACGACCTTTAACGGTCGTGAGCAAGTGTCAATCTCTGATAACCGCGGCGTAGAATTTGACTTATACCCGTCAGAGGTTATGAGTGGCGTAACTGTTTATAAAACACCCAGTGCCAACCTAGAAGCTGAAGGTATTGCGGGTGTAATTGATATGCAAACCATCAAGCCTCTGAGCACTGATGAGCGTATCATTCAGCTTAATACTATGTATGAGAAAACCAGCTTCGATAAGCTAAACCCTGATGGTAAAGATGCAGGTTTACGCGGCACGTTCTCTTATGTTGATAAATTTGCTGATGACACCGTTGGTGTTGCATTAGCGCTGACAACAATGACGTCGCCAAACCAAGAAAAACGTTGGAATGCATGGGGTTACCCAGAGTTTGAAGCCGATGGTAAACAATACTCTATTTTGGGTGGGGCAAAGCCATTTGTTCGCTCTTCGACGCTAGAGCGTGATTCAGTCATGTTTGTGTTAGAAGCGGCGCCAACAAGCAACCTATCAATGGTTTTTGATGCACTTTACGTTGATTTTAAAGACGAAAAAATATTACGTGGTATTGAAATTCCATTTGCGTGGGGTCAGGGCTCAATTGCTGGTGAAAACGCTACGGTTGACGAAGCAACAGGTTTTGTAACCAGTGCACTAACTGAAGGTCAGCGTGTTGTTGTGCGTAATGACTACGAAGACCGTAAAGCGCAGCTGAGTGCATTTGGTTTTAACACTAAATATAACGTAAATGAATCATTAACGCTTGAGCTTGACGCAAGTCACTCAAGTGTAGAAAAGAAAATTTGGAGCTTAGAGAGCTACTCAGGTACAGGCCGTGGTAACGACAGAGGTGCTGCTGATAATCTAGGTTATGCGTTCTCTGGCGGAAATACAGGTGCACAGTTTACCCATGAACTTGATTATAGTGATTATGACTTAATCAAAATTGGTGGTCCGTTATCTTGGGGCTGGAGCTCTGCGCTGAATGAAAAGTACGGTGTAGTTGGCGCAGAAAATGCCGAAGGGGAATATGAATACCATCCTTACGAAAACCAGCTACAAGATGGTTTTATTAACGCCCCAACGATTGACGATGAGTTAAATGCGTTAAAACTTGCTGCTAAACAAGCATTAGACAATGACTTTGTAAGCAGTGTTGAGTTTGGTTTATCTTATCGCGATAGAAAGAAAACCAAGCAATCAGAAGGTTACTTTATGACAGTAGCTGGTTTCTCTTATCCAGATAATCCAGGTATGTTAACTGTTCCTGAGCAATATCGTCTTGGCAGTGCAAACTTAGACTTTATTGGTATGGGTAACATGATTGCTTATGACTCACGCGCAATGGTTGCTGACGGTCAATTTGATTTATTAGCTGAAAGCTTAACAAATCCAAGTCATGCAACTAAGTCTTGGACGGTTGAGGAGCAAGTAACAGCGGCATTTGTACAAGCAAATATTAACGCGGAAATTGCGGGTCTTCCTGTGACTGGTAACGCTGGTTTACGCTATGTGAAAACAGAGCAAACAGGTAAAGGTAACGCGTTTGATAAGGTAGATGGCCGCGTTGTGATGACTCCAACGCATGTGGAGCATGACTACTCACATTTACTACCAAGTCTAAATTTATCGATTGCCCTTGATGAGATGCAAACTGTACGTTTTGGTGCTGCAAAGACGATTTCTCGTCCGCGTCTTGATGAAATGAATTCGTCAATTAATGCCAAATATAACCAGCGCCCTGATGAAAATGGCAACTATTGGGAAGTTGAAGGTGGTAACCCAACACTAGAGCCTAAAGAAGCGGTTGGTTTTGATTTAACGTATGAAAATTACTTCAGTGCTGAAGGTTATTTCTCAGTAGCGTTATTCCACAAAGATTTAAAACAGTGGATCTTTGACGGTCAGTATCAAATTGATATGACGGGAGTGGTAGACCCTGTATCTGGTGAAGTACCAGCAAACTCTGGCGGTACGGGTAAAGGTAAAGTCAATGGTGGTGGCGGTGACCTTTGGGGTTACGAATTGTCAGTAGCATTGCCATTTAATATCTTCCACGAGAGCTTAGAAGGCTTTGGTATTATCGCCAGCCACACAGCCGTTAAGTCTGATATTAAAGATCAAAACGACAATGACTATGAGTTACCTGGTTTATCAGATCGCATCCAAAGCTTTACGCTTTACTATGAGAACTATGGCTTCCAAGCACGTACTAGTATGCGTAAGCGTAGCGAATTCAAAGGTGATGTTTACGGTTTAGGTTTTAATACTGTGCAAGTAGATATTCTCGGTGAAACAATCTGGGATGCTCAGCTAGGTTACGACTTCGGTGAAGGTGGCTTCAAAGAGCTAGAAGGGTTATCAGTATCTTTGCAAGTGCAAAACATCACTGAAGAGCCGTTCACTGCATTATCAGGCGATAACGCACTGCAAGTCCGAGACTACCAAGATTATGGTCGTACTTACATGCTAGGATTAAGCTATAAGTTTTAATCGCTGACACGCGATTGAGTCGAAGCCCTTGTCGTTAAAAACAAGGGCTTTTTTGTATTACGCTATGATGAGGTTGCTACTATGTCTGCTGGGCAAATTAAGAAGGTAGTCATTGTTGGAGGTGGCACAGCTGGTTGGTTAAGTGCGTCGTTTTTAGCCAAAGTGATGGGTGAGCTACTTAATATTACGGTACTTGAGTCAATAGATATCGGCACAGTTGGCGTAGGTGAGGCCACTATTCCACCTTTACAGCCTTTTAATAGCGCGATGGGAATTGATGAAGCGGCATTTATAAAAGCCACCAAAGCAACCATAAAGTTGGGGATTCAGTTTGAAGGATGGGGCACGCAAGATAGCTGTTATATGCATGCTTTTGGGGCGATAGGTAAAGACTTTCCATTTTGTGAGTTTCATAATCACTGGTTACATGCAAAACAACAAGGGAATGACTCAGACTTCTGGGATTTTTCATTAAACTATCAAGCTGCAAAACACCACAAATTCGCAAAACTCAATGCTATCCCAGGCACCAAGCTACCGGGTATTTCTTATGCTTATCATTTTGATGCGGGGTTATATGCCCAGTTTCTCGCCGAGCATGCCAAGAGTATGGGGGTTAAGCACATTAAGGGCACGGTTAAAGACGTTCATAAAGATAAAACGTCAGGAAATATTGTTTCGCTAGCATTAGACAGCGGCCAGCAAGTGCAGGGCGACTTATTTATAGATTGTACTGGCATGCACGCGCTACTTATTGATAAAGCCCTTAACACAGGGTATGAAGATTGGTCACATTGGTTGCCTTGTGATAGTGCGTTGGCAGTGCCTTGTGAGCACAGTGACGACAAGCGTGCTCCGTATACTCGCGCAATTGCTCATAGTTGTGGTTGGCAGTGGCAAATTCCATTGCAACACCGTATTGGAAATGGTTTGGTGTATGCAAGCAAGCACTTGTCTGATGAACAAGCCAAGCAATTGCTACTGGATAGCTTACCGGCAAAGCCGCTTGCTGAGCCAAAACTTATCCGTTTTAGAACTGGGCGTAGACTCAAGCAATGGCACAAAAATGTGGTTGCCATTGGCTTATCGAGCGGCTTTTTAGAACCTTTAGAATCAACTAGCATTCATCTTATTCAAACGGCTATAGTGCGATTGGTTAAGTTGTTTCCTCATCAAGGCATTGAACCAACGCAAGTTGCACTTTACAACCAGCAATCAAAGACCGAATTTGAACGGATCCGCGACTTTATTATTTTGCATTACAAGTTAAATGAACGAGACGATTCTGACTTTTGGCGCCAGTGCCAAAATATGGAAATACCACCAAGTCTTGCAAATAAAATAAGCCTTTTTGAGCGAACAGGTAAGCTGTTAAGAGAAGATGACGAACTGTTTGCAGAGGTAGCTTGGCAACAAGTTTTTATTGGTCAGGGGCTAAGACCAAAGCAACTACACCCGCTCATTCAGGTACTCAACGAACAACAAAGAGCAGAGCTGTTGAGCAATCTTAATACGCTTATTCAGCATACTGTAGAGCGAATGCCAAGCCATGAGCAGTTTCTTGCAAAATTATAACAACGGAGTGAAGTACTATATGCGGATATTTTTAGTCATTATAATTATGAGTTTTTTTGGCGCTGTCAGCTCAGTGAGCGCATACCAGCTGGAACCCAAAAACTGGTGGGTTGGCATGAAACACCCTGATGTGCAGATTATGGTGCGTAAAAGTAATATTGCAGATGCTGAGATCCGTTTAACACCCTATCAGGGCGTGAGCATGAGAAGTGTTCAATTTGGTGATAGCCCTAATTATGCTTTTATCAATTTAACAATTGACCCAGATGCAAAGCCTGGGATGTTACTTTTTGAAGTTAATTCTCACGGTGAGCAAGCACAAATCAGCTATCCATTGTTAGCACGTCAAACGGGCAGTGCGCAGCGCCAAGGGTTCTCAAGCAAAGACGTTATCTACTTGATAAACCCTGATAGATTTGCCAATGGCAATGCTCAAAACGACAGTGTTGAAGGCATGTTAGAAAAAGCCAATCCCGCTTATCGAGGCGGACGTCATGGCGGCGATCTTGCTGGCATCATAGCGCATTTAGATTACTTCAAAGACATGGGGTACACCCAGTTGTGGCTCACGCCAGTACGTGAAAATAATATGGCTGAATACTCTTATCACGGCTATGCACTTACTGATTTTTATCGCGTTGACCCGCGTATGGGCACTAACGACGAATATCTACAGCTGACTCAAGAAGCCGCAACAAGAGGTATCGGGGTTATAATGGATATGGTGCTTAATCATAGCGGCTCAAATCATTGGTGGGTTAGCGATAAGCCAACGCGGGATTGGTTAAACTTTGCTGGCCAATTTAGCGGTACAAGCCATGCAAGGCAAACCATTCAAGACCCTCATGCCAGTGAATTTGATAAAAAGCAGTTTAATGATGGTTGGTTTGTACCGAGTATGCCCGATTTGAATCAGCGCCAGCCTTTGCTCGCGACCTACCTTATGCAAAATGCGATTTGGTGGATTGAATACGCCAACCTCAGCGGCATTCGGGTAGATACATACTCTTATTCAGATAAGACGTTTTTAGCAAACTGGACCGAACGAATTATGACGGAATACCCCAATTTTAATATCGTTGGGGAAGAGTGGAGCACCAACCCTGCTATCGCATCATATTGGCAGCGTGGCAAAGTGAATCAAGATGGTTATCGTTCAAGTTTGCCAAGTGTGATGGATTTTTCATTGCAAGAAGCGCTAATCAAAGCACTTAACGAAGAAGAAAGCTGGAATACTGGCTGGATAAGAGTGTATCAGTCGATAGCCAATGATTTTTTATACGCCGATACAGACAACTTACTGATATTTTTAGATAACCATGATATGAGCAGGGTATTCACTGAATTACAGCAATCGCTAAATAAAACACAACTAGCGATGACTTTATTGCTCACCACTCGTGGCATTCCGCAAATTTACTATGGCACGGAAGTGTTGCTCGACAACACGCCATCAAATGATCATGGTGATATCCGCATTGATTTTCCTGGTGGCTTTGAAGGTCATACACAAGATGCGCGAACCGCTAAAGGCTTGAGCAAGTCGCAGCGCATGATGCAAAACCATGTGCGAAAGCTAACACATATACGCCAAGCTTACCCTGCGCTGAGCCAAGGAGCTTTAACGCATTTTGCTCCTTATTCAGGCATATACAGTTATGTGCGAAGTACTGGGACGCAGCGCATTTTAGTGCTACTTAACAAGAATCAAGAGCCAATGAAGATTGATATGGCGCGCTATAAAGAGAGTTTAGCGGGCGCAAAAATGGCGATAGACCTGCTGCACAATGAGTCGGTTGATGTTTCTCAAACTGTCGAAATACCCAAAATGGGCGCCAGGTTGCTACTGCTAAAGCATGACTAGCGTGTGAATCAATGTGGTGAATACGTATGCAAGCGGTTCAACCTGTGTGATAAGCCAAGGTAGACTGCAATAAGCCACATTATGACAACAACAAGTGACTACAAGTTTAATGATAAATAATAAATCAAACGGCGCGCTAAGCCAGTTCAAACGCTCAATGATAGGCTTGATATGTGCAACTGCACTCATTAGTTGCTCAGAGCCCAGTGATCACAGTGCGTCTAAAGATGCAACCGATATCTCAACGAATGGGGTGAAAATAAGTAAGCCTGTTGTTTACCAAGTCTTTACTCGGCTATTTGGCAACAAAGAAACGGCCAATGTGCCGTGGGGAACAGTTGAGCAAAACGGCGTTGGCAAATTTGCTGACTTTACACCAAAAGCACTACAAGAGATAAAAGCACTAGGCACCACGCATATCTGGTATACGGGTGTGTTGCATCACGCATTGGTGACTGATCATAGCAAATTTGGTATTGCTGCAGACGACCCAGATGTGGTTAAAGGTCGCGCAGGTTCACCTTATGCAGTCAAAGACTACTATAACGTTAACCCCGATTTAGCGATTGACCCTAGCCAAAGACTTGCAGAGTTTGATGCCTTAATTGCGCGTACTCATCAAGCGGGAATGAAAGTGGTGATTGATATTGTGCCCAATCATGTAGCCAGAAACTATCAGTCTGCATCAGCACCTAAAGGCGTAGCGGACTTTGGTGCCAATGACGACACATCAAAAGCTTACGCCAGAGACAATAACTTTTACTATGTTGTTGGTGAAGATTTCCAAGTACCAAAAAGTGACGACTACCAGCCTTTGGGCGGTCAGGCTCACCCACAAAGTGATGGGCAGTTTGCTGAGTCGCCTGCAAAATGGACAGGAAACGGCTCAAGAGCTGCGCAGCCTGACATCAATGATTGGTACGAGACAGTAAAAGTAAATTATGGCGTCAAACCCGACGGCAGTTATGATTTTCCCCAACTGCCAGCAGGCTTTGAGAAAAAACCTATTGCTGAGCACTATGCGTTTTGGCAGCAGCACGATTTACCTGATAGCTGGTACAAGTTTCGAGATATTACCCATTACTGGCTTAAACGCGGTGTGGATGGATTTCGCTATGATATGGCTGAAATGGTCCCCGTTGAGTTTTGGAGTTTCTTAAATTCATCAATAAAAATGAAAAACCCTGACGCATTTTTGCTGGCAGAGGTATATAACCCCGCGCTTTATCGAGACTATATCCATAAAGGCAAAATGGATTATCTGTACGACAAAGTTGGCTTTTACGACAGTTTAAAAGCGCTTATGCAACAAACTGGCAGCGCCGAAGATGTGCTTGCACAACAGCACAAAGTACAAGATATCGCCAAGCACATGCTGCATTTTTTAGAGAACCATGACGAGCAACGTCTTGCCAGCGACGAATTTGCAGGGGATGCGCGAATGGGTAAACCAGCCATGGTGGTGTCTCATTTGATCAGCAAATCGCCGACCATGTTGTATTTTGGTCAAACGGTAGGTGAAGATGGTTCTGAAGACGCAGGTTTTGGTAAACCAAGTCGAACCAGTATTTTTGACTATATTGGCGTGCCAGCTCACCAAGCGTGGATGAACAACGGTAAGTTTGATGGCGGTCAGCTTAGTGAGCAACAACGAGATTTACGTGCTTATTACGTGAAGCTGATGTCGTTAAGCACATTACCAGCGGTTGTCGCAGGTGACTTATATTCTATTGTGGTGGACACGCAAAATGCGATAGCGCAACAGCGCATAATGGCATTTGCCCGTGCGTTTTCAAATCAAAAGCTGGTTGTGGTCAGTAATTTTGATGCAACAGAGCCACACACTATCACTTTGCATCTGCCAACTGATTGGCAAAACACACATTATCTTGCCAAAGATCTGTTAGAGCGCTATGCCAGCATGCGTGTACAAGATAACCAAATCAAGATTACCTTAGCCCCACGTGCCAGTGCGGTTTATTTACTAGAGGAATAGCCATGCAACAACAAAAACCAAACCTGAGCTTTTGGCAAATATGGAATATGTGTTTTGGCTTTTTAGGTATTCAATTTGGCTTTGCACTGCAAAACGGAAACGTGAGCCGTATTTTTCAGACCTTGGGTGCATCGGTTGATGATATTCCGATTCTTTGGGTTGCAGCGCCCCTAACTGGTTTAATCGTGCAACCAATTATTGGTTATTGGAGTGATAAAACATGGGGTCGTTTGGGGCGTCGTAGACCGTTCTTTTTGTATGGCGCAATTTTGACCACCTTGTCGCTGTTTATAATGCCAAACTCGCCAACGCTTTGGATTGCAGCCGGTGTGCTTTGGATCATGGACGCTTCTATCAACGTGACCATGGAACCGTTTAGAGCCCTAGTGGGCGACAACCTTAATGAAAAGCAGCGCGCAACGGGCTACTCGATGCAGAGCTTTTTTATCGGTATAGGCGCAATCGTCGCTTCAGCTTTGCCTTGGATGATGACCAATTGGTTTGGCATTAGCAACACCGCAGAAAACGGGCAAATCCCAGAGTCAGTCAAATACGCGTTTTATTTTGGTGGGGCCATTTTATTTTTAGCGGTGATGTGGACCATTGTAAAAACCAAAGAGTACAGCCCTGAGCAGCTAGCACAGTTCGACGCCAGTACGGATAAGCAAAATAAAGTGGCTGAGCCGCTTAAAACAATCAACTTCGCAAAAGGTGCACTGATATTTTCGGTACTCGGTGGTGGGTTACTGGCAAGTGTTTTTGCTTTGGCACTTGAAAAAGAGCTGTATTTATTATCGGCTCTACTACTTAGCTTTGCCGTTGTACAGCTAATTGCAGGCGTTTTGCAAAATAAACAGCGTGTGAGTGGTGGCTTCTATCAAGTGATTTACGATGTGTTTACCATGCCAACAACGATGAGACAGCTTGCGGTTGTGCAGTTTTTCAGCTGGTTTGCATTGTTTGCAATGTGGATTTATACCACCTCTGCGGTGACCAGTTTTCACTACGGCAGCTCTGATGTTACCAGTAAAGCCTATAACGACGGAGCTGACTGGGTTGGCGTATTGTTTGCCGCCTACAACGGCTTTGCGGCATTGGCGGCCATTGTTATTCCGCTGATGGTTAAACGTATTGGATTAGCCAAAGCACATTGTGTGAATTTATTGCTCGGTGCGGGCGCCTTAATCAGCTTTATTTTAATTCCACAGCCGCAATTACTGTGGCTACCTATGATTGGTGTTGGATTTGCGTGGGCATCCATTTTGTCGCTGCCTTACGCGATGCTGAGTAATTCACTGCCAAGTCATAAAATGGGCGTATTTATGGGGATCTTTAACTTTTTCATCGTGATCCCACAGTTACTCGCAGCCAGTATTTTAGGCTTAATTTTAAGACACCTTTTTGAAAACCAGCCTATCTACGCGTTAGTAATTGGTGGCATATCATTTATTTTTGCAGCCGTGTCGGTATTACGTGTGAAAACGGCAGCAGCTTAGGGAAGCTTTTATGAAAAACAAAATCAACAAATTAACAATGGCACTGATTGCGGCAAGCCTCGTGGGCTGTGGCAGTGCACAAAATAATGGTCAAGTAGATACGCTTTCTACTGCTATTGCACCGGGTGCACCTGGTGATAAGCCTTATTGGGCATATTCAGGCAAAACGGGTATCGGGACGTCTTATGAGGCATACGTAGACGGTCAATACAGCGATAAGGCACAAACGGGTCCAGTATCTAAAGTGTGGTTTTCACTAGCTCAAGGTATGATAACCGAAACCATGTTTGGGCTTATTCATCAAGCTCAGCTTAAAGAGATGCAATTTGTTATCACCGGCACTGATGCAAAGGGCCAAGCGTTTAGTGTGGCAGAGAGTAATTCAAGTGACTTTGAGATCTCAGTTGATTACTTGCACAAAGATGCACAAGGCCGTCCGTTATCGCTCGCCTATAAAGTGCTAAGCAAAGATAAGTTAGGGCGTTTTGAGCTTGAAAAGCATATTTTTACAGACCCTGATGGGCAAAGCTTGTTTGTTCGAACGCATATTAATACAGGCTTAGATACGCCTGTTCAAGCCTATGTGTCTGCAAACCCTTACATTAACAACAATGGCGTGAATGACTTTGCTAAGGTCACCAAGCAAGGCTTAGTTGCCTATGAAGGGGATAACTACCTTACTTTGCAAGTTGCAGGCGGCTTTGAAGAAGCGTCGGTAGGTTTTACAGGACAAAGTGATAATCTCGCGGCGCTTATGAATACTCAACAGCTTGAGCATACATATACGTCAACAGGTGAAGAATCCGGCAATGTGAGCTTGCTGGGTAAGCTTGGGGATGTGAAGGGCAGTGCGCACTTTGATATAGTGCTCAGCTTTGGAAAATCTCAAAACGAAAGTGCTGAACAAGCGAGCAAAACGCTTTCTAAAGGGTATCAAGCAGTCCTTGATGCCTATAACGGGAAAGGGGATGCAATCGGTTGGGAAGACTACCTTGCGTCATTAAAGCCAATGTCTCGTCTAGCTCAATACAGTGCTGACCAAGGCAAGCTTTTATATACCAGTGCTATGGTTTTAAAAGCGCAAGAAGATAAAAGTTATGCGGGGGCACTGATCGCCTCATTATCTAATCCATGGGGTGACACGGTTCCAGCGAGTGAAGGGTCGACAGGCTATAAAGCAGTTTGGGTGAGAGACTTTTATCAAGTCGCCATGGCCTTTATGGCGATGGGGGACACACAAACCGCTAAAACGGCATTTAAGTATTTAGAAAAAGTACAAGTAACTGATTCTACACCGGGGAATAAAGGCGATACCGGTTGGTTTTTGCAAAAAACTCATGTTGATGGCGAGCTGGAGTGGGTTGGTGTACAGCTAGACCAAACAGCCATGCCAATTATGCTAGCTTGGAAGTTACATCAAGCAAACGTGCTCAATGATGAAGAGCTTAGCTATTGGTACACTAAAATGCTAAAGCCAGCAGCTGACTTTTTAGTGCATGGTGGCAAAGCAAAAATCCTTTGGAATGATACGCAAATCACGCCACCGGCAACTCAGCAAGAGCGTTGGGAAGAGCAAAATGGTTATTCTCCTTCAACCACCGCAGCGGTCATAGCTGGATTAGTGACTGCCTCTGATATTGCTAAACGTAGTGGTGATATGGCGGCGGCAGCGCGCTATCTTGAAGTGGCACAGCAATATGATAAGCAAGTTGAAGCGTTGATGTTTACCAGCGAAGGCGTGCTTAAAGAGCAAGCGCAAAGCCAAGCCACTGATGGCCAGTATTTCTTTAGAATTGGTCAAGACTCTAACCCTAATAGCGATAGCAAAATCAATAGTAATAACGGCCGTGAAGGAATGAATAAAAAAGCCATCATTGATGGTGGATTTTTAGAGTTGGTACGCTACGGCGTGCGCTCAGCTGATGCTCCGAGTATTTTGGCCACCTTGCCTGAGTATGAAGATGAAAGCATGATTGATAACTTACGAGTTAAATATAGTTTTACTTTTGAAGGGCATAGCGGTACTTACCCGGGCTATAGACGCTATGGTAATGATGGTTACGGTGAGGATGAAGTCACTGGCACCAACTATGCGCAAGGTGGCAAAAATACCGCAGGGCAACGTGGTCGCGTTTGGCCATTTTTCACCGGTGAGCGAGGCCACTTTGAAATCGCTTCAGCGGCACAAAATAATCAATTATCTGCTGACAAAGTGCAGCAAATAAAGCAAACCTATGTAAAAGGTATGGAGCTATTTGCTAACGAAGGCATGATGTTACCAGAGCAAGTTTGGGACAATGTGGGCGTTAACCCAAGAGGTTATAAGTTTGGACAGGGCACTAACTCAGCAACCCCACTGGCGTGGACGCATGCAGAGTATGTGAAGCTGATAAGGTCGCTGGCAGATAAACAAGTATGGGACCACTACCCAATAGTGGAGCAAAAGCTTAAGTAACGTCAATTTCAACAGCAGGCGATAAGGCCTGCTGTTTTTTATTACCCGCTCTTATACCCGCACATTTACCCAAAACGCATTTTTTATTGTTACGCATGTTAAGCCTATTGAACTCTATACTAGCTCTGATGAGCAAGGCAAAGCTATCACGGCATTTGGCCGAGGCTCAACTGGTGATGGCCTGAATGGTTCAATATTTGAGACAAAGAGGCAAAAAACACTACGGTGGATGCAAAACATCATAGATAGAGTTAATGGCAATTGGCTATCGATTCAATTTGATAAAGCTGAGAAGGGCTTGCAATACGAAGGCATTGACGGTTCGGGCGATAGCGGCGGCCCGCTCATATACTTCGATAATGACAAGCAGTACCTCGTTGGTATGTTTAGTTGGGATTTTGTTGAAGGAGATCTAAAGACCTTTAAACATGGCCTGTATGGCGGAAGATCGTATCAAGTGCGCATTTCTTCATACATCGACTGGATAACCACTCAGATAAATACTAATCCCTAATCTTTAGTTGGGTGTTAGCATAGTACCGAGCCTGAAAGCCGTTCAGTGCTCGTTATATTTAACTGATGATTTGAATTATTATCTTTCACCTTAATGCAAAGCTGGATATGCAGCAGTATATTGATGATTATACAGAACAGTCGGAACGTTTATCCGAGCAGGACGATAAAACCTACTGCTTTACACCAATTTATGCCAATCAGTCTAAACAAGCGATAAGTACCTATTTTACGCAATCTAAATTGGAAAATTTACAGCTAGAAGCCATTGAATTCTTGAAAAAAGCGGCGGCAATTTAGTTGATAAAAAAGTGTAATGTGATGTATAAAAATAACGCCATATTTGGCGTTATTTTTCACGAGCGTCTACACATAACTGTTTAATTTTACCTAAAATGGCGCGTTTCAGATTTGAATCTGCGTGCAATTAATATGACTTAATTGATTTAATGGGACGTGTTTTGAGGGTTGTACTTTTGTTGCTGCTCTTTTGATTGGGTAAGTTCAATTGCGGTTGAAGTGGCTGGCAAGACAGTCAGGTTACGCCCAAATATCAAAAGTATTTCATAGGCTTGGACTAGGTTCATCACCGTTTTGCCGCTTTCAAAATTGCTAATGGTGCCTTGATCAACATCAAGTAAAGCGGCAAGTTGCTTTTGTGTGAGCCCGCGTTCTTTTCTGAGCTTGCGTATCATGGTTTGCAGCTCATTCTTAAATTGCTCAACTAGGGCTTGCCTACGAGCTGTGTTATGTTTCATCGTCGTTTCCTTAGAGCAAAATCGTGTTGATCAAATTGACGGCGTTATTGATAGGCATGGCTCTTTGCTTAGCGAGTTCGCTCGACACTCCTTGAATTGCTTCATAATCATCTAAAAAGAGCGCTAAATCATATTGCTTACTGTTATAGCTTTTAATATGCACCAATACATAGCAACGCAGATGCAGTGCATCAAGTTGGCGTATTAAGTCAATGTCTTGCGCGGTCATATTGGGTTTGAGATTGCTTGTGAGTTTGTGGGCAAACACATGCTTAATGTAAACAGTCTGATTATCCTTATGATATACATAGGTATCTTTAAAACCATGCACAAGCTTGATTGTGGCATTTACGCCCTCTAGTAAGTTGATACCATCCATAGTGCTCTCTCTAATTAGTTACGATAAGTAGCATTATGGTTATTAGTGTGTGAAAAAATCTTCACTCGCGCGAAAATAATTCGATTAATTTGTGAGAGCGGGTTTAAAAGGGATGAGCGCTAAGGGGTGTGCGGGATTAAAAAGTGATGAACATGGATTATGGCTGGCAATCTAGCTGCCAGCCAGTATTTTTCATTTACGTTGGGTGTAGACGAGCAATGGTGAGCAAGTAATCAATTAGAGAGTGCTTGTTTCACCAGAGTTATTCGCTTTTGTATCGCAAATCATCATAGTGAGTAATGCACCACAGCATAGCGCCCATCCAATATAAATTAGCCCTTCAAAGTTATTGTAAATCAATCGCCAAGACTTCATTTCAAAATAGGACCATGCTGTGTATTCAACTAAAGCGATTAGATTAATTACAGCCATATAGATAAAAACCCAATGGAAAATTCCATCAAAATGAGTGAGCTGGATATTTACTGATCTAGAGAGTGTTCGAGAGAGTTGTACTCTAAAGATTAACACTAAAGCAAGTGCAAGGCTAAATAGTAAATTTGTACCGTAGATAAAGAGTCCTTGTAAGAATAAATTGCCACTGGGCGTCACGTCATTTATTAAACCTGTTTCATAAACAACACGGTTAAATACAGTGATAGCGAGAATAAACATCGCAATGTGAGCCATATTGATATTCTTTTTATGAATGGCATAGACTGCACATAAACTCAGTAATGAAAAATGTAAAGGCGCGACAATTTGATCATCCCACAGCTGAATGTAAAAAATCGCCAAAGAAGCGATACTGAGCAGAATTAAATTTGAAAGTTTCATTTTCTATCCTTGTGAATCATTGTCAGTAACTATAGGCTTAACGAGAAATGGAAAACCAGCATTCATTGCTTGTGGAGGCTTATTTGGCACTGTTCCACCTAAAATTGAAGAACAGTTTTTGTCTGTTAGTTCACGAGTGCTTTTAATTGAACATAAACTATTTCTAATATTTGTACCTTTTAATGAAGGCCTTTCTGGCTTAGAAGCACCAGCACCGCCATTAATTGTCACACAGATGTTTTTTGTCAGTCCGCAGCCACTGGTACTTTTGTTTAGCTTATTGTTAGATGAAATGAATAAATTCATAGAGCTAAATACACGGTGTAGGTTTAATTTTTTCATGGTTCTTCATCCTGTAAGTTTGGTTTTTCTTTACTGTTTGTGATGTCGCGGATCTGTTTTATTTCATTTAATAACGACCCAGCATCTATCTTACAATATAAAAACCACAAAAAAAGCTGTTTTGAACGAATATCACTCACACCTAATTCGTAATTTATGATGGTTTTTCTATCACACTTGAGTTTTTTTGCCATCGCGTCTTGAGATATACCCGCATTGACCCGCATAGCTTTTAAATCATCGCCCTCTATCACATCCGTATCCTTTTTATGGTTGGGGAGATTTTTCCACAGTTAAATTTACATAATGTTAACAACGGAGTGCAAATGTTAAAACAAGAAGGGCATGTCAACGTTGTCAATGTTTGATCAAATTACAGTTAAAGCCATAAAAACAAGCGGAATTAATGATATTTATAAATACACCAAAGATCAACAGTTCATTTACATTAAATATTACTTTGTATCTGAACTAGGTGAGTCTATAAAACCCAACCTCTCTATTGAAGAGGCCAGCTTTACACAGCTGCACCATAAGCACTGCTATTGCTTAACGTATTTAAAAAATAAATGGACAGGTAATTATGATGCTGCATTTTTTATGGACAGCGTAGAGATGATAAATGGGTTAGATAGATATGAGGCCAATAAACGCCTTAACTGTTTGCACACGATAGCTAGAGCGATACGCGCTGTATTTTAGTCGCTTGAAAACTTAGGTAGACTCGTGCTGCTACGGGCTACATGTATATGCCGCCCAATATGTGGTTTTGCGGACTAAATAACTCAATCTCTTATTATGGAACAGCTATATATCGTAATCTTGCCTTAGCATTGAGTTATTTTCTTGTGCTAGAACCACTCTATCATTCAATGCAACTGGCATAGTTCGTCGTATACATGTCAACACACTGTTTAAATAAAAGCCCGATTTGTTTGGTGCTACTAGGATTAAGTGTTTCTGACAATTAAATTAGGTGGCAGCAGGGTTGACTCTACTTTTTCTCCACGTATTAGATTAAGCAGATTACTCACCAGCATTTGGCCCGCCAAAGTGGTGTTTTGTTGAATGGTTGTCAGCGCTGGTGAGACATAACTGGCAGCTGGAATGTTGTCAAAGCCGACAACTCGAACATCATTTGGCACTTTAATGTTTGCTTCTTGTAATGCGCGAATAGCGCCAATCGCAATTAAATCACTGGCTGCAAATAGGGCGTTAAATCTGATGTTGTTAGCAATTAATGATTTGGTTGCATGATAGCCGGAGTCTTCCGTTGATATCGCATTGGCCATTTTGCGCTCACTCAGGGTAATATTATGTTTTTCAAAAGTATCTTTGAAACCTTGGTAGCGAGCAAAAAATTCAGGACAATGATGCGAAGCATCACCAATAAACGCACAATCAGTTCGTTTGTGTTCAATTAAATGCGCAGCGGCAAGCTGGCCACCACCATAGTTATCGCAACTGACGGTTAAATCTGGTCGGCCATCCACTTTGGCTCCCCAGCAGACAAATTTGGTATCTTGCTCTAACAGCTTTTGCAGACGAGATTGGTAATCTAAATAGTCACCATATCCAAGCAAAATGATACCATCTGCACGATGACTGTCTTCATAATCTGCGCGCCAATCTTGGCTACTTGATTGGAACGAAACCAGTAAGTCATAACCCTCTTTGGCACATGCTCGCGTAATGCTACCCAGCATACTTAAGAAAAATGGGTTGATCTTTGATTCATCAGTTGTAGGGTCTTCAAATAGTAACAGTGCCAAAGTGCTGCTTTGTTGAGTGCGCAGATTACTGGCATTTTTGTCTACTTTGTAATTTAGCTTTGCTGCCACTTCATGGACTTTGCGTCGAGTTTCTTCATTGACTAAAGGGCTGTTTCTTAAGGCTCGAGATACCGTTGACTGGGATACTCCAGCGTAGTGGGCAATATCAAAAGAGGTCGCTTTACCTTTGTGTTTCATTTTTTTGCTCGTATGAAGTTGACTCCGTCATTGTCAGGGTTTGAATAATTTTTTCAACCAATTTCGCCATAATCATTAATTTTTTATTGCCACACTCTGACACCGGTGTCATAATGTGGCTGTTTTATCATTTTGTTGTCAAAACGTATTGGCTGCCCAACTTTTGTGGGCAGCATTTTTTTACGTCAGTTAGCGTGCAAAATTAACTGAGTGACCAATAGAAATAATTGCATGGGCAAATAGAGCCTAGAGCAAAAAAATAGGTGCAAAATAGCGCCATGACAAAAGAGAAAACAACATGACCCAGACAACAAGTTACCAACATCAAGATTTTGACCCGATTGTCGTTGCAGATATCGGCGGAACGAACGCAAGGTTTGCGGTCGTGACCCATTATTGCCAGCAAACTCGCCAATTTGAAATACAACACCAAGTTACTTATCCCAGTGCAGAGTTTCAGTCATTCGAAAGTGCATTAAAGCGCTATATTGATCAGTTACCTGTGGCTAAACCATCTAGAGCAAGCCTTGCCGTTGCCGGCCCGATTAAGTCACAGCAAGTTTACTTAACTAATTTGGGATGGCACTTTAGTATCCCTGAACTAAAAGAGCACATGGGTTTTGATGACCTCGCTGTGATCAATGATTTTGCTGCCTTTGCATACGCTGCCCCATACTTAGATACTGAGCAAAATATACTCATTAAGTCAGGACAACCCGAACCCGATGCCAACATTGCGGTAATGGGTCCTGGAACTGGGTTTGGCGCTGCATGTTTGGCGCGAGATATAAACGGTAGTGCGGTTATGAGCTGTGAAGCCGGGCACATTAATCTTGCGCCTGTTACCGCACTTGATAGACAGTTGCTCCATGCACTGCGTGCAAATTTACAACATGTTTCAATTGAAAGCGTGTTTTCAGGCCCAGGTATAGCACGATTATATAGAGCAATGGCGGAAGTAAAAGGTCATACTCCAATGGACTTAAATGCTTCACAAATAAGCCAGCTTGCCGCAGAGTGTGAAATTTGCGATGCAACTTTAACACATTTTTGTGATTGGATGGGCAGTGTAGCTGGCGACTTAGCACTCACCTTTGGTGCCTTAGGCGGTGTTAATATTGGTGGTGGTATTTTACCAAGAATGACAGAGCGCTTGTTATCCAGTCGCTTTATTGAAAGATTTACTGAAAAAGGGTTAATGTCACAATATGTAGGGCAAATCCCTGTGACTTTAGTAGTACAAGACAATATTCCTTTGATTGGTGCCGCGGCATGTTTGCATGAGCGACGCAGCTAATTAAGAGGCTTGGAATAATTGCATGAAAAAAGTAACCATTAATAGTGTTGCAACCTACGCTGGGGTCTCTAAAAAAACCGTATCTCGCGTACTCAACAACGAGCCAAATGTGAGTCCTGCGACACGCGAGAAAGTATTAAAAGTATTCAAAGAGCTGGATTATACGCCCAACCCAATCGCGCGCGGTTTAGCCAGAAATAGAAGCTTTATTATTGGTTGCTTATACGATAACCCCAGTAAAAGCTATATCACTCGTGTTCAAAGTGGTGCACTAGAAGCATGTCATAAGCATAACTATAATTTACTGATCCATCCGTGTGAGCTTCGAGGCGATGCGTTAATAGAAAATATTGAGCACTTGCTGACAACTTCACGCTTAGATGGCATGGTACTTACCCCCCCGTTTTCAGACTCAGAAGAACTGATCGCCTTTTTAAAGAAAAAGAACATACACTTTGCCCGTGTTGCCTCTGCGATTGACGATGCAGAGTCAATCTCGGTGCGCAGTAATGACGAGCAAGGCGCGTATGAGATCACTGAGCATCTGATTAACTTGGGCCACACCAGTATCGCATTCATCAAAGGTCACCCTGATCACAGTGCAACCGAACAACGTTTTAACGGTTACCAAAGAGCGTTGCGTGAGCACAACATCGCTTTTAATCCGCAGCTTGTTGCCGAAGGTAACTTTAGTTATCACTCAGGCGCCGATAGCGCAAAAGCGATTTTAGATTTAAACCCAAGACCAAGTGCCGTGTTTGCATCAAACGATTACATGGCCGCGGCGGTGCTCAAGTTGGCTACGCAAAGGCAGTTAAAAGTGCCTGAAGATATCTCGATTGCAGGATTTGATAACGCGCCAATCGCTCGTCATATCTGGCCAGGATTAACAACCATAGCACAGCCTGTGGAAGAGATGACTCGCCAAGCCGTAGAGCAGTTAATCTTGCAGATAAGTGACGAGCAAACACCTGTTTATCAAGCAACTTTGGAAGCTAAACTGATCACACGAGAGTCGACCGCTAAACCACGTTGTTAAAAGTCCAATTTCAATTTTTATACTTGCCCAAAAGTCTCACTCCTAGTGGGGCTTTTTTTATGTGCTTTAGGCCGTGCTATTGTGCTAGATCAAGATTTGAAAGGCAGATGAAGCGTACTGTAACTACATCGGAAGTAAATTTGTAGACAACCAACAACAGGAATAACACCATGACGATTGAACGCCATAGCCTTGCCAAAGAACTACCTGAATTTAAAGACAAGATCCATGAGTTAAAAATGAAGGACCGTCATTTCGCACGATTGTTTGACGATTATCATAATTTAGATCATGAAGTAATTCGCATTGAGGAAGGGGTAGAAAATACTTCAGACGAGTATTTGGATTCGTTAAAAAAACAGCGCCTACATTTAAAAGATCAGCTCTATGCCATTTTAAAATGTGCATAGAATTTTGATAAAACCGTTATTTTCTAATTCCTCTGTGCTCTCGTAGTTGTCTTTTTTCAAGGTAAATATGAGAGTACCTTCTGAATCTTCTTTGACCTCCATGCATATAACACGTCTGATTCAAACCTTTAACCTAGCTAATCAAAACATCCTTATTGTTCGAATTTTTGACTTGGCATAGTGTCGTTACCGCTTTGCAAAAGTCTTTGCTTGTATCAAAATAGGTAAGGAGTTGAATCTTTGTACACTTAATCAGCAAACTTTAGGAATAGTGCGAGCCATGAAACATCTTGTTGAACAAAAAGTTGCAGCATTTATAAGTAAAACTCAGCGACCGCAAATAAATGTGGCTGTTTGGCGAGATGGGGAGTTGTACCAGTCCTCCTTTGGTTGTGCAAAGCGGGAAGATGTAGACGTATTTGAAATTGGCTCTATTGGTAAAACGTTTACCGCAACGTTATTAGCAATACTGATCGACAAAGGGGTTGTTGCTATTGAGGATAAAATCGGTAGATACTATCCTAAACTGTCAGTATTAAAAGACGTCACTTTTAAACAACTCGTAACACACTCTTCGGGTTTACCGGCAAACCCGATAAAAACTATCTGTTTTTCTCGCTCATCACTTATATCTAATTTGCTGAAGTTTAGAAAAGAAGATATTACTGATTATCTAAACGACATTAAGGCGCCCTTAAAACCAGGTAAGTTTTGCTACTCTAACCTAGGCATGGCACTGTTGGGCAATACCTTGGCTGAGTGTCTACAGATGAGCTACGAAAGTGCAGTTCAATCATATTTACTTGCGCCTCTGGGTATGACACAGACCCATGTTAACGAGACACACTATGAGCCTGAACGCGTTGCACTTGGACACAGTGCTAGCGGTAAAGTTGTTCCTCATTTTAAGTGGCAAGGAATGGAACCCGCGGGCGTGTGGCGTTCAACCACTAGCGATATGATGCAATTCTTAAAAGCGCACCTTGGCTGCTCTGGTGAACAATGGCAAGCATTATTAAAAACAACAACGTGCCCGGTATTTAATACCTCTGAGCTTAGTCATATGGGGTTTGCTTGGGTTTTAGAGCAGCGAGATGGCTTAGGTAATATTGCATGGCATAATGGCGGGACTTTTGGCCAGCACTCTGTTGTGATGCTTTGCAAAGAGCAAAATATGGGGATTGTTATCCTCAGCAATAAATCCCCGCGCTTTTGGCATGGCTTTTTTTCTTCTTACAGTCTTGAGTATCTCGCAGCGAGTATCTTGAAGTCACTCGCTAAATAGTGCCAGTAAGCACATATAAAGAATAGTGCGCCGTTAAAGGGGGCGCATTTTTTGGTAATACATTCGTTTATAGGATTTTCCACTATACTTCTACCATTATATTGTTCTGGGTGAAGCCATGTGGGTTCGTTAGCATTTGTTCTCGTTTTTAGTGGTATTGTTGGGCTGTGTTTAGCACTTTTCTCAGCTTATGAGACTTGTAAAATATCTCCACATGTTGGCTGGCGTGTATTATTTGGCTTAGTTATTTTCTTCGTTTTAGGATATGGAGCGTTTGCCGCCTATTTGTTTGAACAACAACAGGCAGATTTATTAAACATAGGCTTAGCGAGCATTTTATTCTTTGGGTCTATATTTGTTTTATTGGTGAATTACCTTGCTAAACAAAGTTTGCAGTCACTCGCAAAGCTGGTTGAATATGAGCGCTTTCACGCGCAAACTGACTTCCTTACCAAACTCAATAACCGAGAGCATTGTATTAACAGCATCGACGCAAAAATCGCGCTGCAACAGCCATTCTCTGTTATGTTAATCGATCTAAATAACTTCAAACAAATCAATGACTCGGTAGGGCATTTATTTGGTGATAAAGTGCTTATTGCACTATCAGAGCGGTTGTTGAGTTCATTGTTAAGTGGCAGCACGTTGTTTCGTATTGGCGGGGATGAGTTTGTATTGGTTATTGACAGTGCAATCGAAACCCAAATATATGAGCAAAATAATGCGCTGCTAAAGGCACTCGACCAGCCGCTGCAAGTAGAAGGGGTTGCGGTTGATGTTCAATATAGTGCTGGTGCAAGTATCTATAGTCCGCAAAAGCTCAGTGATAGTGTTGAGTTACTAAAAGCCGCGGATATTGCCATGTATAAGGCAAAAAATTCAAAGCAGTCGTTAGTTATATTTGATGATTCGTTACATCTAGAAAATGAACAAGACTTTCATATATCGGTAGGTTTAAAAGAAGCATTTATACAACAAACGCTAAAAGTGTATTACCAACCCATAATCAGGGCAAAAACGGGTGCTGTACATGGTGTTGAGGCACTTTGTCGTTGGCCACAATCAAACGGTAATATGATGTTGCCAGAGCGCTTTGTGAATGTGGCAGAAAGCAGCAACTTAATCAGGCAGCTCAGCTTATTCGTTATAAAGCAGGTGTTTGCAGATCTTCCTAAACTGTTAAAGTGTGATAGTAACTTGATTGTACACATCAACTTATCTAGCCATGATGTGTTAAACAAGGAGCTAGTTAGCTTACTTGCCAGCTTACTTAACGATACTAATGTAGATGCTAAGCATGTGATGTTTGAGTTAACAGAAACTATGATGATCAGTGATTTACAACATGCTCAAGCGTTAATAGAAGTCCTCATTGACATGGGTTTTGCTGTCAGCATTGATGATTTTGGTAGTGGTTTCTCATCTTTCAAAGTTTTGAAGGATTTGCCGGTTTCACAAATCAAAGTTGAACCTTCGTTTATCGAGTCTTGTTTAAAAGATGAAAAAGCGCAGATTATTGTTGAAACGACAGTTTTTATGGCGCAGCGTTTACAATGCGCGATTACTGCAGTCGGCGTGAATGATGATCGTGTGGCGCAATTTCTATGTGACTTAAAATGCGATTATCTTCAAGGCTTTAACATCAGTGAGGCCTTACCTTTAGACGACTGTATCAAGTGGATACAGTCCAATGGATTGGTGAAAAAGGCGTTGAGAAAATATGAGTAGCTATCTATTTGATAATGTATGCTGCATTGATAAACAACTGCTATAAACAAAAAGTATCGTTATATCGAGATAGATTTTACTAAAATAGAGGTGCCTTAATCGTTGGTTTGAAGCCATAAAGAGTATCAAAATTCGGAATATTCTTTTCCCAAATAGGTGTATCCTTACCTATATGTTCTCTCATCGCATCAAAAAATAAGCGGGTTCTTACTGGTAAATCTCGGTGCGGGTACACGGCATAAAGTGCCGAATAATCTGTAAGCTTCACATCAGTAAGTAATGGGGTTAGTTGGCCATTAATCACTTCCTGATCAACCAAAAACGCAGGTACAGTGCAAAATGCGGTGTCTGAGAGCACTTTCATCATTAGTAACTCGCCATCGTTGCTTCGGAATACACTTTTTATCGCGACTTCTTGCGGTTCGTTGTGCTCATCTAGATAGTTGATCCCTGTAAAGCGAAGCCCTTCGCTAGCATATGATGCAGCAGGTAACGAACTCAAGTCAGCCATTGACTTTGGCACCCCAAAGGTTGTTAAAAACTGTGATGTTGCTAATATGACCAGCCTATTTCGAGCAATCTTTCGTGCTATAAGGGATGAATCTTTGGGCTCGCCAACACGAAAAGCTAAATCGTAGCCCTCACCAACGATATCAACTAATCTATCTTCTAGGCGTAACTCAATCTCCACTTGTGGAAAGCGCTTTTGAAATTCATTTACAACGGGTTGGACATAGCGCCTGCCAATAATGGTTGAGCTGGTAATTCTCAGCAGTCCTTTTGGTTCGGTATGGTAATTCTCTGCTAAAAGTTGCGTTTCACTGAGCAGCTTGCGAAGTTGTTGTGCCTTTTTTACCATTTCGGCACCTGCAGCCGTCAATGAAAAGGAGCGGGTGGTGCGATTGAGTAATCTAACACTAAGCTCTTCCTCTAGCTTACTGATTTGTTTAGAAATAACGGATCTATCTATGTTCCGGTGTTGAGCCGCTTTTGCGAAAGAACCACGTTCAACAACATCCAAAAACATCAATAATCGTGTACTCGTATCCATAACCATCACTCAATCATTTTTATTGATGCTATTTTGGCACTAAATAATTTAAAAATCGATGCTTATTTAGCTTCTTTTGATTCTGTAGACTATCTGCTATTCGAGGAAGAGGAGATAAAGTCAATGAAGAAGTCACTAGTGACAATCGCAATATTAGGTTGCCTTGCGTATTTAACAGGATGTAGCGAATCTCATGCTGAAGCGCCCCAGGCTCAGCAAGCACAAGTTTTTAAACAACCCATAGATGTGGCGTCGGTAAAAGCCTATCCAGTGCAGGCATGGTTTACCTATACCAGTCGTTTAGAGGCCGTAGAGTTTGTACAACTTAGGCCCCGTGTTTCTGGCAATATTGCCGAAGTTAATTTTGAAGAAGGACAGCAAGTTCATCAAGGAGATGTGCTTTTTACATTGGATCAACGCCCATTTATGGTGCGCGTGGCAGAGTTAGAAGCGCTTTTAGCCAATTCACAAGCACAACTGCTACAAGCAAAGAACGATGTGAAAAGGGCGAGTCGCTTACTTGCCAGTAAGTCAATTTCTCAAGAAGAGGTTGAACACCGCCAATCACTTCTTGCTCAGCAAGAAGCGAATGTGCAGGCCACAAAAGCAAAATTAGACGCGGCAAAGCTCGATTTGGCTTATAGCGAAGTTAAGGCGCCAATTAGTGGCATTGTATCGCGTGCGGAGCTTACAAAAGGTAACACAGTTCAAGCAGGCGTAAGTTTGCTCACACACCTTGTGTCAGATGATTATGTGTACGCCTACTTTGATATTAATGAGCGTACTTGGCATCAACAATTTAGCCAGTTAAAAGGTGATAAACAAACCAACGTCGTTATGCAGATGTTAGGTGAGCAAGGTTTTAATCATGCTGGTGTTGTGGACTTTGTCGATAACCATATTGACACAGACACCGGAACTTTGCGGGTAAGAGCATTATTTAAAGCCGATGATCAGCTTAAACCTGGCGCTTTTGCGCGAATTCGTGTTGCCGCCAATGAAATTCAAAAACAAGTGCTGGTTCCTGAAAAAGCAATTGGTACAGATTTAAAAAATCGCTTTGTGTTAGTGACAGACGAGCATGATGTTTTGCAATACAGACTAGTAAAACTGGGTGAGCGCTACGGTAAAATGCGCGCTATCACACAGGGACTAGAGCCTGGCGATAAGATTGCGGTTAATGGTCCTGCGAGAGTAGGACCGGGTATGCCGGTGGCTCCTCAACTGGTTGAAATTGAACCCGATCATGCTGCATTAGTGATGTCTGAGCAAGCTGCCAAGGCGTTGCTGCTTGCTGAACGTGGAGAATAATTAATGTCGTTTTCTCACTTTTTTATTCATAGACCAATCTTTGCGGCCATGTTGTCGTTGGTCATATTTATTGCAGGCGCGTTGAGCTTATTTCAACTGCCTGTGAGTGAATATCCAGAGGTAGTGCCACCAACCGTGGTGGTTTCGGCCAGTTACCCCGGTGCAAACCCAAAAGTCATAGCGCAAACTGTCGCAACTCCTTTAGAGCAAGAAATCAATGGTACTGAAAACATGCTTTATATGTTTTCTCAGGCAACCAGCGATGGCCGTATGACATTAACGGTAACGTTTGCTTTGGGCACTGATCTCGATCGTGCTCAAGTACAAGTTCAAAATAGGGTAAATAGTGCGCTGCCTCGGTTACCTCAAGAGGTGCAACGGCTCGGTGTGGTTGCTGAAAAAGCGTCTCCCGATTTAACCATGGTGGTGCATTTATATTCGCCACAAAACACCCATGATACGGCCTATCTGTCAAACTATGCTGACTTATATGTGAAAGACGAAATTGCCCGTTTAGGTGGGGTAGGTGATGTGCAACTCTTTGGTGGCGGCAAATACGCAATGCGTGTATGGCTTGACCCAGACGCACTTGCTTCTAACCAACTTACGGCTATGGATGTGGTCAGTGCACTGCGTGAACAAAATCAGCAGGTTGCAGCGGGAAGTCTCGGTGCGCAACCCGCAGCTGATGAGTCACAGTTCCAAGTATTACTTAATGTGAGAGGGCGTTTAAGTAGTATTGAAGAGTTTGAACAAGTCGTTATTAAGGTGGGTGATCAAGGTGCTATCACGCGTCTTAAAGATGTTGCTCGCGTTGAGCTGGGACAAAATCAATATGCCCTAAGAGCGCTACTTAATGGTCAACCCGCTTTGGCGATGCCGATATTTCAGCGCCCAGGTTCAAATGCGATTGAACTTTCGGACCAAGTACGAGCAACAATGGCGCGTTTAAGTGAATCGTTCCCACAAGGTGTTGAGTACGATATCGTGTACGACCCCACAGTTTTTGTTAGAGGCTCTATAGATGCGGTTATAAAAACCCTGTTAGAGGCCATTGTACTTGTTGTGCTGGTTGTGATTTTGTTTTTGCAAACTTGGCGCGCATCGATTATTCCCTTAATCGCTGTGCCAGTCTCTTTGGTCGGGACGTTTGCAGTAATGCAGTGGTTAGGTGTTTCTATTAATACGTTATCCTTGTTTGGATTGGTATTGGCTATCGGTATCGTGGTTGATGATGCGATTGTTGTGGTCGAGAATGTTGAACGTAACATTGCAAATGGCCTGTCACCAGTTGAAGCAACTAAGCTTGCAATGAGCGAAGTAACTGGGCCTATCATTGCCATTGCACTAGTATTATGTGCCGTGTTTATTCCAACGGCATTTATTACCGGTTTGTCGGGTCAATTTTATAAACAGTTTGCATTAACCATTACGATTTCTACGATTATTTCAGCGATTAATTCACTAACCTTATCTCCTGCGTTATCGGCTTTGTTACTCAAACCTCACAACAGCACACCAGATAAGTTTAGTGTTATTTTGGATAAGTTATTTGGCCGCTGGCTGTTCGCCCCATTTAATCGTTTCTTTGAAAAAAGTGGTCAAGGGTATGAAAAGCTAGTTAAAAAATTGATTAGGCTATCAGCTGTTGTGGCTGTTCTATATTTGGCACTGGTGGGGTCAACCGTTAAATTATTTGATGCGGTGCCAGGTGGGTTTATTCCAGCGCAAGATAAACAATATTTGGTTGCGATTGCACAGCTTCCAGATGCAGCAAGCCTAGACAGAACTGAAGCAGTTACCCGAGAGATGGAAAAAATAGCGCTGCAGGTACCTGGTGTTGCAAATACCGTATCTTTTCCAGGCTTGTCAGTAAATGGTTTTACTAATAGCCCTAATTCAGCCATTGTTTTTACACCACTGGAAGACTTTGCGAACCGTGATGACCCAAGTTTATCGGCGATGGCGATTGCGGGTGAGCTGAATAAGCGTTTTACAGCCATTGATGAAGCATTTGTTGCAGTCTTTCCGCCACCGCCAATCCAAGGACTTGGCACCACGGGTGGGTTTAAACTACAGATTGAAGACAGAGGTAATAAAGGATTTGAAGCATTATTTGCTGCTTTGCAAACAGTCACGAATGAAGCGCGTAAAGATCCCGCTTTAACAGGCCTTTTTTCGAGTTTTAGAATTCAAGTGCCGCAAATGGATATTGATATTGATAGGGAACAAGCGCTACTGCAGGGTATTGCGTTGTCAGAAGTGTTCAACGCATTACAAGTTTATATGGGCTCTTTGTATGTTAACGACTTTAATTTATTTGGCCGCACCTATCAGGTGACTGCTCAGGCTCAGGCGCAAAGCCGCTTAGATCCACAGCAAATATTAGCCTTAAAAGTACGTAATGTGCGTGGTGATATGGTTCCTTTAGGATCAGTGTTAACCGCAACGCCCACGACAGGGCCAGATAGAGTAATGCATTATAATGGCTATCCAAGTGCAGAGCTTAATGGTAGTCCAGCACCTGGATATAGCTCAGACCAAGCTCAACAAGCGATGGAAGCGATTTTAGCTGAACATCTACCTAATGGCATGGCATATGAGTGGACCGATGTGACTTATCAACAAATTTTAGCGGGTAACACCATGGTGTACATTTTCCCTCTAGTTGTGTTGTTGGTGTTTATGGTGCTAGCGGCGCAATATGAAAGCTTGCGTTTACCGTTAGCGATTATTTTGATTGTACCTATGACTATATTCTCGGCATTGCTAGGGGTGTGGTGGATAGGCGGCGACAATAATATCTTTACCCAGATAGCACTGATAGTTTTAGTGGCTTTGGCCTGTAAAAATGCCATCCTTATGGTGGAATTTGCTAAAGAGCAAACTGACTCTGGGCAAACGCCTTTTGAAGCAATCATTAGAGCTTGTAGGTTGCGTTTGCGTCCAATCTTAATGACGTCGATTGCTTTTACAGCAGGTGTTGTACCATTAGTGCTTGCTACTGGCGCGGGAGCTGAAATGCGCCATGCAATGGGGGTGGCAGTCTTTTTTGGTATGCTAGGTGTGACATTGTTTGGCTTATTGTTTACGCCCGTATTTTATATGCTGGTTAATGGTAAGCGTGACAAAGTCACAACTGAGGCACCAAAAGTATCTGAAGTATAACTGTGCAGAGATGTGCTATAGGGTGAATATCACTTAAGATATCACCCTAGATTTTAGCTCTACCGTGAGTCAGACTTGTTGCTCAAAACTATGAGAGTAATTTGTTCTTCTTTGTAAATAAGTGGATTTTTAGAGCAAAGACTTGGTGTTGTAACTTTTGACCTAAAAAACTTTGCAACTTTTTAACTTATAGTTGAGCTGCTTGGTAATGGATGTTCTAATAATTAAATAAATTACAATAACCTTTAAAACAGCGACGGCGCATAAACCTAATTTAGCAAAGAGAATAGCGTGAATACTAAGATACCTAACACGATGCAAGCGATACAGTTAAGCAAAATAGGGCATGACTTTTGTCTAGAACAAGCCGAGCTTGCCGTGCCTAAAATTACTGAGCAACAAGTGCTTGTAAAAATAGAGTATGTTGGCTTAGGTGCTTTAGATGAGAAATTTGCTCAAATAGGCACACCATGTTGGCAGTATCCACGAGTTTTTGGCTTTGATGCTGTGGGCACTGTTGTTGATGCCCCCATAGGTGTTCATCCTAAGGTAGGTACCAAAGTTATGTGGCATAACGACATTAGTACACCAGGCGTAATGAGTGAATATGCAAGTGTTGCTAATTATGCGCTGACGGTGTTACCTGAAGGTATTGACCCCGCCAAGGCAGCGTGTCTGCCTACCCCTGGGATGACGGCACTCATTGCGCTATTTAAGCTGCAACTTAACGAGGGAGATAGTGTATTTATTGAGTCTGGGCACTCATGTACGGGGCAACTTGCGATTCAGTTTGCCAAGCAGCAGGGCTTGGTTGTGTTTACAAATTGCGTCGCCGGACAACAAGACTTACTAAAATCCCTTGGTGCAGATGCTGTATTTGAACAAGGTGAGCATGATTTGGCAGAGCAAATTCAGCGTAAGTATGGCTATGATGGTGTTCAAGGGGTTATAGACTGCACTGGTGAGCGCACAAATGAACTGATTTCACTGTTACAGTTTTGCGGCAGAGTAAGCTGTATTGCGGGGTTATCTCAATTGGACGATGCATTGTTATTTAAAAAGGCACCGAACATTGGCATTGTTTCTTTACCTGGCGCATGGTTGGCAAAAAGTATTTGTGCTCAGCAAAGAATGTCTTTTTTAGGCAATATGCTCGCAGAGAGCTTAGTGAATGATTCACTAAGTATCCATAGCCATGAATTAATTGGCTTTGATGCTGATTCAATCACATCGGCATTGAAGGAAAGAATTCATTCTCGTCATGGCACTTTTCAAAGCATAAAGCTAGCGCATTGATTTACCTACCCTTTTAATGGCTATGGATGGCGCCTCAAGATCATCCAAAGCCTCATCTAAATTTACACACATTTTCTTTATATTCCTTACAAATGCTAACACTTCTGGGAAGTAGTTATGGATATACTTACGCTCAGGAATACAGCCCCTTTAAGGTCATACAATGAGCTTTATTGTAGGGAGGTAGCACACATAAGATGAAATCACGTTGGTGCTGAATCACCATCAAACATGTGCTCTTTTGCATCTTTTTGTGCATTAAAAGTTTGCGTATCATACGCTCATATAAACACTTAGGACGTTTCTTATGAACAAGCTACTCATCGTATTTGCACTGTTTTTTTCGGCTTTTAGCTTTGCTGCTGATACGCCGTATCAACTAATAAACAAAGTTGGTAATGATTTATTTTCAGATATAAAAGCTGTAAATAAAGATGGCAAGGCAGACTCAACGCTAATGAAGAATATCGTTCGTAGTCGTCTTATGCCTCATATAGACGTGAAATTTGTGTCTTTTAAACTACTAGGAAAGCATATCAAGGGGCTTCAGCGTACAGATGCGATAGAGTTTATTGATGCCGTAGATAGCTATTTAGTGACTACATACGCCAACGCGTTGTTGCAGTACAAAGGCCAAGATGTGCTATTTGAGGAGTTACCTGTAAGTGGCGATAGTAACTTTGCAACCGTAAAAGTAGTGATAAAAGAAAACTCAGGTCCTGATATCGATATGCACTTCAAGTTTAGACAAAACAATGACGGCAGCTGGAAAGTGTATGACATGGTTGCTGAAGGTATTTCATTACTCAGTGCCAAGCAAAAAGAAATTACCACACGTATTTCAGAAGTTGGCCTTGCACAAGTAACCAGCGAATTGAAAAGTAAGGTTTAGCAGTTTTAACTTTCCGACTTTTAAAGTTAAAAGTTTAGGAGCAGCTAGCGCTGCTCTTTTTTAAAATTCTCTCGGTGAGACAAACTTACCTTCTTGAATTTGTGTATACGTTTGCAATGCTAATTCATCGTAAGAATCTAGTGATTTTCCAAGGCTAGTCAGATGATGCTCGATTGGAAGAATATCGACATTTTTATAGCCAGATAACTTAGCGATTTTTGCAAAGGTATAAGCATGCTTATACTTCTCTTGCTTATAAAAAATACTTGTCAACGTTTCGTATACTTCAGGAGCCGGTTGTTGCCCAGCTTTGTTCAGCTCAAGTACTCGATATAGCAAATCTACCGTTTTATTATCATCGATTTTTGCATAAAAGGTCGCTAAAAATAGCTGGATCTCAGGGTCATCACGCACGCCTTCTTGCTCTTGCATGTTTAGCAACTTATTCATTGCTAACTTGTTGTTGTTTCTTGACCAATGGTAATAGAGCAGACCTGGGTGAGAGGTACTGAGTGTTTCATTAAAAATACGGTTTATTTCTTTGAGGCTGGTTAAATGGCCTTCAACACGAGAGGTGGTTTTTTCTTTTAGTTTTATATGCTCAATTTTGGCGGCGCGTGCAACGCACTTGTCGTAGCTTTCAAACAATTTAAGCAGCTGGTATTTGTTTTCGTCAGTCGGTTGTTTGTATTCGACATAGCGAGCAATGATTAAATCGGCACGCTCTTCTCTACAGTGGCTGTCGGTATTTAAATCGTTACAAAACCCCGGCGTTTCGTCGCAGACTTGCTTTAATGTTAAAGGATTGTCGCACCCAGCTAATAGCAATACAGATAAGACAAAAGCTTGCCTTAATGCCATAAGATTTCCTCTTGTCTTAGTTGATTCTCATTATTCTAGCTCAATGAATTGATGAGTAACAGTGGAGAATCAAAGCAGTTTAAATTAGAATAGCGATGCCCACAGGGGCTATCCGTTCAAAAAATTGTTTATTAGGCAGAAAAAATGACCTTATCTCACGAGCAAGAATATCAAAACAGCTGGCAAGAGCGCCAAGATTACGCTGAAAACATGCAGCCAATTATTGGCCGTTTATACCGTAACTCAGGAATTGAAATTGCAGTTTATGGTCGTCCATTAGTAAATTCGAGCACAATTGATGTGATCAAAGCGCACAAAACAGTTGCTCGCTTTGAAGAGCGAAAATTACGTTTGCGTGAAAGCTTTCCTTTTTTAGAAGCAATCAGCAAAATGGACTTAGCGCCAGCACGTATTGACCTTGGTAAGCTAGCCTATGGCTATATTTATAAAAACGCGGGCGAAGGTCGTTCTATTGAAGAATACTTAAACGCAGAGTTAAGCGAGCTCCTTAATAAAGGTGGCGAGCAAAAGCCGCGTGATGTTGTACTTTATGGTTTTGGCCGTATCGGTCGTTTATTAGCGCGCCTACTGATTGAACGTGGCGGCTCTCACGCTGATTTACGATTACGTGCCATTGTTGTGCGTGGTGGTCGCGATGGCGACCTAGAAAAACGTGCAAGCTTGCTTCGTCGTGACTCTATTCACGGTCCTTTCAATGGCTCAATCACGGTTGACCATGAAAAGAGCGCTATCAAAGCAAATGGAAACTACATTCAGGTAATTTACTCTAATTCACCTGATGAAGTTGATTACACAAAATACGGTATTGAAGACGCACTGATTGTTGATAACACTGGTATTTGGAAAGACGAAGACGGTTTAGGCCTTCACCTTAAATCAACAGGCGCTGCAAAAGTACTACTAACGGCACCTGCAAAAGGTGATATCAAAAACGTTGTATACGGTGTAAATAACAAAGATATCAAGAGTGAAGACAAAATTGTATCAGCGGCAAGCTGTACAACCAACGCTATCACGCCTGTGCTAAAAGCAATTAACGACAAGTTTGGCATTAAGAATGGTCACGTTGAGACTGTTCACTCTTACACCAATGACCAAAACCTAATTGATAACTACCACAAAGCTGAACGCCGTGGTCGTAGTGCAGCGTTAAACATGGTTATTACCTCAACAGGTGCAGCAAAAGCGGTTGCTAAAGCACTTCCTGAGCTTGCTGGTAAGTTAACAGGTAATGCTATCCGTGTTCCAACACCAAACGTGTCAATGGCAATCATTAACTTGAATTTAGAAACGGCCACTGACCGCGAAGAGCTGAATGAGTTCTTGCGTGATACGTCTCTTTACTCTGATTTACGCGATCAAATCGATTACACAGCGTCAACAGAAATCGTATCAACAGACTTAGTTGGCAGCCGTTACGCGGGTGTTGTTGATTCGCAAGCAACAATTGTAGATGGCGATCGTGTTGTACTGTATGTATGGTACGATAACGAGTTTGGTTACAGCTGCCAAGTTGTACGTGTAATGCGTGATATGGCAGAAGTATCTTTCCCGAGCCTACCTCGTTGATATTGATTTAGTCTAAAAAAGCCAGCATTTGCTGGCTTTTTTAGTTTTTGAACGTTTCAGGCTGTGATACTCTTGACCCTATTACGTTACAGCTAGCTAACAAGATTAACAGCTAAGTACTCCCACGCATTACGCAGGGATGAAATATTAAGGTACATAATGAAGATCTCCAGTAATTTTGACAGTGGCAATATTAAAGTGGTTTCCTTAAGTGAACCTCTTGATATCCAGCTAGAAATTAATAAAGACAATGAATCTGATTTTTTTCAGTGGTTCCACTTTCGCCTCGAAAGTACTCCTTTCTTATCACACAAGTTGCACATTAATGGGTTAGATAAATCTGCATATCCAGAAGGGTGGGATGACTACCATGCGGTTGCCTCATATGACCGTCAAACTTGGTTTCGAGTACCGAGTAGGTTTGAAAATGGCAGTTTAATCATTGATTTTGAACCTGAGTACGCGCATACCTACTTTGCTTACTTTACGCCATACAGCTATGAGCGCCATTTAGATTTACTATATTGGGCACAAAGTCATGATATATGTGAAATTGAAACACTAGGTGAAACGTTAGATGGGCGTGATATAAGTGTTTTAACGATTGGTGAACCAAGCGATGATAAAAAGCATATTTGGATCACCGCGCGTCAGCACCCAGGCGAAACAATGGCTGAATGGTTTGTAGAAGGTCTTTTGCACAAGTTGCTTGATGATGAAGACCCACACGCTGCAGCGCTGTTGTCTAAAGCTATATTCCATATCGTGCCTAATATGAACCCAGATGGTAGTGTTAGGGGACATTTGCGCACGAACGCTGCGGGTGTTAACTTAAACCGCGAATGGCAAACGCCGAGCCTTGAAAAGTCACCTGAGGTTTATCATGCACTGAATAAAATGCGTGAAACAGGCCTTGATATGTACTTAGATATTCATGGTGACGAAGCCCTGCCATACAATTTTGTAGCAGGTTCGGAAGGTATTCCAAGTTATGATGAGCGCCTCAAAGGGTTAGAAGATGACTTTAAGGCCGCATTATTAACGATTACGCCTGAGTTTCAAGATGAGTTTGGTTATGACAAAGATGCGCCGGGAGAAGCTAATCTGACGGTTGCATCAAACGCAGTCGGCGAGGAGTTTAAGGCTTTGGCCTATACCGTAGAAATGCCTTTTAAAGATAATGCGAATTTACCTGATCCATATTATGGTTGGTCAGACAGACGTTCGTACCAATTTGGACAAGACACACTTGCTGCAATTGTGAGTGTGGTTGATAAATTAAGATAATAAACAAAAACAAAAAGCAACCCAGTACTGGGTTGCTTTTTACGTATAACAACAAGAGGATGAGTCGTGGATGCATTCGGACAGTTTCTAGATTTTATAGACAGCATTTTGGGGGGTTCCGCTTGGTTCCCGTATGTACTATTAGGGGTGGGGTTATTTTTCACAATCTACCTTAAGTTCCCTCAAGTCAGATACTTTAAACATGCTTGTAAAGTCGTAAGTGGTAAGTTTGACAAAAAAGGTCATGAAGGAGATACCACTCATTTCCAAGCACTTGCAACTGCGTTATCTGGAACCGTGGGTACAGGTAACATTGGTGGTGTAGCTCTGGCTATTTCCATTGGTGGTCCAGCAGCCTTATTTTGGATGTGGATGACTGCGTTTTTTGGTATGACGACTAAGTTTGTAGAAGTTACTTTATCGCACAAATACCGCGTAAAAACCGATGATGGCACGATGGCAGGTGGACCTATGTACTACATGGATCGCCGCTTAAATATGAAGTGGTTAGCAATTTTGTTTGCTATCGCAACCGTTATTAGTTCTTTTGGTACGGGTAGTTTACCGCAAATAAACAACATAGCTCAGGGTATGGAAGCGACGTTTGGCATTGAGCCTTGGCACACCGGTGGTGTGTTATCCGTGTTGTTGGCATTGGTAATTTTAGGTGGGATCAAACGTATTGCAGCGATTACTTCACGTATCGTGCCTCTTATGGCGGCGGTTTATATTGTCGGTGCGTTGGGTGTTATTTTGTATAACTTCGCAAATATTGGACCGTCTTTTGCTGCTGTATTTACAAACGCGTTTACAGGTTCAGCGGCAGCAGGGGGCTTCCTTGGTGCATCGTTTGCCTATGCATTTAACCGAGGTGTAAACCGTGGTTTATTTTCTAACGAAGCGGGTCAAGGTTCTGCCCCAATTGCTCACGCGTCGGCAAAAGCGGACGAACCCGTGTCGGAAGGTATGGTGTCAATCCTTGAACCGTTTATCGATACTATCATTATTTGTACGTTGACAGGTTTGGTGATTTTATCTTCAGGTGTATGGACTGAAAAGTTTGACACTCAATTCGAGCGTTCGTCCATGACCATCATTCAAGGTCAATACAATGAAGACAACGAACAACAAAGACAAGCTTTGTACCAATACCTTAATGGCGGCAAAGAACATTCAGTTGAATTGTACAACGGCAATATTGAGGTAGAAAAAGGCAAAGCACTCGTTAATGACTTTACGATTATTCATTCTCGCTCAATTGGTGAAGATATTCGTTTTGGTATTACAGAGCGCCACGTTTACACAGGAACCGTTGAAGTTAAAGACGGTAAATTAGTTGACGATAGCATTAGTATTCGTGGTAAATCACTGGTGCATTCAGCAGAGCTAACAACCAAAGCCTTTACACGTGGTTTCTTTGGTGACAATGGTCAGTATATTGTGTCGATTGGTTTGTTAATGTTCGCATTTTCAACCGCGATTGCCTGGTCATACTATGGTGACCGAGCAATGATTTACTTATTGGGCAGTCGCTCGGTAATGCCTTATCGTGTTTTCTATGTTGCAGGTTTCTTTTGGGCGTCATTTGCTGATACCACGTTGGTGTGGAAGCTTGCCGCGGTTGCAATCGTTGTGATGACGCTGCCAAACTTATTCGGTATTTTCTTATTACGTAAAGAAATGAAAGAATCAGTTGATGACTATTGGGAAAAATTTAACCGCGAACACGGTGCGCAATCGCAAAGTGCCAAAAAAGGTGACGATAAAAGCAGCATGCGTGTAAACGAATCGAATTGAACAAAGACATTCGATTAGAAAACAAGTAAAATAGCGCCCACATTGGGCGCTTTTTTGTAGCATTTGGAGAGTTTTTTATGGCAATTGTACAATGTCCCGGTTGTAGCAAATCTATTTCAAACAAAAGTACGGTATGCCCGCATTGCCAACTGCAGTTAAAAGAGATGACGGCAGAGCAAATTGAACGCCTTGCAAATAAACAGCGTATCAGTAAACAGCAAAAGTTTATGAACCACTCATTTTTAGCGTTGATTTTATTTTTAGGTGGTTTTTTGTATATGTATTGGCGTCAACCTGAACCAGATTCTGTACAAATGATGGCGGCTCAAGGCGCTATTGCTGTAGGTTGCGTGTGGTACTTGGTTAACCGTGTAATTTTGATTTACTTGAAAAAGAAAAAGTAGCGATGAATATAGATAATTTGGTAAATAGCATTACTCCAGACGTCTTTGAGCGTTTGCAATATGGGGCATCAACAGGCAAGTGGCCAGATGGTACTCCGCTTAGTGAAGCTCAAAAAGCGCAGACTTTGCAATTGGTTATGCTATATCAATCTAAAGTCGCCAAAAGTGACGAGCAGTTTACGATAAATGAGCGTGGCGAAATGGTTCAAAAATCAAAGCGTGAGTTACAACAAGAATTTAAATCTCAAAACGAAATAGCTAGGTTCAGCGAAAATGATCTTTAAACACCTTTTTACCCCGAAATGGAAGCACCCAAAAGCGGCAGTGCGCCTAGCCGCAGTTGATAAACTAGATACAGGGAAGGACGCTGAGGCATTGCATGCATTAGCGCTGCAAGATAGCTCAGCTGAGATCCGTAAAAAAGCACTGCATAAAGTTAACGATCTCGTGTTGTGGTGGCAAGCATATAAGCAAGATCAAAGCCTAAAAGAGTTAGCTGAGCAGCACATTAGCAGTGCGGTATTGAACGAGAATGAAAACTTATCGGATGATATTCGCAGTGAATATATCGATAAATATGCGCCAACCAAACTGTTAGAAAAGCTCGCTTTTAGTGAAAAAGAAACACAAACAAGAGTTAAGCTGTTAAAGCGCTTAGCCAATGCAAAATTAATAGAACGGGCATTTAAAGAAGGTGCTGAGCCTCTGCAAATAGCGCTATTACCATTAATTGAGCAATACCAACTAGATAAAGCTGTACTTAAAAGTGCCAATGGCGCTGCCCTTAGCGAAATCCAAAATAGACTAGAGCACCAGCGTTTAGCAAAAGAAATGCCAAAGCAGGTGCAACAACAAACGAAGATGGTGCTGGCAAAGTTAAACGCACTGAGAGAAAAGTCCGATTATCAAGGTGTTGATGAGCAAGCTAAAGCACTATTACTGCAGTGGCAAGAGATTGAGTTAAAGTGGCTTGACGAAGAAGAAATGAAGGTAGTTGATGATAAATTTGCCCTTATCAATCAAAAGTTGGCAGTGCACTTAGCAAAACTAGAAAATGACTTTGATGCGCAGCAAGCCAAAGCGCAGGCATTACAAGCTAAAGAGCAGGCTATTTTGCAATTGAGCGACGCTTATAACGCGCTTGAGCGACAACTAACAGAGGCTGTTGCGTCGCTAGATGAAAATAAAAATCAACAGCTTGAGTCAAAGGTCAGTGAACTAAAGAGTCAAATTGAAGGCAGTGAATTTAGCCAAACGGGCGAGTTAGTTTTACTTAACAAACAGCTTTTGCAGCTTGAACAGCAACTGCATCAAATTCCAGATTTAGTAGGCGCAAACAAACGGATGCAAGAGTCGCTAGCAGCGCTTGAGCAAATTGTGCCTACCACTGAGGTGGCTCAGCTAGACGATACGCTGGTGCAACAAAAGCAAGCTTACGAGCAATGTAAAGAAGTATTACGTCAACTACCTGCCAGTTTACATAAACCTGCGTCTGAGCGTTTACATGCGCTAAGTAAGCAGTTTAAGCAAGCTATGGCAGCGCTTATCGATGAGCAGCAAAGCCAACTTAAACAAGCCAGACGTAAGGGCAAAGATGTTCAAAGATTGCTAGACCAAGGTCGCTTTAATGTTGCTTTTGGCGTGTTTAATGGCTTTTTGGAGCACTATGAAAAACTCACACCAAATAATCAGCAGCAATTAGAAAAGCTTCATACGAGCTTAAATGAAGCACTAACAGAAGTACGCGACTGGCAAAAATATGCCGCGACGCCTAAGCGCGCAGAGCTATTGGCAAAACTCGATGAAAAGCTTGCTGAGACGGACATTGATCCTAAGCAACGTGCTAAAGATGTAAAACTACTTCGAGTGCGTTGGAATGAGTTAGGGCGTATCGATACTGAAGAAGAAAAAGCACAAGCAGAGCAATTTGATAAAAAAATTGAACTGTTATTTGCGCCGTGTCGTGAGTTCTTCGCAGAGCAAGAACAACAAAGGGAAGAAGCAAAGCAAGCGCGCACTCAAATTATCGAGCAAATGCAAGCACTTGCCCAGCAAGATATGCAATCTGACGGTTTTGATTGGCGTCAGTTTGAAGCTCAGTTCAACCGCTTATTAAAGCAGTGGCGTACATCGGGTAGTGTTGATGGTGCAGTATACAAAACACTGAGTGCTGAGTATAAGACTCATCATAATGCCGTGAATGAACGCTTAAAATCGTATCATAAGGCCAATGCTAAACTAAAACAGCAGTTAGTTGACCAAGCGCAACAACAACTTGAGTCAGATGATTTGGCGCAAGCGTGTGAGCAGTTAAAAACGCTGCAAAAACAGTGGCAAACAATCGGCTTTGCAGGGTCTAAACAAGAGCACGCCCTGTGGCAGAATTTTAGAGCGTATAACGATGCCGTATTTGCAAAGCGCAGTGAGCAGTTTGAACAGCAAAAGCAGCAGCAATTTGTGCAAGAATCTGAGCAGCAAGCTCAGTTGGATGCATTTGCCTCTGTGTTGCACAACGATTTATCAGAGTTACAGCTTGAGCAGTTAGGCAACGAGGTTTCACAGTTGCAATTGTTGCCAAGTATGAAAAAGTTACAAGCTGCTTTGCTTGATAAAATAGCGCAACTACAGCAAAAGCTTTTGGTTAAAAAAGATCAGCAGAAGTACGATGAATTGATTTTAGCACTAGAGCAAGGATCTGAGTTGCCAAGTCAGTGGTTACAAGGCGCCAAAGTAAACGAGCTGAGTGCACATCAGCTTCTTTTACGTCTTGAAATTATTGCTGATATTGATACGCCTGAGGCTGATAAATCACAACGTATGGTTGAGCAGGTAGCGTTATTGGATGCTAAATTACAAGGTGCTCAAGTGAGTTTTGAGCAGTGCTTAAGCGAGTATTTGAGTGCTTATAGCAGTCAAATAGATAGCGCTCGGTTACTAACAGTGTTAAAACGATAAGCGATTTTAACTATTAAAACATAAAAAAATCCGATGCAGTGCATCGGATTTTTTATTTTCAACTCTAAAAACCTATTGGAGTAAGTGCTTTAGAGCCGAACATTAAGCAATGAAGGTAGTGGGGACATTACCTTATCCAGAGTTAGGGCAATATGGACTCTTCATTGTGTTTAAAATAAGTATCTAAGCCGCAGCTTTTAGCTATGTGTGCCGAGGCTCACTTTACTGACAGTTCTACTGCAATATTGCCACGTGTTGCATTAGAGTAAGGGCATACTTGATGTGCTTTATCAACAAGTTGCTGCGCATCTTCTTTATTCATGTTGGGGATAGATACCACAAGTTTTACGGCAATGCCAAATCCACCTTCAATCGGACCAATATCTACTTGCGAGTTAATTGCTGTATCAGCGGGTAATGATTGCTTATTTTGACCTGCAACAAACTTTAAAGCGCCGATAAAACAAGCTGCATAACCTGCGGCAAATAGCTGCTCAGGGTTAGTGCCTTGACCATCATCACCGCCTAACCCTTTAGGTGTTGAGAGTTTAACATCTAAACGGCCATCATTTGATTTAGCTGTGCCTTCACGACCACCAGTTGCTGTTGCATACGCTGAGTAAGCGATAGCTTGTAATTGGTTCATAATTTTCTCCCAGTAATTTAGTTTGTATGCAAAGTATATTGTGGGGTAAATAGATTTGCAAATATTTTGTGTGCAAAATAAAATATTGATAGAGGTATGGACGATGAATGAAGATTATTTAAAACTAGAAAACCAGCTGTGCCACAGGCTATATATGGCCTCAAATGGCATAGTTAGAAGCTATCGGCCTTTGCTAGAGGCAATCGAATTAACTTATCCACAGTACGTGGTGATGATGGCAATGTGGGAGCATAAAAAACTTACGATTGCACAACTACTTGAAAAGACGGCGATAGATGGCGGGGCGATGACGCTTATTTTAAAAAAGATGATGGCTAAGTCTCTACTAGATATTGTTAAAGACGAACAGGATAAGCGCAAAAAATGGGTGATTCTTACGCCTCAGGGGGATGCGCTAAAGGCGCTCGCTTTGACAATTCCAAGTAAAATTCGTTGCAGTTTTCCTAGTTTAACAGTTGATGATCTGGCTAATCTTACCAAGTTACTCGATAAGCTATTAGTGGAGATGTAAGGCGAAGATAAGCAAGGGGAGTGTGTAATACGTATTAGCACAATATCTATCCTGCGTTCTACAAAGCTCGGACGGCAAGGTTGTTGACGTTCAATTTTAGTTGAACGGCGTTTATTATTTATACATACTAGTTCACTCTGGTGGTAAGAGGTCTAATATGAACTGCATTGCTTAGCAATTGTTGTTCATTAAGTTCTTAGACAATGGAGTGAAAGAAGAATGAATAGAAAGAATAGAGTGGTTTTGTGTGTTGTTTTGAGCTTACTCGTTGCTTGGTTAGTAAGTGACAATGAGCAAACAGATATGGGTGAGCAGTTACAAAAGGAGGTTGCCAAGGAAAATATACCAAAGACGCTGCAATCAAACCCTATTGAGGCACCAACAGTTAAAAAAGAATTAGAAACAGCACAAGCTTCCGTACAAATTGCAACGCAGTTAAGTGAGGCAGCCCAACATGTCGCTACCCAATACGAACAAGCTTTGAAATATCCACCTTACTCTCAACCTTTGTCCGTGCATGATGAAGACAGATTAAAGCCTAATTACTTTTATCCAGTTAGCAGTGTCATTGAGGGAAGTGAGCAGCCGTTGAGTATCAAACTTACAAAATATCGCCATGTTTACCCAGAAGATATTGTTGTAGAAGTGACGGGACCTAACTTAAAGCAAGTAGACCTTCAGTTGTTAGATGTAGACACGAAAAGGCAATATGCTTCAACACGTATGCTGCAAAGCCCTTTTGAAACAAGTTTTAAGGGCAGTAAAGAGTTGCCTAGAAATGTGCAGATTATTGCTATGGCAAAGCTTGATAACAAGGAAATACCGCTGGTTGCACAGTTTCAATATATGCAGCCAAGTGCGAAGGTGATCTCCGTCGATAGTGTGTATGCAAGAGCTGACAATATGCTCATTGATGTGAGTCTACAGGTTACAAACCCAGGTATATATCGTTTGCGGGCAAACCTTTTTACAGATTCTAACCTGCCTCTAGCACATTTAGTCAGTAAGAAAAAGCTATCTAAGGGGCTGCAAACGCTCACCTTGCAGGCACACTGGTCGGTATTAAACCCTCAAGCTACACAAATGCGGCTGTCCGGATTTACTGTGGAGCGTATGTCGCCAAGCCCCACTGAACCAAGTATCTATGGAACGAGTGATATAAAGTCATATGATATAACTGACTTTTCATACGACAGCCTACAGCAGCTTCCCTATCAAGTATCAGCAAAAGAAAAGCAAAGCTTAGAGTTTTTGCGTCAGCTAGCAAAAAGTGGCGAACTGTAACTCACTTAGATGGTTTAGATTGTTAGATATTGTTTTAGGAACGTAATCATCTGGTTGGTTTTTATGAACTTTTTATAATTGCAACTGACTAGCTATTTGATTGATTTATAAAATTAAAATAATTGTTTATAGGAAAGTTAGTACATAAAATAGATAAATATGTAAAGTTAATGTTGAGTTTTGTGCGTTTGTTAAACATACTGAAATTGCTCAGTGATACGAGGTCTGATGTCTGGGTGCTTAAACCAATAACAAGTATTTACTCAGGAGTTTAAATGAACATGAAACGCAGCAGATGGCGTGTAGGCCAATCCATAGGTGCCTTGGTGCTTTGTGCATTGACTAGTTTTACAGCCTATAGTGGTGATTACAAAACAATTCTTATTCATGGTTTTAACCCAAGCCAACTAGCTAATCCAAATGGGACTGATGTCGTTGGAGATGGCCAGTCCTATTGGTCATCTTATTGGGGTAACAAAGCCGATGAGCGCATTGATTGGCCTTCGTATGAACGTATTGAAGGTAAAATTGCGTCACAGTGGCTTTGGCCGAAATTAAAACAGTTTTCTGAGTCAAACTTGTGTGAACCTGGTTGTGTATTGCTAACGCATTCAACAGGAGACTTAGTCGCTCGCTACCTGATAGATAATCAAGCTAACTGGTTAGAAAATGCCGGATTACAGCCATTGAATATAGTGGCAACTTTTGACCTTGCTGGAGCTGGCGGCGGCAGTGAATTGGCTGACACCGCAGTAAGTGCGCTAACCAGTGGCAAGGTGTGGAGTGAAATTGTTGAAGAGGTGCTCAAAGAGTGGTTAGGTAGAACTACTGTTGAGGCGGTTGGCGTATTAAACGACTTAAAAGTGAATAACGCTAGAAAGTTAGCGCCTTTGCCGGAAAGTCGTGCACCACGTTTACGTTTTGTAGCCAATTCAGATGACTACTATGGTATTACAGGCTTATTTTTAAAGGGTGATCATGATGGTGTTGTGTCTTCGCACTCTGCATGTGGTGCAAGTAAAGCTGCAAAATTTGGTAGCTGCTCATCGCAAATTGCAATGGATGGATTACTCGAGTCGCAAAGTGATGCTGTCAGTGGCTTTATGCCTTACCACTATCCTTTGATCATGGCTGATGGCTATACGCATAGAAATATTCGAAAAGGAGAAAACCAAGGTAAAGTGACTGTCGCGCAAAACAATATTAATGTGGCAGGGCGCAATATTGGTTATGAGACTTTTGATAAAACGAAAGGTTTTTGGATATTTAAAGAAAAGTATCGTTATGTGAAAAACTCAGACAATGTCAGTGTGTCTGAGTTGGTATACAGCATGATGCCTTAATGGTGATTTGAACCCAGTAAAGCGGCGACATTAAATGGTCGCCGCTTTTTTATAACTGATTTAAGAGCTCAATAAGTATTAACTTGCTGAGAACAATTGATGTTTATGGGTATCAAATTGTGTCAGTTGGCCATAATCTAGCTTGTATATTCTGTCCGCCACATCAAAGTAATGATCGTCGTGACTTATTGCTATCACAGTTTTACCATCGCGCTGTAATTGTGGCAAAATCTCACGGTAGAACACTTCTCTAAAGACCGGGTCTTGATCAGCCGCCCATTCGTCTAATAACAATACTTGGCGGTTTTCCATATATAGAAGTACTAAAGCTAAGCGTTTTCTCTGCCCTTGAGATAGCGCAGTGGTTGAGAGTTGACCCTGCTGTACAGATACTTTGTTATTAATGGCCAATCGCTCAAGATAATGGGAAATCTTTTCATCGTCTTGGCTACTGCCATGAGTATCAACCACATCACTAAAAAGATAAAAGTTCGGAAAAATCGCTGAAAAACAGTTTCTTAACTGCGATCTATTGTTGTCATTAATTTGTGTTCCATTTAGTAGTAGCTGCCCTGAACTTTCTTGGTAAAGACCAGTTAATAGCTTGGCCAGTGTTGACTTACCACTGCCATTACCGCCGATTAAAAAGATCAGCTCTCCTTTGTGTACCTCAAAATCAATCGGTCCAAGGGTAAAACCCTGTTCGCCGTTATGGGTAGGATATTGATATTGAACTTGTTTCAGTTGCAAAGATTTAAAATCAACTGGAGCTGATTGTATTGTATCTACGCTAGAGTCATCTTCATTGAGATCTAAACGATTAATGGCTTGTAAAGCAACATTGCCTTTAATTACAGACGGAATACTATCAAGGATCATCGACAATGGTGTACGCAAGAACATAATCGCCAATATATAAGCAACCACGACATCTTGACCAACTGACTCAAGCTTTAGACCTGCAAAAAAGACGACACCGATAACGAAGAAGATAAGTAAGGTTGTCCAATTTAAATTAACAGCCCAAATAACTTCTGCTTTTGACGCTTGCGCACGCGACTCTTCTGAGGTTGGCATAAATTGCTCGTCAAACAACACTTGGCGACGTTTTTGGTTGAGGGCAAGCTCATTTCTACCTTCAACAACAGCTTCGTAATGTTGAAATAGCGTATCGTCTAAGCGTCTGACTTTGGTCAGCATGTACTGTAATTTGTCTGTCAGTTTGGCATCAGTCCAAACACCAATAGCGACAACAACACAGACGAACAAAAACAGCACTGGTGAAAGCCACAGTAAATATAGCAAGCCAGCCAACACTAAAAAACTGTTGTACATCGCAACGGGTAACTGACGAGTGGCGTTGGATACCATGGTGACATCACGCGTTAAGACGTTATAAATATCGGTACTTCCAAGTTGTTCTTGGCGCTCAATTGAGGTGTTTAAAATTCGATTGACTAAGTTTTTGCGAAGTTTAAACACCATGTTGTAACCAATGTTAACTAAAAGAACTTGCGACCAAACGCTGCTTGCTAGTAACACTGCCAGCAGGGCGATGTAAAGACCAGCGGTAGTAGAGAGGTTTGATACGCCTTGCTCTATAACGTAATTAATCCCTGCAATGATCGCTATACCAGCAGACGCACTGAGCATACTAGCTAACATGGCAAAAATGATATTTGATTTAGCGTCTTTTAAAAGTTGTTTAGTTATACTCATTTATGCTTCCACCACATTGTGTGCTTTATCAATATTGCTCAATAGCTCTTCTGCTAAAATCGGGGTATTTAAAATGCCATGATGATCGGCATCAATATAACGACATGAAAGCGGCACAGTACTGTATTGTTGCCATATTTCAGGGTTAGATTGATAGCTGTAACCATGCCAAAGCCAAATGGGCAGGTCTAGTTTAGGCATGTCTGTGTTATATAAAATATGTTTACTATTCCAACGCAACATAAAACGTTGAAGCAAAGCGCTGGTATCCACACCCTCGAAAAACTGTGTTTGCAGGAGTGGGGTGTTAAGTAACTGAGTCATCGCTTGTTGATAGTCGCCACTGAGGCCGTCGGTACACTGTGCGATTTGCTCTTCTGTTAAAGTAATGTTTTCAGCGGCTAAATAATCATGAAAATCGTTGACCAGTTGAGCACTGTTATCGATCAGCTTGAGTTGCTGTGTGGGGTCAAAGTCTATCACACAGACAGCTTGGATATTAAAGCCAAGAGATTGCATTCTTTTGGCCATAAGCATCATTTGTTTACCACCTAGACTCCATCCAACCAATATGAGTGATTGAGATTTCAACACCAATAGTTGCTCAATGTAATCATCGGTGATGGTCGTGTGGTCTTCGTGAGCACTTGTGTTGACCAATTCGTTGTTAGGCGTCAATCCAAACAGCGGGTTTTCGTTACCCAAGTTAGCTATAAGTTGCGTGTGATAATTAAAATGGCCTGCTACCGCATGCATTAACACTATGACTGGTGCTAGGTTGTCATCAAGCGTACTGGCCTTATGATTGAGTGCAATTAAGCGCTCGTTTTTAGGCGTTTGCTGTTTATCAATGTACGAAGCAATTGCGACGATAGATTTGTGCTTAAACAGTAAATCTGTTGGCAGTTCGACATGCATTTCTTTACGGATCCGAGCAACGACCTTTATCGCAGCTAAAGAGTGGCCGCCTATATCAAAGAAGTCAGCTGTTACACAGATATTTTGTTGTTGCAAAACGTCTTGCCATATCATCAATATGGTTTGCTCCGTCTCATTTTTCGCAGCGACAACAACTTGATTTTGTTGGGCCTCAGCGAGAGCACGTAACCTTACCTGATCAATTTTACCATTGGCATTGAGTGGAAACTCATTGATGGCGTAAATATGTGCAGGCACCATATAATTTGGAAGGTGTTGTGTTAGCGCCTCTCGCATTTTTGGTTCATTGATCTGCTGACCTTTATGCATGATGACAAAGGCAAGTAACTGCTTGTTTTCGCCTTCACCAAAAGCTTGCAAGGTTGCTTGAGCAACACCGCTTTGCTGCAGTAACCAGGTTTGAATTTCTGATAAATCGAGGCGAAAGCCACGAATTTTAATTTGCTGATCACTTCTGCCTAAAATGCGGATAGTACCTTTGGCGTCTGACAATGCCAAATCACCTGTTTTATACAGTCTCTTATTCGTACCTGGCAGCTCAATGTAAGCTTGAGCTGTTCTATTTTCGTCGTTTAAATAGCCTCGTGTGACGTTTTTTCCCGCAACGTATAAATGTCCACTTTGTCCGCTGATCACCGCTCGGAGCTGTTCATCGAGCAATAGCACTTCGTTATCGCCGATGGTTGTACAAAAGTTGCTTTGTGAACTGTCTAAATCAACTCGACCGATAAGCACGCCAACAGTGGTTTCTGTTGGCCCATAGTGGTTGTAAATACGACACTTTGCATTGAGTGATTGTAATCGCTTGATAAGGCTTGCTTGAATTGGCTCACCACCGAGCACGAGCACTTCAGTGGGTAAAATGTTGTCGCTACTAGCGAGCAATGCTTCAAGATGAGAAGGGACGATTTTTAAACACGTAAGTGGTTGCTTGTTGTAACTGATTTTTTGATAATATTGAGCAAGCGCTTGGCCATCACTTGCCTCATTTTTACCGAGTAAATGCACGCAACTTGCAGTCAACCATGCTGGAAATAACATGGTATTTCCTAAGTCGGCAACTAGGGTTGAGATCAAGCCATACTGACCGTGCTGGGGAAGCGCCAATTGTTGCGTAATAGCTTGACTGTAGTGACTGATCTGTTGATGTTCAACCATGACACCCTTTGGGGTGCCTGTAGAGCCCGAGGTATATAAAACATACGCAAGGTGGTGGGGCAAAATGTTGACCGGTTGCAATGGGTGAATTTGCTGTTTTAATGCATTTAATGACATTGTATGCACTGTATTTAGCGCTGCTAATTCTGATACGACGATGATAGGGTTTGCATCATTAATAATTTGCTGCAGCCTTGCGGTGGGTTGTTCAGGGTCCAGTGGTAAATAGGCCGCGCCTGATTTCATAACACCTAGCAAACAGGTCAATAATTCATGGCTTCTAGGTAAACACAACGCGACGATACTGTCGGTCGTAGCACCATGCGCTTGCAAAGTTGCTGCGTATCGATCGCTTAACGTATCAAGCTCATGATAAGTTAGCGTATTTTCACCATCTTGAATGGCAATATGCGTCGGGTACTGCTGTGCTTGTTGGCGAAATAACGAAACTAGATTTTTACTGTCATCTATATATAAGTCGCCTTGTTTATCAATTAATGCGAGTTTATTGTTTTGCGACACAAACAGACCGTCTTGCTCGTCGGTCAATAGGGCATTGAGCTGATTAAATTTTACATCTGGTTGATGTAGTGCAGTCTCTAACAACTGCACAAAGTGCGCTAAAGCACGCGTCATAGCTGCATTACTGTATTGCTGGTTGTTATAGAACAGACTGAATTTACCTTCACCTTGTTGGGCACTATGATACTCAAGTAACAGTGGGTTGCTCGCAATGGCAGCATGCGTTTGCATGTCAGTTAAGCTGTTTTGCGCATGCCAATAGAACCCAGCATGGCTTTGGGTATTTGCCAATGTTTGCTCAGTTACAATGTACTCTTGGTAATCTTTGATTTCTGCGAATAACTGGCTAAAACCTTGTACTGAACCCTCAAGATCAGCATTGTTAAGCTCGTAAAACGGCACGACCAAAGGTTGTGTAAACAAACCAAATGCTTGACTGAACTCTTCATAATCAAGGCGACTATCGTGATAATAGTCAAGCTTAAGCTCATTTTGGTTGGCAAGTTTGCTAAGTATACTTGCCCACACATTAACGGCGATATGCGCACAATCACAATGTAATTTTTGCGCAAGCTGATTAAGCTGCCCTTGCAATTGTTCTGAGATAGAGACAGACACAACGTTTGAGTGTGCTTGTGCCACTTCATTGGTCGAGGCTTTTTCAACTAGCTCAGCGTCGCTCAACTGAGACAATAAGAGACCCTGCCAGTAGTCTTTGCCAATCTGCGCATCTTCATCAGCCACTAGCTCAGTTAACCACTCAATATATTCGGGGTACTGGATAGTGTCGTCTAATGGTGCATCGCTATTAAGGGTTTGGTATAGATGATAGGCACTATAATGGTCAAACAGCAGAGCAGAGGCGACAAGCTGTACTGTCAAACCCGACTGATGGGGCCAGCACCACACGAGTAAGTGTGGTTGCGACGTTTTATATGCCAACTGTGCCTGTTGCTCCAACATTGCGCTTCTTTGTGCGCTTGTTTCATCTTCAGAGTCAAGTAGTTCATGATGTTCTCGAACTACAAACTCTAATCTAGGTGTTTGCACTTGCTGTCTAAGAATATCAAAGCCTTCAGGCTTGCCGACAAAGCAGGCTAACGCTTGATGTGCATACATCAAGTCGCTTAGCTTTTGCTTTAATTGTTTTGCACTACGCACTTGCGTAAACTCAAACCAATAGCTGCGCACCGTGTTGGTACTGAAGGTCGCCATTAATTGCTGTTGTCGACAAAGCGGTAAACCTAAATCTTGCGTTGTGTTTTGCCATGCGCTCATTATGCTTTCTCCTCGTTGACAGATAGTTGGCTGTTATTAACGACATTGTTGTGCTGTACAGGTACTGGCTTTTGCGTATTTGGTGAAGCGATTTGGTAAATATCGCCCATAGCAACTGCAATTTTTCTTTCGCCCTCAAATGGGTCTCTAGCGTGCGCAGCCAACATGTTGTCGAGCATCACGACGTCGGTTTTTTGCCAGTCAAATCGCACAGCACACGCTTCGTATAGCTCGCTGATAACATCGATCACTTCTTGCTCTAATGGCTCTTGGTCCCCGTAACAGACATTTCGAGGTAGATTTTCTATACCGCCAGTTTCTAAAAAGTGCTGTTTAACATCTTCTTCTAAGAAGCTGTAATGGTGCAGTTGGATCTGATTGAAAAAGCTCTTTTCGTTGGTAATTGGGTGGGTGATCACCGCAGGACATACCTGACTAATACGTAAGTTGTCATCGCCATACCACTGAAAATCGATGCCATTTTGAGTGCAGATGGACTCTACTTGCTGTTTGCTATCTGTCTTGAAGAAGTGTTGCCAACTGACATCAAGCGAAGAAAAGTTGCGTACGTAACACAGCTTTTTTTGTTCCAGTTTTGTTCTGATATGTGCAGGTAGTTTTAAGTACATTTCACGGCAATCTACTATCGGTGTAGCACCACCCACCGCTGCATTTTGGCTACAGTAAAACCATTGTCGTCTTGGCCACTGGCTTTGATGCGAGCTTTCATTGTGATACATGATCATCTGTTCATTTGGATAAGGCGTAGATTTGTATATTTTGTTGCCTATGTCATTTTTGGGCAGGTCTCCATACATGGCATATAACTGTGGGTAAATTGCCAAGCAGAACTGCTCAAATTCTAATGCTGTTGGTAAGTTAAAGCCTCTAAATACGATACCGCCATGGGTTTGCAGCCAGTCCATGATTTGTGTCTGGTTTTGCCTTGCCCATGCAAGTGGGTCGAGTGAATTGCTCATGCATTGCACTAGTAAGGGAAATGGACGGTCGTTATTAAGTGGTGCAGCCTTTACGAGCTCCTTATCAGGCGCTGTGGTTTTTAGCTTATTTAACTTGTTAAACTTATTTAGTTTATTTAGCTTTGTAGGTCGGCTGGTGGTAGGCATGTCGCTTACTTCCTTCTGTACATGGTTGTGCGTAAGTAAATTGTTCAGTGGCGCATTGGGTGCTTTGCAAATTGCGCGCAGTAGTTGTATGTATTGTTGGCTAAATAGCTCAATGGTTGATTTATCAAATAGTTGCGTATTAAAAACCCAGCTCAGCAACAGTGATTCAGTGTGTTTATCCTCATTGGCAAACAATGCACAATCAAATTTTGCATGTTGTTGCTCGGTGGTCATTGTCTCGATGTGCAAGTCACCGATATTACCTTGATTATCTGGTGTGTTTTGCATCACAAATAGCGTTTGGATCAATGGGTGCATACCATTAACACGAGTTGGCTTTACAGTTTCAACAATGTGTTCAAATGGCACGGACTGGCGTTCAAACCCATCAAGGCAATGCTGTTTTACTTGCTGTAAAAAGTCGTTAAACCTCAGTGTGGCTTTGGGCTTAAATCTAAGCGGTAATAGATTAACGAAAAAGCCCAACATAGTATGAGTTTGTAGGTGTTCTCGGTTTGCCACATCAGTACCAATAATCATATCTTGGCACTTGGTTTGTTGGAAAATTAAGCCACTGTAGGCACTGATTAATAGCATAAACAGTGAGCTTTGTTGTTGATGCGCCAGGGTTTTTAACTCTTTCAATAAGGGCTTGTCTATCGTGATCTCAACACTGCTTCCGGCAGCTTTTTCATCAGCATTGCGCGCACGGTCAAAGGGTAATGCAAGGACATCTTTTGCACCTGCCAGTGTTTGACGCCAATAGTCGAGTGATGTCTGCTGTTGTTGCATTATCATCGGCGTATTCTGCCAGTTGGCATAATCTAAATAGCTGGGTTGATCGATTATTTCAGCGCGTAAAGCATCTAGATTCGTAGTGTTAAGTTTTTGATAAGCAGACATTAAGTCATCTAACAGTAGTGTCATTGACCACGCGTCGGAAGAAATGTGGTGTTGTACTATCTGGCAGACGAACTGTTCGCCACCTAACTGATAAATATATATCCGTAAAGGTGACTCAAGCTCTAAATTAAAGTTGTATTGTGCGGCGTGTGTCACATATTGCTTGAGTTTTTGCGGGTCATCTGCCAAATCAATTGTTTCAACCTCTACGCTAAGTGTCGGGTTAAACCTTTGCACTGGCTGTCCATCATGTTGGTGGTACGTTACTTGTAAAATTGGGTGTTTGCTTGTGACAAACTCAACGGCTTGCTTCAATTGCGCGACACAGAGTTTGCCCATTATTTTGACTGCGGTTTGCATATTAAACCCAGCACTACTTGATGTTAGCTGTTGCATAAACCACAGGCGTTTTTGTGCACTAGATAGCGGTAAGTAATCGGGCGTCGGCTCAATATTACGCACTAACGTGATAGTTTGATACTTAGCTTCACTCATTAGTGCTGCTTGTTCGGCTAAAGTAGGCTGTTCAAACAGGCTTTTAAGCGGGATATTCAAACCCATTTTATTCAGCCGTGCTCTCAGCTGCGTAGCTAATAGTGAATGGCCACCTAACAAGAAAAAGTCATCGTGGCTTTGCACTCGCTCCAACTTTAATAAGTCTTTCCAGACACTCGCCAATTGCGCTTCTTGAGGTGTCAAAGTGGTATTGGCGCTGTCATGGCAAAGATGCTCACGCGTTATGGGAGGCAGTGCAGCACGGTCAACTTTGCCATTGCTGTTCAACGGCAGTTGCGCTATTTGCTGAGTGTGATGAGGCACCATATAGTCAGGTAGTGTTTTACTTAAGTACTGTTTTAACGATGCGAATTCAGGCGCGCTAACATCCGGCTGTGCAACGTAATAAGCGACAAGTATGTCTTCTTTGATAACAACAACCGCTTGGCTAATGGCCACATGCTGTGTTAACGCATGTTCAATTTCACCAGGCTCAATGCGGTAACCTCGGTGTTTTAGCTGAAAATCTACTCTGCCGATAAAGTTTAATACCGATGAAGCATTGTCTCGTGTCCACTGTACTTTATCGCCTGTTTTATAGAGGCGGCCAAAGTCAGGGTGATCGATAAATGCTTGCTCGGTTTGCTTAGAATCATGTCGGTATCCTCTCGCGACGACTGGGCCACCAATATATAACTCACCAGGTACACCAAAGGGCGTTAGGTTTTTATGTTTATCAAGAACATAAAAGTGGTTGTAGGCGATTGGGTTGCCAATTGGGATCAGCTTGTCGTTTACGTCTTGGATTGTATATGCCGAGGACCATACCGTGGCTTCTGTCGGACCATATACGTTAGTGACGCTTAGGCAATGTTGCTTTAACTGTGCGGCCAATTGGCATGGTAAGGCTTCACCACCACATACGGCATGAACCTTCGCTAAGGCTTTATGTGTGATAAGGCTTTGTTCGTCCTGCGTTAGCATGTTCCATGTGGCAGGCGTCGCTTGCACTAAATCAATGTGATGTGTATCTATAAGTGAGAAAAGTTGCTGGTTGTCTTTTTGCTGATCTTCATCTGCAATCACCACGCTTGCGCCAGTGGCAAGCGGTAAGCACAGCTCTAAACCCGCAATATCAAAGGTGATGGTTGTCAGGGCTAGTGTGCGCTCAAAGCGGGGGAGCGTTTGTTCTATCGCGGTTAAGAAGCATGCAAAATTGCCACGCGTAATTTCCACGCCCTTTGGTTTACCCGTAGAGCCAGAGGTATATAGGGTGTAAGCCAGTTGGGTAGATGTTATCGGGCGCTGCAAATTATCAGTGGGTAAGGTGCTGAGCTGTTCAGTTAAGTTATCAAGTTGAATAACTGCTACATAAGAGTTGAGTGTCTCGTTCAAAGCACCGTTCGATAAAAGTATCTCAGGTTTTGCGTGCTCGATGATGTATGACAAACGCGCTGCAGGTTGATTGCTATCTAAAGGAAGGTACGCGCCACCGGCTTTTTGAATCGCTAAAAGCGTCACCAGCATTTGATAACCTCTAGGCAAGCAAAATGCAACAAGCTTCTCTGGTCCAACGCCGTTGTTTTGTAGCCAATGTGCGAGTTTGTTTGCGTCACTGTTGAGCTGGTGATAAGTATGATGCTGGCCTGCTGCGATCACCGCCGTTTTTTGGCCATGCTGTGTTACTTGCTGTTCAAAACGCGTGATAAAGTCATCTTGTTGCGATACTGGCTGTTGCATAACATCAGCCACTAATTGTCCGGCGGTAGCTACGCTTAGAGCTTTATCGACAGAGCTGACTGTTAAAGTAGATAATGGCGTTTGCTGTGCCGTAGGTAACCAACTTAGAATGCTCAGGTAGTCTTCAAAAAGCTGTTCAATGGTGTTTGCAGTGAATAGGTCGAGATTATATTCAATTTGCACCACCAAGTTATCACGACGCAGCAGGTTGAAACTCAACTCAAACTTGGTGTTGACTTCGTTATGCTCCAGCGCTTCAAAGTTAAGTCCTGGTAGTGATAAATCACGCTGTTTTAATTGGTCATTTTGATAGTTAAAGAGGACCTGAAAAACAGGGGGCCTTGCTAAGTCTCTTGCGGGTTTTAGCGCATTGAATAACATCTCTAGTGGCATGCTTTGGTGCGCTAAGTCTGATTGCAATGACTCTATATGCTGTCTCAACCAAGCATCCACTGTCAGGTCAGGTTGAATGTGTGCGCGATTAATCAAGGTATTAATAAAAACACCAACAATGTGCTGGCTTTGCACATCTTCTCTGCCACTGACTGGGATGCCTACTGCGAAGTCATTTTGCTGCGTATAACGCCACATAAGCAATTGAAATCCTGCTAGCAGTAAACTAAATGGGGTGGTGTTCAATGTACCTGCATAGTTATCCAGTTGCGTAATGATTGCACTGGGAACCATCCATTCGAGTGTGGCACCGTTATATGTTTGTTGGCTAGGCATGGGCTTGTCATGAGTCAGCGCCAGTTGATGTGGCATATTGGCTAAGCGAGCTTGCCAATAGTCAGTCAAAGAGTCATCGATACTTTGCGCTTGCTGGCGAACACACCAATCAAAGTAGTTTGATTGTTGGGCAAGTTCAGGTGCAGACGTATTGTCTGCTTGATAAAGCTGCAATAAGTCTTGGATCAGTATACCCATTGACCAACCATCGGTTGCGATATGGTGAATATTAAACACCAAAATATGGCTGTCGGTTTTGTTTGTGATTGGCAATAGGTCAATACGAATTACTTTACCTGTAGTGAGATCAAACGGTTCACCCACAAGTTTTAAGGCGTGATGTTGCGCAGTGTCTGTGTCCATCGCAGCATGAATTGTCAACGGTTGATAGGTGTCTACCAGTTGCTGACTAACATCAATATTTGTCTCACCTTCGATGTACTTAGTACGCAACATCCAGTGTTTTTCAACTAATTGCTCAGATGCATGCATGAGTCTTTCAATGTCAATTTCACCCGTCACTTTAAACGCAGCAGGGAGGTTATAGGCGGTATTGTCAGGTTCAAGTTGTTGTAAGAACCAAATACGCTTTTGTGCCGCCGACAAAGGCTGGGCACAAGTTAAATCGACAACCTGTTTAGGTGCTATTAGCATGCTGTTGAGCGACTTATCGATTGCAGGATCATTATTTGATGGGCATGCAGATATCGCCAGAGACTGAGCTGTAGGGTTCTGTTGTAGTTGCTTCGGCGTAACTGTTATACCTTGTTGTTTGGCAAGTGCGATAAATTGCAGGCTTAGTATCGAGTCGCCTCCCGAAGAATAGAAGTTGTCTTGGGCATTGAGTGTGTTATTGCGCAAAATATGTTTAAACAAAGTTAAGATTTTCTGTTGATAATCTTTAGTTTGCTCAGTTAATGGCACTTGGTCATGTTGGCTTGGTGTAATGTTGTTGCTTAGTGTCGTTGTTGCCGCAGCGGCGATGTTCGCTAGTAAACGATGTTTAACGATGTCTTTTGGCATTAACTTCACCCCTTGATGAGCTGCTAACCCAATCATTTGTAAGCTCATGATTGAGTCGCCACCTAGGGCAAAAAAGTCATCATTTGGCTTAACTTGCTCCACGTTTAGCAATGATTGCCAAATGCTAGCCATCACCTGCTCAACTTCTGACAGCGCTCTGTTTGTAGCAGGTGATGTTGCTGATTGTGAGGTCGGCAGTGGCAGTGCTTTTCGGTCAACTTTACCGTTGTTATTCAATGGCAGTGACTCAAGAACAAGCCAATGATCTGGATGCATATAATCAGGTAAAGTGCTGCTAATAGTTTGCTTCAATTCATCAATAACTTGCTGTTCACTGGTCGCTGATGGTGTTAGCGTCAGCCAAGATACAAGCCATTCTTTATTTGAATCAGGCTCCTTGTGCAGCAAAACGATTGCCTCGCTAACCTGTGGCTGGTGGCACAACCATTGGCTAATTTCGTTTAACTCAATTCGATATCCACGACGTTTAACTTGGTCGTCGCGACGGCCGATAAACTCAAGTAAACCAAGGTGATTAATACGTACAAGGTCACCCGTTTTGTAATAACGTGGTTCGTTGTCTGGTTGTACAAAGGCGTGCGCTGTTTGTTCTGGGTTGTGCCAATAGCCCTGCGCTAATTGCTTGCCACAGACACATAATTCACCTACGGCGCCTCGTGGCAATATTTCTCCACGCGTGTTTCGAACCGTGATGACATTGCCCGGTAAAGGCTTGCCAAGCGCAGCAACTGGGCTAAGAGTTGATTGCAAAGTGGTGTCTAATAAGGTTGCAGTAATACCCACCGTACTTTCACTTGGGCCATAATGATTTACCACCTTGAGCTGAGGAGACAAATCTTTAATGCGAGACAGTACACTATGATTTAACCCTTCACCGCCTAAAAATAGCGTCTGTTTTGGTAACACGGCCGCTGGGTGCTCAACACTCAACAAAGCGTTTAAATGAGACGGGGTGATCTTCAAGCAATCAACTGGATGCTGGCTTAAAAATTCTGCTAAGGCATTCGGGTCTTCAATGGTTTCGACGCGAGGTAATACCAAGCATTGACCTTGATAAAGGGCACCGAATACGGATGTTAAACCCAGATCGGCGGCAACAGTCGCCAGCGTGAGCCAGCGGCTGTTTGCCGGTTGTGGGAATTGCTGCGCTATCGCCGCGGCATAATGGCTGACCGCTTGATGAGAGACAACAACACCTTTAGGTTTACCTGTTGAACCTGAGGTATAGAGGATATATGCAGGGCAGTCAGGCGTAAGTTGATATTCAGATAGGGCAAGGGTTACGCCGTTACTTCTAGGTATACACGGCAGGCCATCAGTCAACGATTGTTGAGGAAAACTTTGAATCTCATAGTGTTTATCACTAACAATCAGCTTAACGTCTGCATCATGGCAAATTTGTTCAAGTCGGCCAACAGGTTGTTTTGGGTCGAGCATGATACAGATTGCACCCAATCGCCAACATGCTAACATCAATGTCACTTGTAATGGGGTACGAGGCATCAAAATGGCCACGGGGTGACGTGCTTGAATACCCTCTTGCTGTAACCAAAATGCTGCCTGCTCGATATCTTGATTTAATTTCGGGTAATGGATCTGCTGATAGCCATCAAAGAGGGCTAAGTTGTTTCCTTCGTCGTTGTTTCGTGTTGCAAAGTGACGCACGCGCTGGGTTAATAACTCCGGTGTCTCAATTAAAGCAGGGCCGGCTATTTTACTTGGTTCAAGAATCGAAGCGATATCAGCAAATGTGGTGTTTGGGTTGCTCAGGCAGTTGGTGAGGACTGCTTTGAAGTCAGCCAATAATTGCTTGATGGTTGATGGCAAAAATAGCTCAGCACTGAACTCCAAATCTAAACAAATTGTCTGATCACTTTGTTCTATCACGCGTAATGTCAGGTCAAAGCGTGCACTATTTTGTTCCGTGCTAACGACTGTGCCAAGACTATCACCTAATTTAACTTGCGTTTGATTCGCAAGACCGACATGAATAAACATGACGTTAAACAGCGGTTGAGTCGGGGAGGCTGAGCCATTGCTCAGCAAATTAGCTAATTGCTCAAACGGGTAATCTTGGTTATCAAAAGCATCAGTTGATGTTTTTTGGCTGCTTTTTAATGCATCTTTAAAACTTGCTAGAGGATCGAGCGAATGGCGAAGTACCAGTGTATTAAGTAACGGTCCGACCAAGTGGCTGAGTTCTGCACGGGTTCTATTTGCGATAGAGCTGCCAAAACAAAAGTCTTGCTGGTCACTGTAGTGGCCAAGTAACCAAGCAAATACGGTTTGCAGATAGACATACAAAGTGGAGTTTTGCTGTGTAATTGCTTGTCTCAGTACGGTGCAGGTTTGTGCATCCAAAACTAATTGCTCAATTTGGCCATCAAAGCTGCGCTGTTGAGTGTTAGCAGAAAAATCAAAAGGCAATGTCAGTGGCGGCGGTAAATCACGTAACTGTTGTTGCCAGTAGTTTTGCTGGGATAAATAGTCTTCGCTTTCTAACCACTGCAGCTGCCAAGCTGCATAATCTTGGTATTGAATATTCAATGGCGCTAACATGTCGTTTTCGCCATTGCTAATAGCATTGTAAAGCAGGACTAGTTCCTGATTAAAAATATCGAACGACCAAGCGTCAAAAGCTACGTGGTGAATATTCACAATTAACCAATATGCGTCTTGTCCTTGGTATAAAGACACACGAAATGGTACTTCTGTACTTAGGTCAAATTGATAATTCTGTTCATTTTCAAAGCATGCCGTTAGCCAAGAACTTGGATCGCGGTTTTGCTCTTGTGTTAATGGCACAGGGGTTAAATTAACCTGGAAGTTCTCTTGCTGATAGGTGTACCAATTGCCTTGCTCGTTTTGTTTAAAGCAGGTGGTCATCACTTGATGGCGCTGCACTAATTGATTTAAAGCTTGGCCAAGAACTTGTGGATTGAGCTTTAGATCAAATTTCACCACGGTACATAAATTATAAAGCGCACGATCTGCCATCTTTTCTGCAACTAAAAATCGCTGTTGAGCAACTGACAGTGGGTAACTTTTGCTTTTCGATGCGACGATTGGCAGTTTCCAACTATTAATGCCTTGCTCTGCGAGTTTTTGGCGAAACAGCTGTTGCTGCTTCGGTTCGAGTTTATTCAGTCGCTGTGCGATTGATAAAAATTGAGATTGCTGCATGGTGTTACTCTTGATCCTCAAATTCGTTTAATAGTTGCTCCATAAAGTCCAGTTCATTGCTTTGTAATCCTTGAGAATCTTCAATTTGTTGTGCAATGCTCTGAATAGTCGGGGAGCTAAATAGACTGTTTAAAGACAGTGATAAATTGAACTGGGTTTCTATCGCACTGATAAGCTTCATCGCTAAAATTGAATGCCCGCCGAGTTCAAAAAAGTTGCTGTCCATACTGATGTGCTTAATAGGCAGATTTAGTAATTGTGACCAAACCTCTACTACCTTGTGCTCGATATCGGTCGTCGCTTCTAGCACCTGTTGTTGGTGATTAATAAAGTTAGGTTCAGGTAACTGAGATTTGTTTATTTTGCCATTGCTACTAAGTGGCCACTGGGCTACCTGCACATAATGTTCAGGCACCATATAGCTTGGCAGTAGGCCATTTAAATGCGCTTTTAGTTCTGCAGATAGATGACCCATATCCGTGTTGGCTGTGTTTTGCTGTTGGAGCATCAAATAGGCGACTAAGTTGGGTTCATTACGCTGATTCATTTTTACCGCAACTTGAGCCGTATTGATGGCGTGATGCTGATTTAAAACAAACTCAATTTCGCCAAGCTCAATGCGTAAACCACGTATTTTTACTTGATGATCTAAACGACCAAGGTAATCAAAGTTACCGTCATCTAAGATACTGACGAGATCGCCTGTGCGATATAGACGCTCTCCATGTTGAGTGGCAAATGGGTGTTCAATAAATTGCTTGGCGCTGAGCTCAGGACGATTTAGGTAACCCTTAGCGAGACATACGCCACCAATATATAATTCACCTTCAGCGCCCATTGGCGCTAACTTGTTATGTCGATCAAGAACGAGCAGCTGGGTGTTTTGTATCGGCTTGCCAATAGGCACTAATTTACGTTCTGCCTCAGCTCGACATTGCCAGTGGCTAACAACGACGGATGCTTCAGTAGGTCCGTACAAATTATGCAGTTCAGCTTGCTGATTGGGCTGTGCAAAAAAGGTTTGCTGTAGTTCATAGCTCAACGCTTCACCAATACAAAAAACTTGCTTCACGGATTGGCAACGACGCCAATCGCCATCGCTGAGCATTAAGCTCAACATTGACGGAACAAAATGCAGATGGCTTATTTGTTGCTGTTCAATTATCTGTGTCAGATAGCGGGCATCTTTGTGGCCTTCAGGTTTGGCAATCACTAATGTAGCGCCTGAGATAATTGGCCAAATGAACTCCCATACCGAGACATCAAAGTTATATGGTGTTTTTTGCAGCACTTTGTCAGATGGTTGCAATGGGTACTGTTTTTTTAGCCATTGCGCCAGATTGACGACACCTTGATGGTTACATATCACGCCTTTTGGTTTACCTGTTGAACCTGAGGTATAAAAAATGTACGCATTAGAAAGTGCTGATTGTTTGTGCTTGCGAACGAGCGCCGAACGGCTATAAGCGTCGATGATATTGCTAAATGATGTCTCATCTACTGTAACAGTTTGGCAATAATCGCGGCTAAATTGCTGTGTTAAAGCATGTTGTGTTAGTAGCAGCTTGGCGTTGCTATCAGTCAAAATCGTATCTATGCGTGCAGCTGGTAAATTGACATCCAGTGGCAAATACGCAGCACCCGCTTTCAAAATAGCCCAAATTGCGATCACCATCTCAAAAGAGCGCTCCATGGCGATGGCAACATAGTCGTTGTGCTCGACGCCTTGCTCGATTAAGAATCGCGCTAACTGATTGGTCTTTTCATCAAACTCCTGGTAACTCATTGACTTATTGCCAAAAATCAGTGCGTCATGAGTAAGGTCAGTCATCAAAGTAAGTTGTTGCTCTAACAGCTCATAAAGGCAAGCATCATGTGCGTATTCTGCGGTTTCGACTTGGTGTGTTAGCAGCGTAGCCTGCTCGCTTAGTGGTACGACCGAATAATGCATAATTGGGTAGCTTTGCTCTACATCTAACGCAGATGTAAGCTGAGTTAGCGCAGTGATCATGTATTGCTCGACCCGCTGAGCATTCAATGGGTGCTGAACTTGAATATTGAGCAAGAAATCGTCGCCATAATCATCTACCGCGATGGCAAATGGATAGTTGGTGCGTTCTTTAGGGTCAATAAACTCTAAGCCAATGAGCGCATTGTGTTCATCAACGTTCTTTTTCTGTGTGTGTCGATAGTTTAGTAAGCTAGTAAATAGCTGTGTTTCGCCTGTTAACTCGCTGTATCGCTGGATTTCAGACAACGCAGATTGCTCAAATGGAAGTAGTCCCATTAAGTTGTGCTGTGTTTGTCTGACCAACTCTATAGGCGTTAAATCGGTTAACTTTATGCGCAAAGGTAAAGTGTTGATAAACATACCAAGCATGCTTTCGCTACCTTTGGTGCCTTGCAAGCGGCCCGACATCACAGTGCCAAACACTACATCTTCTTTATTACTACATGCGGCAATGACCATCGCAAAAGCACTGTGGAATAAGGTTGCTGGGTTTAACTTTAATTTTGTTGCAGTAGTACGGATCTGCTGACTAAGCGATGCTGCTAGTAATGAGTCTAGTTCATTGATATAGGTGCTCTGAGACTGCTTAAGTGCCAAGGCAAAAGGCGTACTAGGTTCGGTAAAGCCGCTTAATTGATGACTGAAAAAGCGCTCAGCATCGAGTTTTTTCGCAGTTTGGCTGTGTTGCAATTGCGATATAAAACCTCTGTATTGAACTGGTTTAGGCAGTAAATGTTGTGGATCTTTAAACAGCATTTCTAATTCTTGCTGCACAATGGCCATACTGACATGATCAGAAATAATATGGTGGTCCAGCAGCCTAATAACAAATTCATCGTTAGCTTGGTCGTGTGCCACACTGACTTTAAGTAACGGCGCTTCTTGCAAATTTAAGCTGAGTGTTTGCTGCGCATCTCTATTTTGTAATTGCGTTAAATAGTCTTTACTCGGGTCAAGTTCTACCCATTCGACGGGCAGTTGTGCGGCTCGACAGACAACTTGTACAGGTTGCGATAAGTGGTCCCATAAAATGGCTGTTCTAAGGGTGTCGTGGCGCTCAATGATATGATTAATGCCAGCGATAAACTGCTCAAATCGAGCTTTACCAGTGATCTTTAAATAAGCTGGCATAACGTAGGGGTCATGCTCTTTGTCCAGTCGATGGTGGAACAAAATACCTTCTTGCAGCGGTGCCAGCGGATAGACGTCTTGGATATTGCTTAAACCGCCAGGTATTTGTGCAACAATTTGCTCAATATCTTGCTGAGAAGGACTAATCAGAGACAACATATCAGGTGTTAATTGCGTTAGCCCAATAGGTAGCGGTTTATAGTCCGGTGTGCTTGCTTCGTTACCTTGCTCTGAGGCCAATTCAAGTTTAGTCGCAAGCTCTTTTAAAACCGGGGATTTAAATACTTCACTGGCGTTAAGTTGATAACCTTCTTTTTGCAGTGCTGTGATCACTTGCATAACCAACAGCGAATGTCCGCCTAGTTCAAAAAAGTGGGCATCTCGGTTGATGGGGGAAATACCAAGTATTGGCTGCCATATATTCGCCAGTAATTGCTCTTGATGACTTTGAAACTCTACGGATGTTTCATTAACAAGCGCTCGATTTGGCGTTAGCTCGCTGTTTTTAATCGGGTGCTTTTGTTGTTCGACAAACACCATCGCTGGTGGTTGTTGCCATAAAGGCTGTTGTAGTTGGTGGCACTGCTGCAAATAGAACTCAAGCGATGAATTGCTGCTATTTGTTGTCAGTTGCTGACACAATCCAGATATCGCGGTATTGAGCTCTTGTTCAATTTGTTGTGCAAATAACCCTTTGTTCAGTTCTAACGTTAACGAAAAAAGCTCAGAATTTGAAAAGTCATCGACGGATAACGTAAACGGGTAGTTGCTCGGCTCATCAACATGAACGAGTTGTACACCATTTAGTGCATGTTGTTTGCTTATCTTGTCGTCTTGTTTATTGGAATGACGATAATTTAGCATGGCGCTAAATAAAGGCTGTTCACCAGATAATAAACTGGCGCGTTGAGCCAATGCCAGCGCACTTTGCTCGTGGGGAATAAGCGCTTCAAGTTGTTCACGGGTGCGCGTTATTAATTGCTCTGCCGTTAAACCTGTGAGGTTCAACCGAACAGGCAGAGTGTTGATAAACATACCCAGCATAGCACTTGTTTGCTCAGCATTTTGCATGCGGCCCGACAACACCGTACCAAATACCACATCACTACGGGCACTGGCTCTGGCGACAACTAAAGCCCATGCACTGTGGAATAAACTTGCAGGTGACACATTAAACTTACGTGCTAACTGTCGAATTTCTTTACTAGTTGTGTGGTCGAGCTCATATTTGTGATGACTGATATCTCTGGCATTGCCTTGGGTATTACTTAATTGATAGGGCAGTGTTGCAAAATCAACATCTCCCAATAGTTGTCTAAAGTACTGTTGGGCAGCGCCGTGATCATGTTTGATAGCACGTGCAACGAACTCTTTGTATTGCACGGGGGCAGGTAAAAAGGCATGCTGATCGCTCAGATAGGTCGCAATCTCGTTAAGAATGATTTCTACACTGATGTGATCCGAGACGATATGATGCTCGATAAACATCACTGCCAATTTGCCAGTGTGGATGTCTTTGGCAACTCTCAGCTTGATCAATGGACAGGCTTCTAAGTCAATTTCAACGTTATTTTGGCGGGTCTTTTCTTGCTCTGACGCTAATAAAGCCTTGCAGATGGACGTTGTGTTTACATCCTGCGTTGCCAATTCAACCCACTCGACATTTAGCTGCGCATGTCGGTGAACCAATTGCACTGGTCTATCTAGTTGACGCCACATAATGCTGGTGCGCAATACCTCATGCCTTTGAATCATAAAATTTAAGCTTTCAACCAGCTTGTTAAACGTGCTTATGTTTTCGACCTCAAGTAGTGCTTTAACAATATATGGGTCGTTTTGAGGCGATAGCATATGGTGAAATAAAATACCTTCTTGCAGCGGAGCAAGTGGGTAGATTTCTTGGATGCTCTCTGCCCCTAGGGGGACTTTTGCGACAATGTCGTCAATTTGCTGCTGCGATAAATCAATCAGTGGCAGCATATCGGGGGTGATCTTTTGGCAATCTGCGGGAATAAGTCCACCAATGACTTGCTGATGATCCGGTGTATTTTGTTCATCCTCTGCCATTGCTTTGGCAAGCAAACGCGGGGTAGGGGTTTTGAAAAGTTGTGCCGCACCGATGGTTAAGCCTTGGCGCTTCAATGCTGACAACACTTGAATAACTAACAGTGAGTGTCCGCCTAAAGCAAAAAAATTGTCATCTAAAGCAATATCTTGTACGTCCAGTACTGTTTTCCAGCTGTCGATTATCAACTGCTCAGTTTGATTTGCTAGCTCTTGGTTTGTACCATCGATTTCGATAGTTTCAGATGCTTGAGCCGGGTTCGGTAATGCTTTTTTGTCAATTTTTCCGTTACTTGTCAGTGGTAATGCATCTAGTTCGATAATCACGGCGGGGATCATATATTCAACCAACTGGCTGGCCAATTGTGCGCGCAGTTGCTTAATATTTTGCTTTTCAGTTGCGGTTATGTAGGCTGCAAGCGCCTTATCTCCTTGTGGTTTTTGCCAAGGAACAACAATACACTGGGTGATGTTTGGTTGATGTTGGATCACCGTTTCAATTTCGGCCACTTCAATACGGTAGCCGCGGATCTTCACTTGGTCGTCTTTACGACCGTTAAACTCAATGTGCTGATGTTGATTTAAGCGTACTAGGTCGCCTGTACGATACAGTCTTTGCGTTTGGTCAAAGGGAGATTCAACAAATGCTTGCGCTGTTTGCGTTGGTTTATTTAGGTATCCTTTAGCAAGCGACGGACCACCAATATATAGCTCACCAATTACGCCGTGAGGTACTGGGCGGTGCTGAGCATCGAGAATATAGGTATGGGCGTTGATGTTTGCTTGGCCTATCGGGATCTCACCATTGTCTAGGTATTGGTCGGTAAGATGAAAACCAGTAGCGGTGACGGTTGTTTCAGTTGGGCCATAGGTATTAATCAGAGTAGGACCAGAAAACTCCCTAAACCAGTGGTTTACTTTGGCAACTTGTAACGCTTCTCCTCCGACTATGACCAGGCGCAACGTTTGGGCAATTTGCTGGTGAGGGTAGCTGACAAGTTGGTGCCAAAATGCCGTGGGTAAGCTAACGATTGAAATGCTATGTTGCTCGCAAAAGTTAAAAAATTGCACGGGATCACTGACACACCCTTGATCTCTTATTACCAGCTGTGCACCGAAGCACAAAGAACCAAATATTTCTTCGATTGAGATGTCAAAGTTAATAGTAGAAAACTGTAAAAACGTATCTTGCGGTGTGATTTGGTATCTTTGTTCAATATTAAGTAAAAAGTTAGCTAGTTGCAGGTGCTCAATCATGACACCTTTAGGTTTACCCGTTGTACCAGAGGTGTACATGACGTAGGCCAGATTTTGCAACGTGATCGTTGGTAAAGTAGCGTGTGCTGGGCTGGCTTTTAATTGCTGAGTAAACTCAGGGTCATCAATAGCGAGCAGTTTGACATTGGCACCGTTAAGCGCGTCATTTTTGACGAGCATTTGTTGTGTCAAGATAACCTCAAGCGCGGCATCTTCAATCATGTACTCGATTCTGTCTTTGGGATAATTAGGATCGAGCGGAACATACGCTGCACCTGCTTTTAAAATCGCTATAATGGCGACGATCATGTCTGAACTTGGTGTAAAACTGACGCCAACTAAACTCATCGGCTTGAGTTGTGTATGTTCTAATAGATAATGAGCAAGTTGTGTACTTTGTCGGTCAAGCTCTTCATAGCTGATTGTTTTATCAGTACATTTTACTGCAGGCGCGTCAGGCCGTGTGCTTACGTGCTGAGCAAATAACGTTAATACGTCTGATTGCACCAGATGTGTGGGCGCAAGTTGTGTTGTTTGTTTTGAAAACAGGACCGGCTCAATATCACCTAATGTTGCTGTAAGAGGGTTTGCAAAAGACGCTAAGTTAACAAGAAGCTGTTTGAAATGGTCAAGCATTGCTTGAACAGCAAAGTGCTCGAAATCAGTACAACGATAAGTGAGCTCCAAATGCAGCGAGTCTTGAGGTAGGACCGTGACAGTAATTGGGTAGTTTAGATCTGAGCGGTTTTGTATTTGTGAGATCTCAAACTCAAGTTTATTTAAATCCAGCGCTTTGTCCATTGGCGCATTTTCGTAGACAAATATACTGTTAAATAGGGGTTGCTCACCCAGTTCACTGTATTTTTGAATATCCGTTAGCGCGGTTTGCTCATATTCGCGCATAGCTAGGTTGACTTGTTGTAATTGTTGCAGCCACGTTTTGAGGTTTTGTTGTTCATCAGCATTGACTCTCAAAGGCAATGTGTTGATAAACAAACCAACAATACTTTCGATATTGGGTAAGTCGATTGAACGCCCTGCAACAGTGACTCCAAACACCACATCACTATTTTGTGCGTAGCGCGCCAAAGTTTGAGCCCATGCGCCCTGTAGTAAGGTGTTCAGAGTTACTTGATAGTCGTTTGCTATGGCGCGAAGCTTATCTGACGTTTGCTTATCGAGTTGACAAATAACATCTTTGCTAAGTGAAGTGTGGGTTTCATTTGCAAAGCGATTTGGTTGCATAATCCCCAAATCTGTTGGCGCAGTGAAACCGGCCAATTGTTGTTGCCAAAACGAGCGCTCAGCTTGTTCACTTTTGTTTTTACTGAGCCAAGCAAGATAGTCTTCATACTTAGCCGAAGGTTGTAAAGTCAGTGGCGTACCGTCTGTAAAGTGACGATATAATTGTAGAAATTCCACCATAATGATTGAAAAACACCATGCATCCATCAAAATGTGGTGGTAACTACGGATAAATTGATAACGGTTATCATCCAGTTGCGCTAATGTGATATTCATCAATGGCGCTTGGTTAAAGCTTAATCCTTGAGTGCGTTGCTCGGCCAATAGTTGCTCTGTCTGGTTTGCTTGTTGTTCGTCACTGAGGTGACGCCAATCTAAAAACTCAAAAGGCAAATGCACATGTTTAAATACCACTTGTAAAGGCTGTGCCTGAGTTTCGTGTACAAATGCACTACGCAGTACTTGGTGCCTGTCAACAACCGTTTGCCATGCTTTTTGAAACGCTGCAACATTCAAATTATCCATTGTCATGATATAGCGGTACTGCTGTAAATAAATACCGCTATTTGGTTGCATCAAGGTATGAAATAACATGCCTTGCTGCACAGGCGTTAGCGGGTAAATGGTCTCGATGTTTTCGGCTAATGCCTTGAGTGACTTGGTCGTAATAGTCGTCATGATATTGCTCATTTAATGCTGTGTCGGTTGCGTGCTGCGGCTACTAGGAAGTGTCAGCTCATTGAGTAAACGAATAAATGCTTGGTCGTCTATGTTGGCAAGCGTAAAGTCAGCCCCCGTCGCTCGTCCAAAATTGCTGTCGAGGCAGTGGGCAATAATTGCCATTAAGTTGTCGTTGAACGCTTGAACAATGTCGTCCATATTGCTAAAAGCGCTATGCAACTTGGGGTAACTCCAATGAATGTGCAGCTGTTGGTTTTCAACCAGAATATTAATATCTAGTAAATGTGCTCGGCGGTTGTTAGCGTCTCGAGTTGCTGGTACCAGTCCATGTTTGAGGCTAAAGTGCTCATTTATATCGTTGTTGCGACTTCCTAAGAAATTAAATGACACAAGATCGGAGTTTCCAGTCGTCATTACGTCGTTTTGGGGTTGCAAGTAGCGTAGCAAGCCATAGCCAATGCCTTTGTTTGGCATAAAACGTAATTGCTCTTTCGTCGCAATTATATTTCTTTCAATACAGCCGGTTACGCTAAATTTTTGCGCAAAACGAGTGGTAAACCAAGCAACGGTGCGTGAGACATCTTGCTCCTCCTGTTGCGCTAATAAATGTGCTTCTCGACCATGACCTTCAAGATCGATGGTAATTGCAGGTAGTTGCCAATGAGTACACAGCGTTTTTGTCAGCGCACTTAGCAACAACTCCTGAGTGCTGGTGTTGTAGGCTAAGTTAGCGTTGCTTAGCAGTTGCTTTGTCGTAGTGCTGTCAAGCGACGTCACTATCGTTTGTGCATCTTGGTATAGGTTGTCAGTTTGCTCAGCAAATAGCGCAGATGTCTGTAATTGAGACTGCCAATAGGTTTGCTGCTTCAAAATAGTTGGGTCGCTCGACAATTTAGTCAGATAGCGTTGCCATTGATCAAATTCATACTGAACATCAGGTAGTGTGTGAGACGTTCCTTGGCAGATAGCATGATAGGCGCTGAGCAAATCGTCCAAAATCACTTGCCACGAGAGGGCGTCAACAACAAGGTGGTGTGCGGTACATAACAAAACGTTATCGGTCTTAAAGTGTACAAATCTCACCAGTGGAGCTTGAGACAAATTAAATTGGCTTTGGAAAGTTTTAAATGTTGCCTCACACGCTGCTTGCGTTGTTTGCTGAACAGCATCTGCAAGCCACGCTTGTTGATATGGGTTGTACTGTTGCTGCCATTGTCCATTTGAGTTGCTAAAAGACAAACGTAGCGCGGCATGAGTTTGCAGTACTTGTGCAGCAGCTTGTTGCAACGCATTAAAGTTTAGTTCGCTATGAATATTGAGCTGAACTGATTGGTTCCAATAGTGGGGGTTTGCAAGCCGTTGCTCAAAAAACCAATGTTGAATTGGTGTTAAAGGAAAGGGTGCTTCACTGAGTTTTTCCTTATGCGGTGTTTGCTTAGCAGCAGGCTGATTTGAAAGCTGCAAATGCACCATGAGTTTAGCAACACTCTTATGGGTGAAGATATCTTTAGGCAGTAGTTGGATACCCGCTTTTCTTGCTTTAGCAACAAGCTGTAGGCTCAAGATTGAATCACCGCCAACCGCAAAGAAGTCATCATGTGCTTGAACATCAGGATTATTTAATGTTTCTCGCACAATCGTTAGAAGAACTTGTTGCTCTTTTGGTATGTTGGCTTCAATCAGCTGTGCGACTAACTTGCGTATAGTCTTGTATTCAAATAGCTGCTGAGGTTTGATGTTAATACTGTGTTTACGTGCTTGAGCAATGACTTGTAAGCCCAGGATTGAGTCACCACCAACACTAAAAAAGTCATCTTCCACACCGATGTTAGGGCGGTTCAGCAAAGATTGCCATATGTCGAGTAGTTGCTGCTCAAGTTTTAGATGTTCATCAGATAACGCAGTCGGTGCATCGGTTGCTCGTTGTGATTCAGTCTCGCGCTGTGCAACATCGTGAATGAGCGATTTTCGGTCAATTTTACCATTTGCTAGCCTTGGTAGTTGTTCTACTCGATACCATTGGGCAGGCACCATATAAGGAGGAAGTAATAAAGCTATCTGCTCTTTTAGTTGTTGTTGCTGTGGCTCATCAGCAACCACATATGCGATAAGCTGAGTTTGATTATCGTCATTTTTGTAAGCCACAACAGCGGCTTGTTCGATGTGTTGTTTGAGAGCAGCTTCCACTTCTCCTAATTCAACACGATAGCCACGGATTTTTATTTGGTCATCATTACGACCAAGGAAGTAGACCAAACCGTCATTGATTACGACGCTGTCGCCAGTGCGATACCATCGCTGACCTTGTCGCTCATAAAATTTCTCATCAGTCATCTGGCATTGATTTAAATAACCATTTGCCAGTGCCGGTCCGCCAATATGCAGTTCACCAGCGAGGCCTAGAGCTTGTAATTGGCCGCTCGCATCGACGACTTTTATGTCGTAGTTTTGTAGAGGCGAGCCAATAGGCGCAGTGGTTGTAGCTGGATGCTCGGACACCTTGTGTACTAGGGCACCAATTGTGGCTTCAGTTGGTCCATAGTGATTAAATATCTCAAGTGAAGGCGCATAATCTTTAACCGCTGCAATAACTTGTTGCGTTAATGCTTCGCCACCAAATATCAGGGCTTGAGAAGGAAGTAGCGCTGCATTTGACTCAGCTTGTAATAAACCATAAAAGTGCGACGGTACGATTTTCAAACAATCTATAGGATACTGTTTGAGTTCATTTACCAATGCTTGGCTGTCTAATGCAAGATGCTCGTTTAAGATGCGATATTCTCGACCAGTCAACAGCGCGCCAAAAAGAGCGGTATAACCTAAATCCGCACTATGTTTAGACAAACTGGTCATGCTTGCCGTTTGGCTTAAAGGTATTGCGTGGCTTAGGGCATTGACATAATGTACCAAGTTGCTGTGGGTGAGCTGGACCGCTTTAGGTTGGCCCGTCGAGCCTGATGTGTAAATCAGATACGCTTCATCTTGAGGACTTACCTGAGGCTGTGCAACCAATGGATAATTTGTGGTATCAATGTGTGTTAACTGCTCACCACTTAGATAGGTAAGGTATGTATCCTTACCTGGGTGAGGATTGTCGTCGACAAGTAACTTTAGACTGGCGTCTTGCACAATGTAATCGACACGTTCAGCTGGCCACTGCGGATCAAGTACTAAGAATGAGCCGCCTAATTTCCAACTTGCCAGCATTGCGATAACTTGTGCGCGGCTTCTTTCGAGTGTAATACCTAGCCTATCACCTTGGCCAAAGCCGTGTTTGCTTAGTGTAATGCAAGCTCGCTCAACGAGCGCGTTTAGCTGTATATAGTCAACTTGATGTTCTTGCTCACTGAGCGCAATATGGTGAGGTGTTTGCTCAACTTGAGTAACGAACGCTTGCCAAGCGGTATTGTTAATTGGCTTATTTTTTACAGCCGTTAATTTTGCTGCAAGTGAACAAGGGCAGCTCTGTAAGTTGCAATAGGTGATTGCTGCATCGTTGAGCAGCTGTTCAACCCAATGCATAAACATGGCTTGAAAGGTTTCAACCGTTTGCTGCTTATATAAACTGTTGTTAAAGCGCCACTTACATGTGAATGTCTCGTTGTGATCGACGACAACAAGATTTAATTCATGGGCTGCACCACGCTGCTCAGCCAACAGCTCTTGCTTTATTTGCTCGTCAACCCAGTGATCAACATGGGTGCTGTTGAGCGTAAACATATGCTGAAATACAGGACTTCGCTGAGATTCTCTATCGATATCTAGTTGGTCAACTAGCTTTGCGAATGGATATTGTTGGTGTTTTAGCGCCTCAGTGCTCTGCGCTTTGACGTTCATTAAGAATTGTTCAAAACGCTCAGATGGGTCAATTTTGCAGTTGAGGGCTAATGGGTTTACTGTATAGCCAACAATTTCGGCATCTTCAGGAGTTAGGCGACCGGCACTGGGGGTACCGATGACAAATTGAGTTTGTCCTGATAAGCGCGCCATAAACCATTCAAACGCCGCTAACCACCAAATATATGGTGTGATATTATTCGCGCGGCAAAATGCTTTTAGCTTGCTGGCAAACTCACGTGACGTTGTGCTGTATAGCTCTTTTCCTGCCGAGTCCATGTTGGCTTGATAAGCAAAGTCAGTGGGTAGATTCAAAGGCGAGATTGAAGCTAACGAGTCTAACCAAAACTGTTTATGAGTGTCATCTAAAGTCGTCGCTTGGCGTTCACTCCACTTTTGGTAAGAGTGACTAGGATAATTTCGCTGGGTTGTGGTTTTTCCACTTAGTAAGCGAATGAAATCTCTACGAATAATATCAAAAGAGATAAAGTCTGCTGCAATGTGATGGATAGTTAAGCTTACAAAACATTGTATTTCATTGGGTGTTCCGCAGATATGATTATGTGCTAATGCGATATGGCAAGTTTTGTGTTGATCCGGCGCAAGCAATGTATCTGCTTGTTGCTCAAGCCAATCATTGAGTTGTGCTTTGTTGATATTCTCAAAATCATAAAAGTCAGCTTTGGCAGGCTTAAACTCATTGAGCCACTGTACAGGCTCACCATCACGCTCACCGTAATTTAATGCAAGCACTGGATGAATCGCGCATAGCTGCGCAAACGCAGTATTGACTTGCTCTGTGGTATAAACCTCATTTAACTCAATTGCATACGCCATGTTGTAGGCAACACTTTGCGGACGTAAACGATACAAAAACCACAAAGCCCGTTCATTGGCGCTTAGTGCACGAGCATCATAATAATTTGGCTGCGCATGTAATAATGAGAGTAACTGTGGCTTATGTGCTTTTAGGCGTTCAATAAGCTGAGGTGTCATAACTCCTTTGTCGGCTTTAAAGCTCAAGTTGCCATTGACGGCACTGAGTTTTATCCCTTTTTGCCAACATTCTTTAAGCAATGCTTGCGCCATTTACAACACTCCTTCTGTTGGGGTTTCGTTAGCTGCAGTTTGGTTTTTCTGTGCATACTGTGCTGCTAAGTAAGTCGCTAGTTGCTCAATGGTCGGATAACTTAAGACACTTTCAATTCTTATACTCAACGCGAGTTGTTTAGATAACTCATTTACGAGTGACATCGCATCGATGGAATCGAGGCCTATTTGCATGAGATGCTGAGAAGGGGATAGTGTGGCAATCGATTGCGATAATCGATGACTGATCCAGTGTATTACCCAGTTTTCTATACTTTTATTGTCATAAGCGTGCAGTGGTGCAAGGCTGACTTCACTAATGGCAGGCTGTTGCCATTGCGCTACCGCGTTGAGTTCGCCATTGATATAAGCTTGTTTACAGGCTAATCGCTGGATTTTCCCTGAGCTAGTTTTGCTCAGTGAGGCTGGCCTTATGAGTACAATCGCTGTAACTCTCAACTCATGCTCTTGGGCGATGATGGCTCTTATTTGTTTAAAGATAGGTTCATAGTCATGCAACCTCATCGACTCTCTGGTTAATTCTTGAACGACGACTATTTCTTTGCTGTTATTGGCATGAGTAACTTCGAATACCGCTGCGCCATGGGGGGTCAGTAGTTTGCTCAGTGATAATAAGGAATGCTCGATGTCTTGAGGATAATAGTTACAACCATGCACAATCAGCATCTCTTTTTTACGACCAGTCACGTAAAGCTGTTGTTGGTCAACAAAGCCAAGGTCGCCGGTTGCCATGAAACCAGGCTCTCCTTCAATGTTTAAATTGAATGTTTGTTCATTAAGCTCAGGTTTTTGCCAGTAGCCACGTGTTACGCTGTCGCCTTTATACATAATTTCACCAATTTGCCCATCGGCAAGCGGGAGGCGTGTGGCTGGGTCAACTATGCGCAGCGGCATCTGTGTTATGAGTTTGCCTGAACTGGGGATGTTTCTGCCTGTTGAAGGTGCTATTTTTACTTTATCAACGCTGAGCGCCTGACTATCAACACTCAGTAGCTTAAACGAATGATTGATGGGCGTTGCAGTAACGAGCAAGCATGCTTCGGCCATGCCATAGCAAGGTTTAACCGCTGTCTTCGATAGTCCTGCGCTATGAAAATTATCATAAAACTTTTCAAGCGTTTGTGCATTAATCGGCTCTGCACCATTGACGAAAACGCGCAATGAGGAAAGCTCAAGCGATGATTTTTGTGACTCTGTTACTTTTTCGGTCGCTAAATCGAAGATGAAGTTAGGTGCTGCTGTTATGGTTGCTTTAAGGTCAGTGATGGCCTGCAGCAGAATATAGGGGTTTTGTGCAACTTTTGCTGACGCTAAGAAGTATATGGTTGCACCCGCTCTGAGAGGTGATAAAGTGGCGCCAACACAGCCCATATCGTGGTACAGCGGTAACCAATTGATTAAGGTATCAGATTGACACATTTCAAAACTATCAATAATCAGGCCAGTGTTACAAAGCAAGTTGTGATGCGACAACATTACGCCTTTTGGCTGCCCTGTAGAGCCTGAGCTGTATTGTAAATAGGCAATATCGTGGGTATCGATATTTTCGGCCTGCCACAAAGTGGCATCGTTAATATTTAACTGATCTGCAAAGATAGTATTAATATTTAAATCGTGCGCTTCGCACCAATCTTTTGTCGCTTCGCTATCGTCGCTTAAGCATATAAGGGTATTAGGTTGGCAGTCTTGAACAATACTATTTAGTCTTCGCCAATCACGTGCTTTGCGACGAGCAGGGTAAATCGGTACAGCAATTACGCCAGCGTAAATACAAGCAAAAAATGCGACAACATAATCAATACCATTTGGTATCAGAAGCATAACTCTATCGCCAAACTTATTGTGTTGTGAAAGCGTGTAAGCGAGCGCTTTAGCGCGCTGTGCCAGTTGAGAGTAGCTGAGCGCTTGATTATCGCTACCTTGATACTTAGCCAGTGCAATATGATTGGGAATAGTTTGTGCGTGGTGCTCTAGTACTTGTTGCCAGTTACCAAAATGACCTTTCATGTTCTTTACTCTTTTAAGTCTGGTTGTAATATGGTTTTTTAGGTGCGAGTGTTGATTTAGCGTTGTTCGCTATAGCCTTGTGCCATGGCTACAATGACTTTTCTATCACCGCTGAAAGTACTTCGACCGTGCGCGGCAAGCATATTGTCGAGCATCATGATGTCGCCTTTTTGCCAAGGAAAGCTGACTTGACACTGGCTAAGGACTTGTCGAATATGCTGCAGATCTTCATCTTTGATAGGGCTGCCATCGCCGTAATAGACGTTTCTTGGGAGGTTTTCTTCACCAACAATCGAAATGAGTGTTTCTTTGATATGTTCATCTAGATTGGAGACATGAAATAGATGAGCTTGATTGAACCAAACCTTTTCGTGGGTGCTTGGGTGAGTTGAAACCGCTTGGCATATTTGCCTTGTTTGCAGTTCTCCATCTTCTTTCCATATACATTCAATATGGTTCTTGGCACAAAATGCCTCAACTTGCGTTTTGTCTGATGTGCCGAAAGCTTGCTGCCAAGACAGGTCTAGGCCATTACCGTAATTTCGGACATATAACAGGCCATGCTCTGCAAAACGTGCACGAATGGCGGGGGCAATGTTGTCGTATACTCGTCGACTATCGGCAATAGGGGTCTCACCATCTTTTTCTGGCGCGATTTCGCAATGAAACCAAATCTTTAATGGCCAACTCAAGGTATAAGCCTGTTCATTGTGTAATGGGATCACCTGATGAGCTGGATATTCAGTAGAGGTATAAACACCACTGGTCACTTCATTTCGCGGAGTAGAAGCATAGTCATAATTCAACAAATCATGCCCAAATGAACGTGCAAAGGCATTAAAGTCATCAGCGCCATTTACACTAAAGCCTCTAAACAAGAGCCCTCCTTGAATATGCAACAGCTGTTCAACAAGTTGCTGTATGTCATCGATACAATCTTGCCAAATTGGGCTATTAATAGGCTGAACGAGTACAGGCAAACCAGATGAATGGAAAGTATGGTCTACAGAAATTGACTTAAAAGTCAAAGGGTTACTTGGCATGGCGAATTCCCTAAAAAAACTATGACAAATCGCTGTTCGCTATTTAAGGCAATAGCAGCGAGATAGAGTGGGGTATGATAAAGGAAAAAAACAAGATAGCAACAATCTAAATGATAATAGTTTCTATTTATAGTTGTGTGTTTGTACCTTTATTGCCGTTTTATAGGGTTGTGGCACTACGTTGAGGAGCCGTTGTTTTTAGGTGTTGACATTCTTTTGTTCAGGAGCGTTTGATTGAAAAAAGTTAATAATCCAGTGGTCGAATGCTACTTTCTTGTAATACAAGCAGATATATCAGAAACCTCGCCAGAGTTATGAATAAATTAATTACTGCAAAGTTCCGCAAAATTATTTGCAAATGAAAACTGTTTTCATTAACATGCGCAAAACTAAATAATAAATACGAATATATATCATTATCAAATGTGTTCCGTTAACAGGCTCTTTAGTTGGCTGAACGCACAATAGTAAACGTATTGGTAAACATTTTTATTGTCTCTTTGACCGCATTAGGAGTGCTTTGTGAAACAACCTTACACAACTGCTTTGTTTAAAAAATCGATTATTGTTATGGCTGTCGCTTCGGCCTTGTCACCAGCCTTGTCTGTAGCGCAACAGAGCGATATTGAAGTAATTACAGTTAAAGGCCGTGCTGCTCAATTTTATTTTGTTGAACAAGCGACGATGGCTACGAAAACACCAACAGATTATATGGACCTTCCACAATCTGTGCAGGTGTTGAGTAAACAATTAATTCAAGACCAAGCTGCGCGTCAAACAACCGATCTTTACCGTTCTATTTCGGGTGTTACTCAATTTAGCTATTCAGGTGTAACAGCCCGTGGTTTTAGACAAGACCAAGTAAGGTATGACGGTGTACAGGGCGACCCATTCTCAGGCTTTTCTATTCCACAACTATTTAATGTTGAGCGCGTTGAAGTGCTAAAAGGGCCAACAGGTATGCTTTATGGCGCAGGTCAACCAGGTGGATTACTCAATTATGTAACTAAGAAACCAAAGTTCGAACAAAGCGCACAAGTAGCACTTTTTACAGGCAATGATGAACTATTAGGTGGCCACGTTGAAACGACTGGTACGCTCAGTGAAAATACACTTGCTTATCGAGTCGCAGGTTTTCACCAAGATAAAAATAGCTATCGCAACAACGCTGAAGAAACAAACACCTTGTTGTCAGCGGGCCTAACCTGGTATGCCAATGATAAAACTGAATTAATATTTCAATATGATCATATAGACCAATCATTAGTTGGCCATCGCTTACGTGGTGTTCCGGTTGATGATAACGGCCACTTTTTAACTGACATCAGCTACAATGCCAATGAAAAGTCTGATTTCCAAGATTTGAAAGCTGACGTATATCAATTGACTGCCAATTTTGATTTAGCCAATAACTTAACCAATACTACCGTCATTCGTGGTTTTAGTAATGAGCGCACTCAACAATATCATGAGAATTTAGGTTTAATTGGAGATTTATCTGAGGCGAAAAAAGAGCAGTATCTGCCTGTATTAGATATGTTGGGCTTTGCAACGCAAGACACGGCGATGATGCGTCAATTTAGAGATCAAGAGCGAAGCAGTGATGAATGGAGCGTAACAACAGACTTTGTCTATGAGACAACGTTTGCAGGCGTTGAGCATATGTTCTTATTTGGCGCTGACTATGCCAAGGCTGATCAAGACTTTGAGAACAAGGTAAGTGACTTAACAAGAACGCTTAATCCTAAAAATTATACAAATCCTCAAGATATGTTTAATCGAGAGAATCATGTTCCTACACTTGATATTGTAAACCCTGTGTATGGTGCTGACACAAGTAAGTACATGCGTATTAACGCGGCGCTTCAAAAGACTCAGAGCCAACGCCAAGGTGTGTATGTGCAAGATCAAATACGTTTGAGTGAACAATGGATTGCAATTGCTGGCCTTCGTTATGATAGTTTTGAAGACAAACAAGGGACAAAGAAAGTCAGTGACAACAAGTTGAGTCCTCGCGTTGGTGCAATTTATCAGCCGAACGAGAATATGTCGCTATTCGTTAATAGATCAGAAGGCTTTAGCCCGCAGTCATTGAGTCAACAACCTGAATCAGGTGAAATATTTGGCCCAGAGTCGAGTGCGCAGCATGAATTTGGCATTAAGAATATTTGGCTAGACGGCAGCTTAACAACCACATTTTCAACCTATCATATTGTTAAAGATGATGTGGCGGTGAGTAACCCAAATTACGTTGAAGGTAGTGGTTTACCTGAACAGTTACAAATTGGCGAAGTTACCAGTAAAGGTATTGAAATCGATGTTATTGGCGATATTACAGAGCATTTAACGGGGACGATTAACTACGCATACAACGATGCCACCATCACAGGTGGTAACCCAGTTGATATTGCTAATACGGTTGGTGATGAATTCGCAAATGCGCCAGACCATACCTTGGGTATGTGGGCGCGATATGCGTTACCTAACCTCAATTCTTCAATTTCACTTGGCTTTGACTATGTAGATGAGCGAGTGAGTTTAAGTGGTCAAACGGTAAAATCATACGTAACTTGGGATGCGAGTTGGCAAACGCAAATCGAGAATTTTGAGATTCAACTTAATCTTAAAAATATCTTTGATAAAGAGTATGCAACAAGTGGGTTTAATAAACGAAATGGCCATTTCCCTGGTGAACCTCGAAGCATAGTGTTGCAAGTAAGCTACACGCTTTAATCAGCAAGACTAAATATTGAGACCCCATTTATTGGGGTCTTAACGTTTTAAATGCAGATGTAACGATACAATGAACAAAAAATCTTGGTACAAATGGCATAGTTTAGCCGGTATTAAACTCTCAATCCTGATTTGCTTTATATTAGTAACAGGCACTTTGGCGGTTATTTCCCATGAAATAGATTGGTTAGCTAATTCTAGTAAGCGAGTTTTACCCGCTGTGGATTCATCTAATGTGAACTGGTCAGCAGTATATAAAGCAGCAAATGCACACCAGCGCACTAATTCTATTCAGAGTATTCATTCGCCCATTGATGACTGGTTTGCTGTTGAAGTGATCACCGTGGATGAGCAAGGGATGAGGCATCGAGAATATTACCATCCAATTACGGGAGCATATCAAGGGGATGGCCGCTGGTATAATTGGCAGCGGTTTTTTAGGATGGCTCATCGCCACCTTATGATGCCAACCATATACGGGACATCAATTGTTGGTGTTATGGGTTTATTGATGTTCTTTTCGCTTGTTTCTGGCTTTTTTATGTTTCCCAAGTGGTGGAAGAACTTTTTTAGGAAACCTCGCACACAAAATCGCAAAGTTTTTTGGAATGATTGCCACCGATTGTTTGGTTTATGGTCCAGTTGGCTGTTATTGGTTGTTTGCGTAACTGGTGTTTGGTACTTGGCGGAACTTTGGGGTTTAGATGCAGATTTCCCAATGCAGCAAGATCACATTCAAATGGGGCAGCAAGACCCTATTATGCCCAGTCAGGCCGTATTTGATAAGACACTAGCGCGTGTAAAGGATTACCATGACATGCAAATAAAGGCGGTTCTGATGCCTTCAAAGAGGTGGAATACCCTTATTTTTCAAGGGCAGAACGACACTGTGTTGGTGCGAGATAGGGCGAATAACGTGATTTTTAATCCGCTGAACGGAGACTATATTTCACGGCGCTATGCGCAAGAACAGTCTTTACATGTACGTATTTCTGAGGCGGCCGACCCGTTGCATTTCGGTACGTTTTACGGAATTTCTAGCAAAATTGTGTACTTCATTTTTGGTTGTGTTTTAAGTGCGTTAGCTATTTCAGGTACCTATATGTATGGCTTAAAGCTAGTTAGGCAACACCGTGAATTACCAATAAAACCCACATACGTATGGCGACAGTCATGGCAAGGTATGCACTATGGTAGATGGTTAAGTCTCTTGTTGATAGTCATTTGTCTTATTTTGACCATCATTCTTTTTACCAATATTGTCGCGCTTTAAGGCATCCTTTTTAGGCCTGTTAGTTATCTCTAACTATCAGGCTTGTCATTGCGTCATTAATGTCACTAAACCTAAAGCGATACCCAGCACGTTGCAAGCGCTTTGGTACAACAGCTTGTCCAAAAATAAGCAAATCTGCCATTTCTCCAAAGAGCAATCTCAAGATTTTTTCTGGCATAGGAAATAGCATTGGCCTGTTGAGGGCATGACACAATGCTTTGGTAAAATCTTGATTACTGACAGGGTTTGGTGCTGTAGCGTTAAAGACCCCACTTAACTCATGGTGCTTTAGCAGATACAAAATGATGTGAGTCATGTCATCGATATGGATCCAAGACATCATTTGTTCGCCGCTGGCAAGCTTACCTCCTAAACCGAGTTTAAAAGGTAACAGCATTTTACCCAGCGCGCCGCCGTGTTGGCTAAGAACAATCCCAGTTCGTAAGATACAAACCCGTGTGTTTGAACTTTGAGCACTTAATGCAAGCTCTTCCCACTGTTTACATAAAGAGTGGCTAAACTCTTGATTTGGGTTTTCCCAGCGTTCGTCTATGAGGACATGATTACTTTGTCGGCCATAATAACCAACGGCACTACCTGAGATGAATGTATGGGGAGGGGTTTGCGCTTGCGCTATTTTATTAACGATTTGTGCCGTAATATTGATACGACTGTCGAGAATTTGTTGTTTTTGTTGCTCGGTCCAACGTTTATCCGCAATTGGCTCTCCGGCTAAATTGATGACAGCATCAATATTGTTGAAGTCAACATCATCTAAAGTATCTGTGCAGGTTACGCGGTTTTTAAACTGCCCCTGAGCTTTTGGCACATTGCGTGTTAACACACATACTTGATGCTTATTATATAGAAATCGGCATAGCTTATCGCCAATTAAACCCGTTGCACCAGTCACCAATATATTCATACAAAACACTCAGTCAATTAAAGTTTATCTGTTAAGTGTAGGTAATTTACGGAAAATACCGAATAAAGATCATAGCGTTTTATTTTGTATGGTATTGCTTTAAACTCAGTAAAAAAATATAAGGGAAATAGTGTGTCGTCATTATCTGGACTAAATAAGAGCCTTGTCGTGTTAGCTTCTCTGGTCATCGTGTTAGCGGGAGTGAAGCTTGCCAGTGACATTATTGTGCCTTTCATATTGGCCGCATTCATTGCGATTATATGTAATCCGCTATTAAAGTTTTTCGCCCGTTTTCATATTCCCAAAGGAATCGCCATTATTATCGTTATTTGCCTTGTGCTTGGCATTGGCACAAGTATAGCGGGGCTCGTAGGGCAATCTGTAAATGACTTTTCCCAGCAATTGCCCAGCTATAGGGAGCAGTTGCAAAGCAAGTTTTTGTGGCTCGTCGATACCGCCGCGCAGCACAATATTTTGATTGATAAACAGCAAATTATTTCGCTGTTTGACCCTGGCAAAATGATTGATATGGCATCTTCCATGCTTACTGGGTTTGGTGGTGTTATGGCCAACGTATTTTTAATTATTCTTACAGTGGTATTCATGTTGTTTGAAGCGCCAACGATCACCAATAAGGTACACCTAGCGCTTGATGACCCTGAAATGAAGATCAAACAAATAGATAGATTTTTAGAGTCCATCAATTCCTATCTTGCAATAAAAACCATGGTTTCGTTAGGGACGGGTCTGTGTGCCTCGTTACTATTATGGTTGTTAGATATTGACTACTTCATCTTATGGGGCGTGGTCGCTTTTTTACTTAACTATATTCCAAATATCGGTTCGATTATTGCGGCCATTCCCGCTGTGCTGTTAGCACTTCTTACGCAAGGGCCATTGATAGCAGGAATTGTTGCCATAGGCTACGTCACTATCAATACCGTTATGGGTAATATCGTAGAACCTAAGTATATGGGCAGAGGATTGGGTCTATCAGCGTTGGTAGTGTTTCTGTCATTGATTTTTTGGGGATGGTTACTAGGCACAGTGGGTATGTTGTTGTCAGTTCCTTTGACAATGGTGGTAAAAATAGCACTAGAAAACAGTGAAGATGGCCGCTGGCTAGCAACCATGTTAGGCAGCAGCGAAGAGTAATCAGACTTAGTAGGGATGTTGCAAGTCTTCAATGTGTTTACGCAGTAGCCTAATGGTGCATTTTTTGTGCGCTGCCGACGCTCTAATAGAGTTAGGTAGCGTATACAAATAGCGCCATTTACAGGTATCTTCAGCATACTGCTCATGATAAACAATGCTTCTTTTAATTATGGTCATTAACTGTGTGTTACCAGTTTGCTCTTGTATCAGCTCAATATCGTGTAAAAGTTTGTTTATCCAGCTTTGTTGATGCCTGCGTAGCACGTCGATATTGCTATCTAGACATTTGATATACACTTTTGACTCAGCAGGAAGGTAACTCTCTAAGGAAGAGCAGTCAGAAAGGGTGATCTCTGGTGTGTTTGCAATCGCAGCTAGCGGCATTAAGCAAACAAACGAAACACTAATTTTTGTCATAATTGAATTCAATTAAAAACCTGGCACCTGCAAACTTAGAGCTTCCTATCTCAATATTACCGTGGTAAGAGTTAACTAAGTCTGACACAATCGCCATCCCGACGCCGTGACCAGCTTCGTACGTATCCAAACGACTACCTCTTTTTAGCAATTCCGAGCGTTGATGCACTGGTATTCCTGGGCCATCGTCTTCAATATCAAGCTGAAGCGTTTTATATTTATCAAAACGCACACTTATATCTACACGTGTACTACACGCTTTACATGCGTTGTCGATAACATTGCCCAAAATTTCCATCAAGTCGGTTTTGTCACCTAAAAAAGCAATCTTGTCATCGCACTGCGAATTAAAAATTATCTCCTTTTCATGATAGACCTTTTTCATGGCATTTAAAATTGAGTCGAGAATTGGTTTTACTCTTGTTTGCTTTTTCCAAGTGTCGGAGGCACCTGTTGCGGCCCTTTTTAATTGATGTTCGATCATGGCATTAATTCTATCTAGCTGTTCTTGCGCATCGAGATCTTTTGCTAATTCGCTAGATTTTAATACCGCCAGAGGCGTTTTAAGGGCGTGCGCTAAGTCACTCAACGAAGCGCGATAGCGCTCCTTTTGACGTCGCTGTGAATCGAGCAGCAAGTTAAGGTCAGACTTTATGGTAAGCAGCTCTTTTGGGTAGTCGCCGCTGATTTTATCAACTTGACCAGCTTCAACAGCCTTTATTTCTTTATCTAGCCTTTGCAGTGGGCGTGCACTCCAAATAAACCCAATCGCCATTAATGCCGCAATAATGACGCCCATGACCAAAGTCCAACTGATGAGGGTATTTCTAAAGCCGGACATCAATTTTACCAGCGCCTTATTATCTTTTAGCAATATAAAGCGCGCCTGCTGAGAGAAGTCAGCATTGCCTAAAATAACGGTCAAGCTTAATTGCCAGAATTGTCCAGCACCGTAATCGACTAATTTAAACTCAGCGGCCCCGGCCTGGCGGTCATCGAATATTGGTGAAATTGATAGATTCACGGCAGACTCTGAGTACCAGACTAAATCTTGGCCTTGATAGATAAGTGCAAAAGTATCGGAATTAATTCTATTTAATTCGGGAGCGAGAATTGTGCGTGGCATTTCTAAACCATCTTCTACAAACTCTACTTCAGAGATCAAAGAGTATAGATGTGCCTCGAGGGTTTTCTCGGTCGCTTCCACTAAAGAGGCATGATAAGCGCGGCCAATTGCGAAAAATAAAGCGGGTAGTGCGACTATAAGCACAAAGACAAGGATAAATCCTTGTCTTATTTTAAGGGAGATTTCGGCTGCTTTTACCACTGAGTTTTAAACCTGTATCCTCTACCACGTAGTGTTTCAACTGGGTTTAAACTGCCATCAGGGTCGAGCTTTTTGCGCAGTCTTAAAACAAACACTTCAATAACGTTTGAATCTAAATCAAAATCTTGGTCGTAAATATGCTCAGTTAACTCTGATTTTGAGATCACTTTTTGAGGATTAACCATCATATATTCAAGTACTTTGTATTCGTACGCAGTCAATGATAACTCTTGCTCGTTAACCCAAACCTGCTGCGAGCGAGTATGGATCTTAATAGGTCCAATGCTAATTTCAGGGTTGGCTTGGCCCGCGCTTCTGCGAATAAGTGCATTACAGCGCGCGATGAGCTCTTCAACATGAAATGGTTTAGTTAGGTAGTCATCTGCACCCGCATCTAAACCCTCAACTTTGTCTTGCCAACGATCTCGCGCAGTTAAAATCAAGATTGGTATTTTAACACCGGCGGCACGTGCTTGGCGTATAAGCTCAATACCATCTAACTTTGGTAGACCTAAATCGATCACTGCCATATCTAGTGGGTATTCAGTGATATGAAATAATCCAGATTCACCATCGTGGCATAAATCAATACTGTATCTTTCTTTTTCTAATGCACTGCGTAGGTTTTCGGCAAGTTGAATATCGTCTTCGATTACTAAAATTCGCATTTTTAATCCTTTGTAACAGCTCCGGTTTTTTTATCAACATGAATGTCAATAACGCGGCCGTCGGTTTGTAAAATTCTGACTACGAAACTGTCACTTTGTTCAGTGATCTTAAGTGTTCGCCCTTGATACTGAGCGAGCGCTAGTTCAATGGCTTGTTTTTTATCTATATTTTTTCCTGCATCGGTTGCATTCACGATTTGAGTGCAACACAGGCAGACAAAAATTAGAAAACAAACTGACAATCGCATTTTACTAAGCTCCACGGTTTGGATTGCTTAACTTCTTGTGCAAATCCTACGACAGGGGGAATTAACCAAAACTGAATCTAAGGGAGTACTCTTTTATATGGTTTAACAATGCTGTTAGCGTATACGCCAGCTTCGATATAAGGATCAGCATTAGCCCAAGCTTGAGCTTGCTCCAAAGATGCAAATTCTGCAATGACGAGTGAGCCTGTAAATCCTGCAAGACCGGGGTCTTCACTATCTATGGCTGGTAACGGACCTGCTGCAAACAAACGATTTTGTTCTTTTAATTCTGTTAAACGGGCAAGGTGTGCAGGGCGTGTTGCTAGGCGTTTTTCTAAAGAGTTTTCTACATCTGTAGAATAAATCATATAAAGCATAGAGAAAGGTTCAATGTTAAAACAAAATAAGTGCTTATATTAGTCTGCTTTACTCTATATTGTAAATCCTCAAGGCTATTTGTTGCCTGCTTTGTCCTTAAAGACTTGAAAAGCCCACGCCAAGGCTGGTAGAGTCGCTCGGATATTTATAAAAAATAATAATAAGGTTTTCCACATGAGTGCAAATCGTGAGCATTTTAGCTCTCGACTAGGTTTTATACTTGCCGCTGCCGGATCAGCGGTTGGTATAGGTAACTTGGTCGGTTTTCCTGTTTCAGCTACAAAAAATGGTGGTGGCGCTTTTTTAATAGTGTATGCCTTATTTGTTGCATTTATTTGTTTGCCAGTAATGATGGCGGAAATGGCAATGGGCAGAAAAGCGCAAAAAGACCCTTATGGTGCTTATAAGGCACTTTCTGGTGGTGATAAGCGTTGGTCTATTGCCGGTGCTTTAGCCGTCCTGACGCCATTTATGATAGCTGTATTTTACATGGTTATCACCGTTTGGATCTTCGGTTATTTGGCACAAACGGCGATGGGTAATCTAGATGCATTGGCAAACCCAAGCCACTTTGGACAATTTATAAATCAAAGCAGTGTCTTTTGGTACATGTTGTTGGTTGGTGTGATTGTTAACTTGATTTTAGTTGGTGGCGTAAAAGAAGGGATTGAGAAAGCTGCTAAGTTTTTAATGCCTTCGTTATTTGTGCTGCTGATTGGCTTAGTTGTGTATGTACTGACACTAGATAATGCAATGGCTGGGGTACGTTATTACATCGTTCCTGATTTTTCAAAAATGGACGCCAGCGTGCTTAACGGCGCGTTATCGCAAGCATTCTTTTCACTGTCTTTAGGGATGGGGATTTTAATGACCTATGCCTCTTATATTTCAAAGAATGACGATATTGTAGGTGGCGCAAAGATGGTGGCTATCACCGACTCTTTAGTGGCTTTTATCGCAGGTCTGATGGTTCTACCTGCAATATTTAGCTTTAACCCTGCAACCAATACTGATGAGTTATCTGAGTCATCAGTGTCGATGATTTTTGAATTTTTACCAAAAATATTATTGGCGCTACAAACGGATATCGGTTACGTAGGTGCATCTATCGTTGCATTTGTTTTCTTCTTACTGGTATTTTTTGCTGCAATCACCTCTTTGGTGTCAATCGTGGAAGTACCAACGGCTGCATTGATGGAAGAAAAATGCATCAGTCGTAAAAAAGCACTCTTGATCTTAGCCGCTACAACAGGTTTGTTGACCGTGCTATGTACCATGTCATTTGGTATGGTTGATTGGTTAACCAAGTTTGTTAGCTATGGTGGCGCAGACAAGAGTATGTTTGACCTGGTTTATGACGTATTCTACGACACTATCTTGCCGTTAAATGGTTTGATGGTTTGTTTATTCGTGATTTATCGCTGGAAAAAGTCAAACTTAAATGCAGAGCTAGAGCAAGGCTGTGAAAAATATAAAGGCAGCTTTGGTGAGAAGTACGTGAACTTTTCACTATCTACTTTTATCCCAGTGGTTTTATTGGTTATTTTTATCAATACCGTTGCAACTAAATTCTTTGCATTTAGTATATTTGGCTTCTAAGCAAAACTCAGCCAAATAACCACAACGCCGAGCCTAGCCTCGGCGTTTTGCTAAAAAGTCATGCCAGAATCAAGGTATTGACCCATTCCTAAGGTAAATATCCATAATCCCCATAAGCTGTGTTCAAGCACACACACCATCAATGAACGGCTATGCGCATAGGTATACGAAAATAGTAGGCCGCCTGCAAATGACAATGCAATTGCTACCCAGTTATCGTAAACGCAATGGGCTAGCGCGAATACTGCTGCACTGAGTACGATTCTTGTACTTTTTTTAGGCAGTATACGTTTGTATCGATGGAAAAAATAACTCCTAAAAATAAGCTCTTGAGGCAACACCGAGAGTATCGGGTAGGCGATGAGTAAATACAGCCACTGTGTGGTGGAATTAAGGGGCAGTGCAAACCAATTTTCTTGATTAAATAAGCCATATAACATCGCTGAGAACAAAGCGCCGACGAAGAAGGTGGTGAATAGTCGACGTTTAATTGTAGAGAACTGACCTAAGCTTGTGAGTCGAAAGCGTTTAAAATGGGGGTCGCTAAGTAGTAGGAAGCTGCATATGATCATCAAAGTAATTAATGCAGGGAAAAGCCAGTTAGCGAGATGATCACGGAAAATGTAAGCCAAGGTTGGCAAACAAAAAAAGATTAAAAGTAGTTCACACCAGCGGTATTGACTTGCGTTCAAGGGCATGCTCTTTTTTAACTTAGTTTAAAAAAACTATAGCAGTAAAAATGCCCTTGAAAGTGACATTATTTAGACATTGTGGCTCTTTGATGAACTTATTACGCTCTTTATCTAGCGCGACTTAGTTGTCATCGGGAAGATACTTATAAATCCTTGCCATGGTTATTAAAATAGCCACGAAGGTTATTCCCATTAAGCCAAATACTTTAAAATTCACCCAAGTATCTAGTGAAAAGTTGTACGCAACATACAAGTTAAGTGCTGAAATAAAAGCCAGTAAGATCATCCACATAATATTAAGTTGCTCACATACTGATTTAGGTAACGGCACATCGAGTTCAGAGCTTTTACCTTGCTCTTTTTCATTAACTGATTTGAGCAGGCCTAACAACGCCTTTTCTACCAGGTTCTTTTTAAAAAAGTAACGTGAGACCAACAAAGACAGTGACAATAGGGCATATATCACTGTCGCTTTCCACATAATAAAGTGCTCATCTTGGAATAAAATTGTCATTCCACCCAAAACTAGGGCGATGGCAAAAAATACCCAGTGCCTTGTTGCGATTTTGCCGCTGTGAAAATAATGATATGCAAGTTGAATAACTGAAGAGGCGATTAAAACGCCAGTAGCCCAATAGATATCTACAAATTTGTAAACCGCGAAAAATAAGATCAGAGGAAGGTATTCAAGCAATGTGGCCATTAAGCTCACCTATTTAATTATAATGACTCGTTTTTACCAAGTTCCTTAGCGAAGTTCAAGATTGACATTGTGTTGCTAAGTCCTTAGCCTCAGCGGCTTTTATGTTTGTGCAGCGAGTTTTGCTGCATTATTAAGCAATCCAGAATGAGAGTAGTATGAACAAATCTGAATTGATAACCACGATGTCAGCACACAGTGCGCTAACAAAGAAAGACTCACAAGCAGCACTAAATGCATTGTTAGCAGTAATAAAAAAACGTTTGGCTGAAGGAGATCAGATGCCGATTGCTGGATTAGGTACTTTTGCTTTGAGCTATCATCCAGCTAAAGCTGGGCGTAATCCAAAAACCGGAGAAACCATTATCATTGAAGGGGCAAATAAGGTGCAGTTTAAAGCCGCTAAGGCGCTCAAAGACGCCCTAGCGTAAGTATGATTAGCGCAGTGTTGCCGCTTTCATTGTGCTAACAAACTGTTTGAGTTCATTGAGCATCGTACTTGGACTATCCAAGTGCTGCTCAATAATTTTAACAACAGCAGAGCCACTGATAGCGCCAGCTGCTCCAGAGTCTAATGCTGCTTTAACGTGCTCGGGTGTGGATATACCAAAGCCAAGCAGTGCTGGTGCTGCGTGATACTCTTTAAGTTTGGTGATCATCGAGTCAGCGGGCATTTGCGCACTTGTTTCTGTGCCTGTTACGCCGGCTCTAGAGAGTAAATAAGTGTAGCCACGACCGTAGCTTGCACATTCCCTCAGCGTGTCATCACTAGCATTAGGCGTGGCGATAAAAATAGGTTCGATACCAACATTTTGCGCTGCGCGACGAAACAGTTTTGATTCATGTAAAGGCACGTCTGCAACCAAGATAGAGTCGACACCAGCTTCTTTGGCTTGCTGATAAAACGTCTCAATGCCTTTGGCAAAAATAAGGTTAGAGTACAGTAACAAGCCGATTGGAATGTCATTATTGTACTGGCGTACCTGTTTAATAATATCAAAGCAATCTTGTGTATTGATATGTTGCTCAAGCGCGCGGATATTCGCAGCTTGGATAACTGGGCCATCAGCAATGGGATCTGAGAAAGGAATACCTAGCTCTAAGGCATCTGCACCGCCGTCTATCAAGCTTTTAATGATATCTAAGCTTAACGCTTTGTTAGGATCGCCAATAGTGACAAATGGTACAAACGCCCCTTGATCTTGCTCAGCCAAGGCATTAAATGTTTGGGCATAGCGGCTCATTAAAGTTCTCCTCGCTCATTTAAAACTTGATGTACATGGGTTAAGTCCTTATCGCCACGGCCACTTAGATTGACCACAATAATGGTGTCTTCATTTTGTTGCTCAGCATATTTGAGCGCATATGCAAGGGCATGACTTGACTCAAGTGCAGGAATAATGCCTTCGTTTTTAGCCAAAGATTGAAACGCGTTCAAGGCCTCAGTATCTGTTATAGCTACATATTGCGCACGACCACTTTCGTGTAAAAACGCGTGTTGTGGCCCAACAGCAGGGTAATCCAGACCTGCAGACACCGAATAAGACTCTTCAATTTGCCCGTCACTATTTTGCATGATGTAGGTATAAGCGCCGTGCAGTATGCCTTTACTGCCTTTACAAAGTGCCGCACCATGCTCTTGCGTATCCAAGCCTTTACCAGCAGGCTCAATGCCAACAAGCTTAACACTTGGCTCATCGATAAAATCACTAAACATACCAATGGCATTTGAACCGCCACCAACACAGGCCATAACCACATCGGGTAAGCGACCTTCAGCTTCTAATACTTGCTGTTTTGCCTCTTCGCCAATCATTTTTTGGAATTCACGTACAACCGTTGGGAATGGGTGAGGGCCAGCGGCAGTGCCTAGTAGATAGTGGGCAGTTTTATAATTCGCTGACCAATCGCGCATTGCCTCGTTTACCGCATCTTTTAGTGTGCCAGAACCTGCTGTGACAGGTATAACTTCGGCGCCCATCAAACGCATTCTAAACACATTGGGTTGTTGGCGCTCAACGTCTTTTGCACCCATATAAACACGACACTTTAAACCCAATAAAGCGCAAGCTAATGCTGTGGCAACACCATGCTGACCAGCGCCGGTCTCTGCAATGACCTCGTTCTTACCCATGCGCTTTGTTAGTAACGCTTGTCCCAAAACTTGGTTAGTTTTATGCGCACCACCATGGAGCAAGTCTTCACGTTTTAGATATAGCTTTACCTTGGGGTTTTTTACTAAGTTACGCGTTAAAGTTAAAGGCGTTGGACGACCCGCGTATTCGTTTAGTAGCTTTTGAAACTCCTGTAAAAACTCAGGGTCTTTTTGCGCTTTATTAAACTCTTGCTCAAGTTGTTTGAGCGCAGGGACCAGTAACTCAGGGACAAACATGCCCCCAAAGTCACCAAAATATGCTGCGTTGTTCATTTCCACCTCAATAATTTCTAATGTTTGTAAAAGCGTGCTGAATTTTGTCATGACACTTTTTACCGGGGCTAAGTTCAACCCCTGAATTTAAATCTAACCCTTGAGCACCCAGCTGTGCGGCGGCTGCGACGTTATCTGGATTAAGCCCACCTGCAAGCATAAAGTTATTGGCAACTTGCTCAGACAATAATTGCCAATCAAATGACTGACCCGTACCACCGAAGCCAGCGTCGGTTTTGGTATCGTATAGGTGTTTATCAACCCCTTTGACTGGATTGGGCAGCGTATCGCTGACGCCCTGTGCTTTCCAGATCTGGCAGTTAACAGGCAGTCTATTTCTTAGGCTTGCTATATAATCTTCATTTTCTTGGCCGTGTAATTGTACTGCGGTTAGCTTTAGCGTTTGCGCATATTCTGCCACTTGTTCTTCATCGGCGTTGACAAATACCCCAACATAACTAAGCGGTGCACTATCGACAATGGCTTTGGCGCAGTCTAAATCGACATAACGCTGTGATTTAGGATAAAAAATTAACCCGCCATAGAGGGCGCCAGCTTCGTAAGCCGCTTGTGCATCTTGGCAGCGGGTAAGCCCGCATACTTTGTTTTCGCCCAGAATAAGCTTACGACAAGCTGTATCCAAGTTTTGCTCAGCCATAAGCGAACTGCCCACCAAAAAGCCACTGCATAACGGCGCGAGTCGTTTTACATCCTGATGGGTGTAAATACCTGATTCAGAAATGACCACTTTATCATTGGGAATTAACGTGCGAAGTCGCTCGGTTGTGGCCAAGTCAGTACTTAAATCTCTGAGATTACGGTTATTAATACCGATAATTTGTGCATTTAGTTTAAGAGCTCGCTCAACCTCGGGCTCGTTACTTACCTCAGTTAACACGGCCATGTTTAAAGATTTTGCAACGTCTGCTAAAGCAAGGTATTGCTGATCATCAAGGACAGATAGCATAAGCAAAATGGCATCACCACCGTTTAGGCGAGCCAAGTAAACTTGGTATTCATCAATAAAAAAGTCTTTACAGATCAGCGGTTGTTCTACTTTTTGTCGCACATAACTTAAGTAGTCAAAACTACCTTGAAAGTACTTCTCGTCAGTCAGAACGCTGATACAACTGGCATAGCGTTTGTATACACTGGTGATCTCATCTAGATCAAAATGTGCTCTGATCAACCCTTTAGACGGAGAGGCCTTTTTACATTCTAAAATAAATTGCGTGCCGGGTTTTGCCAGCGCACCATAAAAGTCACGGGTTGTAGGTTGCACTTTATCTTTGAACGACGCCAGTGGAAAACTTGCTTTGCGTTTTTGTAGTTCTATTTGTTTATCGGCGACAATTTTGTCGAGCACATTAGCCATGATTACTTACCTCTACGATCTGTGCTAGTTTTTCATAGGCAATGCCTGAACTAAGCAGTTCCAGTACGTGCTGCGTGGCAGCTTTAAAGCTATCTGCTTTTTGTTCCATCACCAGTAATGCTGCAACATTCGCTGCTATTGCAGCGTTGTGAGCTGCATTGCCTTGGCCTTTTAAAATATCAATACTGGCTTGTGCATTATACTCTGGCGTATCTCCGGCTATGTCGGCAAGCGAATAGTTTTCAAGACCAAAGTCTTGCGCGCTGAGCGTGTAGTGTGTCAGCTTGCCATGGTTAAGCTCAGTCACTAAGGTTTCACCATGTAAGGCAATTTCGTCGGTGCCTGCACCATGTACCACCATTGCGCGTTCAGTACCTAGCGCTTTTAATGTTTCTGCCATTGGTGTGCATAGCTGTGGATCATATACGCCCAGCAGTTGTGTTTGGGGGGCTGCAGGGTTTGCAAGTGGACCTAGAATATTAAAAATAGTGCGTGTTTTTAAAGTGGTTCTAACTGGCATGGCATGTTTCGTACCTTGGTGATAATTAGGCGCAAATAAAAACGTAAAACCAGTTTGAGCTAAACACCGGCTGGCTGCATCGCTGCTCATATTTAGGTTGATGCCAAGTGCCGCCAGTAAATCGGCCGAACCCGATTTACTTGATACACTGCGGTTGCCATGTTTAACCACATTCAGACCGCAAGCGGCACCCACAATTGCCGCAGTGGTACTGACGTTAATGGTATTGGCACCATCTCCTCCTGTGCCACAGCTATCAACACAGCGCAAACCTTGTGTGTTAAAGGGCTGTGCATTGCTGCGCATTGCATTGGCTGCTCCGGCAATCTCTTGCGCCGTTTCACCTTTGATTTTCAGGGCAACTAACACAGCTGTTAGTTCAATGTCGTTAAGCTGCCCACGCATAATGTCGTTAAATAGGGCGCTGCTTTGTGCAAAATCGAGCGACTGCTGTGCGAGTAAAGAATTGATACTATCCATGGTAACTCCTAACGCGTTAAGTAGTTGATGCTTTGCTGCAATAGGCGAGCACCATCCGGGGTTAAAATTGATTCAGGGTGAAACTGATAGCCCAATACTCGATCTTCGTGATGATAGATTGCCATAGGTATATCTTGGTATCGAGCAATCACTTTGAGAGACTCAGGCACCTTGGTTGCCATTAAAGAGTGGTAACGTGCAACGGGAATCTGCTTGCCAAGTCCTGCAAATACGGGGTGCTCGTCAACCTCAATGATAGATGCTTTACCATGGACGGTTTCTCCAGCGTGGCCAATGGTACCGCCGTAACTTTGGGTGAGTGCTTGTTGCCCTAAGCAAATACCTAGCATTGGGAACTTACCCTTGCAAAGCTCAATAAGCTCTAATAAGCAGCCCGCTTGAGCCGGGTTTCCAGGACCAGGAGAGAGTACTAGTATCACCGTTTGTTGCTCTTGTATCATTTTTTCAAAAATGCGCTGTGCACTAAGATGGTTGCGATATACCACCATATCTAAACCCAATAGCGTTAACTCATCGACCAAGTTGTAGCTAAAAGAGTCAAAATTATCTAAAAAGTAGACTTTTGCTTGAGCTGTCATCACTTGGCTCCTTGATAGGTCGATTGCACTGCTTTTATTACAGCTTGCGCTTTTGCACGAGTTTCATCGGCTTCAGCTTGTGGTACTGAGTCATACACTACACCAGCGCCTGCTTGCACAAAGGCTGTGCCATCTTTAACAAAAGCTGAGCGAATAACGATGCATGAGTCCATTGCGCCATCACCAGTAAGGTAACCAACAGCGCCACCATAACTGCCGCGTCGTTGCTTTTCTACTTGGCGAACAAGTTGCGCTGCTTTTACCTTAGGTGCGCCGACTAAAGTGCCCATATTCATACATGCTTGGTAAGCGTGTAGGGCGTCTAAATCAGGCTTTAATTGACCCACAACGCGTGAAACTAAGTGCATCACTTGCGAATAGCGGTCAACTTTTAACAACTCTTTAGCATGGCGTGTACCCGCTACACTGATACGTGCAATGTCATTTCGCGCAAGGTCTACCAACATAAGGTGTTCAGCACGTTCTTTTTGGTCGTTTCTAAGCTCTAACTCAATACGGCTGTCTAAGTCAGGATTGATTCTGCCATCGGCAAACTTGCCACGTGGGCGAGTGCCTGCAATGGGGTATATTTCCACCTGATTGCTTTGCGTGCAGTACTTTAATGCCGACTCAGGAGATGCGCCAAATAGCACAAAGTCTTGGTCTTGCATGTAAAACATGTATGGACTTGGGTTTTGTTGTTTGAGTTGCTGATAAGCTGCTAGCGGTTGTGCACAAGGTAATGAGAAAGTGCGCGAAGGCACTACCTGGAAAATATCACCATCAATAATATTTTGTTTCAGTGCTGAGACTTGCTGACAAAAAGTTGCGTCATCGATATTTACTTGCACATCAGCGTTGCCTTGATTTGGCGCCGCCAAATAGGGCGTGAGTTCATCGCAGCGGGCATTGAGTTGCTCTAATTGCTTACCCACTTCAAAGCAATTTGCATGTACGTCAGGGCCGTTAAATACGTTACCAATTAGCTCTGTGGTTTGCGCTTGGTGGTCAATTAGCACTAATGTTTCAGCAAGATAAAACACATAGTCAGGGCAGGTGTTATTGCCATTAGGCACCTCTTCTAAGCGCTCAAAGTTGGCCACCATGTCATAAGCAAATACGCCACCTAAAAACACCGAGAAGGGCGTATCTGAGTTACGCTTTATACTTTTAATGCATGTACGCAGGGCGCTAAAAGCATTATCCGCTTTGAGTTTACTAAATTCATCAAGCTCTTCATCAACACTTTGATAAGTGAGTGTTAATGTATCGTCTTCAAGTTTTGTATGACAACTTTGCACTTGAGATTGTAAAAAGCTAAGCAGTTGCTGGCCGTTATTCGACAACGCTTTGATGGTAACGTTTTTGCCTACACATTCAATACGCAGCGCCGCATCGGCTAAAATAATGCTTTTTACATTGTCTTTTGAGTCTATTTCAGCAGACTCAAGCAATAGTGAGTTGTTTTTTCCTAGTGCCGCATACAATGACAAGGGACTACTAATATAATCACGTCGTTGCCGTATGCTGGTCACTTCACCTGGTGTGGTTGTTATGTGACTAAAAATCAAACCTCATTCCCCTATAAAATAAAAAACCCCACAAGCTGTTTAGGCTTAGCGGGGTTGTTAATTAGTTACAACAATGCCGTCCCGCTAAGCCAGGCACCACCACCAAGAAGAAATTGTAGATACATTGTTGAACATTAATTTTTCCTAAAATTTAGATATAAAAAAACCCGCTTAAATAAGCGGGTTTGAAATTTCGTTAAGACACAACGAATCACCCGCAATTACGAGTGCCACCACCAAATGTTGTTTTTATTCATTGTTGTTTTCATGGTTTTATACGTTTAGATGTCTTTAGTGGGTACAGTAAACCCTACAGTTTCATGTTCTGTCAACCCCTTTGCTAATAAAACTTGAACAAAAAGCAAAAAATAGTCAAAGGTCGGAGCATGATCCGATGATATACTTGCTAGCCTAATACAAAGCAATGATGTAACGAAGGACAAATTTGATAAAATACGACTTACACAGTCATACCACTTTTTCTGATGGTCGTTTAAGCGTGGCAGAGCTTTTAGAGCGCGCAACAGAAAAAGGCGTTGATGTACTGGCTATCACTGATCATGACACCATAGCAGCCATCGAGCCTGCGAGAGAATACATAAAGGCACAGGCGCTTGAGTTAGAGCTGATCTCTGGCGTAGAGATCTCGACTAAATGGCAAAGCTTTGAAATTCATATTGTTGGATTATCTGTCGATATTTCAAATCCAAAACTCACCGCACTTTTGCAGGCGCAACAGGCAAAGCGCGAGGCGCGAGCACTAGAAATTGGTCAGCGCTTAGCAAAAAGAGGTTATGAGGGCATTTATGACCGTGCAAAAGAACTAGCTGGTAGCGCAGAAATCACGCGTGCACACTTTGCTGCAGCGCTCGTGGAGCGAGGTGTTGCAAAAGATGTGCAAGGCGTATTTAAAAAGTTCTTAGCTCGCAACAAAACGGGCTATGTGCCTAGCCAATGGTGCGATATGGCAACAGCTATTGATGCAATCAAAAGTGCTGGGGGAGTGAGCGTGTTAGCCCATCCAGCTTGCTATCAAATGTCGAGTAAGTGGTTACGTAAGCTACTTGGTGAGTTTAAGAGTGTTGGTGGTCAGGCGATGGAAGTTGCACAGCCGCAACAAGCGCCCTGCGAGCGACAGTTTTTGGGGCAATTAAGTCAAGAATATGGCCTGTTAGCGAGTCAAGGCTCAGACTTTCATTATCCAATGCCTTGGTTAGAACTCGGAAAAAACCTATACTTACCAAAAGATTGCCAAGGTGTTTGGCAGTTTTGGCAAACGGACGAGGAGCGTTTACAGTGAGCCAATTTTTTCATATTCACCCTGAAAACCCACAAGCAAGGCTCATCAAGCAGGCTGTTGAAATTATTCAACAAGGTGGCGTTGTGGTTTATCCTACCGACTCAGGTTACGCCATAGGCTGTGCCATCGGTAATAAGCAAGCCAAAGAACGTATAGAGCGCATTCGTGGTATTGAAAAACATCATAACTTTACTTTGATATGTCGTGATTTGTCAGAGCTTGCAACCTATGCACGAGTTGATAACCAAATGTTTCGCTTGATAAAAAACAACACACCAGGGCCTTACACATTTATCTTCAAAGGTACTAAAGAAGTCCCTAAACGATTACTCAATGACAAGAAAAAAACCATCGGTATGCGGGTTACTGACCATCCAATCGCATCAGCAATACTTGCTGAATTGGGTGAGCCTATGATGTCTTGTTCACTGATTTTACCGGGTGAGCAATTTACCGAATCAGATCCCGATGAGATCCGCATGAGAATTGAAAAGCAAGTGGACTTAATCATTCACGGCGGCTATTTAATAGAGCAAGCGACAACGGTCATTGATTTATCTGAAGACGACATTGAAATTTTGCGTGTTGGTTGCGGTGATACCTCTGTATTTGAGTAATAAATAGTGAATGACGTACCTGTGCAACAAAAACTACCGCTGGCTTTTTTAAATGGTGAAGCGGTGGTTGAAAAGCCAGAGGATCTCTATATTCCGCCAGATGCGCTGGAAGTCATATTAGAGACCTTTGAAGGTCCGTTAGATTTGCTTTTATATCTGATTAAGCGTCATAAACTCGATATTCTACAGCTGCCTATTTTAAGCATTACCGAGCAATATGTTGCTTATGTTGAGTTGATGAAAGACTTACAACTGGAACTGGCTGGCGAATACTTGGTCATGGCTGCGCTGCTTGCACAAATAAAGTCGCGCATGTTGTTGCCTGTACATGAAGAGCTTGAGGAAGAAGAAGACCCAAGAGCGGAGCTTGTAAGGCGTTTGCAAGAGTACGAGCAGTTTAAATTAGCTGCAGAAAACTTAGATGTGATCCCGCGAGTCGGCCGTGATGTTTTTACTGCACATGCCTTGTTAGATGAATCAGCAGAGCCTGATGTGTTATTTCCAGATATCGATCTTAATGAGCTGGTACTGGCACTGGGTGATGTGATGGCAAGAGCAAAAATCTTCGAGCATCATCATATCAGCGCAGAGACGCTATCGACTCGTGAACGCATGAGTCAAATTCTCCAGTACTTATCTGAGCATTCAGGCGCGTGTGCATTTAACAAGCTGTTTAAAGTTGAAGAGGGGCGCAGTGGCGTGGTTGTTACCTTTATTGCAATGCTGGAACTTATCAAAGAGCAATTGATCACTTGCTTGCAAGTCGCGCCCAATAGTGAAATTTATTTGAGTTTGCAGCTACAACAGTAGCGCAACCTCTGTCATAATAGTCGTTTGTGTGTTGATGAGGCAGCAAGAGTATGGCAACACGTCGAATTAGCGATGAACAACTTGTTGAGCTAATAGAAGCAGCAATATTTGTTGCCGACAAACCGTTGTCAAAAAAGCGTTTGAAAGAAACGGTTCTGCAAGATATTGCCGTATCGAATGTGCGCATAGACAAAGCCCTCAATAGTATTTTTGAGCATTATCAAACACGTGGAATTCGACTGGTGGAAGTTGCTACGGGTTTTAGATTTCAGGCCTGTGCAAGTTTAAGTCCTTGGCTTAGCAACCTATTTCAAGAAAAAGCACCCAAATATTCGCGAGCAACGTTAGAGACGCTCGCGTTGATAGCCTATCGCCAACCAATCACCCGCGGGGAGATTGAGCAGGTACGTGGTGTGACTGTGAGCTCTAATATTATGAAGAGCTTGCAAGAGCGTGAATGGATAAAAGTTGTGGGTTACAAAGAGGTGCCAGGAAAGCCTGCATTGTACGCAACTACAAAACAATTTTTAGATTATTTTTCTTTGTCTGGTCTAAATATGTTGCCTAAATTACCAGAGCAACACCGTGTAAAAATAGACCAGATGTTGAACGATCCTTCTGTGAGAGAACCATCTTAATGAGTGAAAAGTTACAAAAAGTATTAGCCAGAGCCGGCGTGGGCTCACGCCGTGAAATGGAAAAATACATTGACGCAAACCGTGTTAGTGTCGACGGTAAAGTAGCAAGATTAGGCGACAGGGTTGAAGAGAATGCGGTAATACGTGTTGACGGTCATATTGTTAAAATCGAGCAACAAGAAGACAGAATTTGCCGTGTGATCATGTATCACAAACCAGAAGGTGAATTGTGTACACGTAAAGACCCTGAAGGGCGTCGTACGGTATTCGATAGACTGCCACGCTTAGATGGAGATCGCTGGATAGCGATAGGTCGTCTTGATATTAATACCTCTGGATTATTACTGTTCACCAATGATGGTGAGTTAGCTAATCGCCTAATGCACCCTAAATATGAAGTAGAGCGTGAGTATTCTGCGCGTGTATTTGGTGATGTAACAAACGAGACTCTGAAAAACCTGACTAAAGGCGTTGAGTTGGATGACGGCCCAGCTAAGTTTTTAAAGATTAAGCCGATGGGTGGTGAGGGCATTAACAAGTGGTTTAATGTCACACTAACGGAAGGTCGTAACCGCGAAGTACGTCGTTTATGGCAATCACAAGATGTTGAAGTATCACGCCTAATTCGTATTCGCTATGGTAAATTAGAACTTAACAAGCGGCTGCCGCAAGGTGGTTGGGAAGAGCTTGAACTTGAAGATGTGAACTACCTGCGCAAATCGGTAAAATTGCGAAATGAGACACAAACCAAGCTGTCGGTTATACCTGAAAAACGCAAAGATAAACGTGCGAAAATCAACCAAATTCGCAAAGCGGTTAAAAAGCATAATCAGCGTGTGCAAAAACCGAAAAAGCGTACATAGTCAAAGCGACTACTTATGGAAAAACCCGCTTAATGCGGGTTTTTTAGTTATACACTGACTAGTCTGTCAGTGTGTTAATTTGGCTTTATAGTTTGCTAAGGCTCAGATCATTTTGCACTACTATGTTGCCATTTTTTACTACCAGAGCTATCTGTTGAGTATTTAAAATATCTTCAACAGGGGATGTATTTAAGATAACAAAATTGGCATGATCTCCTTCATTAAAGCCACTTTTGATACCTAAAAAGTCTGCCGAATGTGTGGTTGCTGATGCAATAGCTTGCAGCGGTGATATACCCGCATCGGTCAAAAGCTTCATTTCTCTGTGCACAGAGTACCCTTGAATGGTATTCCAATTTCCGGCATCAGTGCCAACCAAGATCTTAACGTCAGCATCACTCATAGCTCTAATAGCGCCAAATATAACCTCATTTCTTTATTGGAAACTAATCTTACGGTCTTGGTATTTAGCAATTAGCTCATTGGAGCGATAAGCAGAAATTAAAGTGTCAGGCACAAGTTGTGAAAGAAGCGGAGCGTTAAGTACTGAAGGGTCAAATAAATAGTTCACGAAATCTCTGTGAACGGTTAGCGTAGGTATAATTGCAACGTCAGAGTTTGCCATCAAACCTGCGATGTCTTTTGGTATTTCACCCCTTGGCACGTGAGTAACTGCTGAAACGCCAACTTCGGCTGCATCTCTAATATCTTGCCAAGTTTTAATATGTGCAATGGTTTTTATGCCCAGTTTTTTAGACTCTTGAACTAACTGCGCAAACACGGCTTTAGAAATTGAAGGTTGGTCGTCGCTTGGTTGATAAACAATCTTAATAGCATCAGGTTTTTGCTTTGCTAGTTCCGCCATCTGCTTTTGTGCCTGTTCAACAGTACTGACAGTTCTTGTAGTAATGCCATACTCCGAGCAATGTCCTTTAGGAGCCGTAAAGCAAGTGAGGCTGGCGTAGATATCGGCACCAATAAACTCGCCGTTTCGTTATCGAGTTCTTACATCAATCAGTGCAGTTTCATCTCCAAATAAGTCAACAAACCCTGTAACGCCGGCTTTTAATACTCTTTGTGAAACACCTTGAGTTCCGGGGGCATCGTTTTTTGCATTTGGTATAAAGTTACCAAATGAATGGGTATGCATATCTATGAGCCCCGGGATCCCCCACTTATCTTGTAAGTCAACGACTTTGCCTGGAAAGTTATCCGACAAAGCATCAACATGAGCGATGACAATACCTTCTCTGATGATAACCGTTTTGTTCTCAAAACCTAGGCTTGGATTAAAAAACTGGCCGTTCACATAGGCGATATCTTGTTGAGAGTATTTATTTTGTGTGGTTTTTTGCTCCGCAGATACACAGCCAAGTAGAAGGGTTGTAAAAATGATGACAGCTAAAGATTTTATATTTATTAGCGAAAACATGCAGAAACTCCAGAAATCCATTCATGTTAAAACAGGTGTTGTTGTTATTGTTTTTAACCCACCCCTACTGTTGTCAAGGCTGAGCTGTTAGTTTGATGTCGCTACCCATAGAACATTGGCGGTACGTCTAACTTTCAAACAGCAGCATAAAGGTTTGTGCCAATTTTCACAATGGTTGTTTTGAAATCAGTGTGAGGAATATCTCAAATATATTCATATAGTTATTTATAGGCGGATAACCAAGCTTAGCCGTTATTGTCAGTAAAAGGAAAACATCATGTCAGTCCAATCGTGTTAGGCTTTCAAGCTGTGGCAAATAGTCATGTGTGATAATTAAGGTACATTTTGCGGCAAAATTACGCGCCAGTCTTTAACCATGTCATTAAAAAAACCGCATTGTCGGTATGCTCGCTCGATAAACCCTTTTGCTCTCAGTTTCATCGATGAGCGTTGGGCCTAAAGTGATTGCTGAATAAGATAAATAACAACATAAAGTCAATTCGCATGCGGTTACCAACATTAAAGGCCAACGCTACTAAGTGTGGTTAAGCGAACGATGATGACAATTATTTTATTATTAGGATGCTAATGTATTCTTGTTACAACTGTGGCTGAACATCTGTATTACAACACTTTGCTAAAGGTCATTCATAACGCAGATATTCAGCCTAGTTGACTCATGGAATTGAGTTTTCAGGAGTTTGACGAGTGATTACTCAGTAGTAGCTTGTTTAAAGTTCATACATTCGCTGGTATGGCAAAATTTAAGCCCTTTTTGAGTTGCGTAGGCCAAAATCGCTTCAAGGTTTTCTGCTGTAATATACCAAACGTCGCCTTGAGCACCAATTGCATGTGAAGCGAGGTATAAAGTTTCACCGCCCTTTAAGTTGTCAATAGCCTTTTTAACGCTATCAAAATTAAGTACATGAGAATCTACAGAAAAGCCGTAAATGATGGCTGAATCACTGCGCTCAGGTGTATACACCATGTTTTCCCACGCTGCGAATTTACGCACATGTTTAAAATGCTTCATCAGGGCACTGTCAGTAGCGAGTGAATGAGCGCCATAAGGATATGCGAATGTGGTCACGTTAAAGCCATCTTCTTTCATCGCTCTAAGCTGAGATAGAACATCGTCTTCTAACCATTTTTCTAACCCGTGTTTTGCAGAATACAGTTCTGCGTTAACGTGGCGCGTACCATGGTGACCAATTTCATGACCTTGTTGAGCTAGATCTTTCATCATTGCTTTATTTAAGTCGTGATAGAAGCTCGCATAGAAGGTGAATTTGACATTGTATTTTTCAAATAACCAAAGATGCTTGTGAAGCGTTGGTAGTGCACCGCCATCATCAAACGAAATATTTATTTGTTTAGGCCATACATTTGCCTGATTGTAGTGAAACTCATCAACCAATTGCTGTAAATCAGCAAATAAAAACTTACCATCGGCAGAATTTAATAGTAACTCATCAAATGCCCATCGGTTAATCGCTTGATCTTGTCCATCTAATCCTTTTATTCCAATATCACTGAGTAATTCAATACTTAACTTTGATTTGTCTTTAATTTTGAACAAGTCGCTTAATTGGCAAAATCTCTGCTGCAGATTTTGGGCTGTTAACAAGTCTTTAGTGGCTTTCAAATAACTGTGCATTGCTACGAGGTTTTGCTCATTAACACACTTAAAACCTGCGTCGGTAAAGTCTTCTAACTTCAGCGTATCAGCCTCTTTTTTACCTTGTACAGACAATATAGATTCTGACGCGGCATGAGCGGTGTTTTTGTACTCTAAGCCTTTAAAGTTCTGACATTCAGATGTTGTACAGAATTTGATGCCTTTTGACTTTGCATACGCAAGTATCTTTTCAAGATTCTCAGCAGTGATGTACCAGACATCGCCTTGAGCGCCAATTGAATGAGATGCTAAGTAGAGTGTTTCTCCACCTTTTAAGTTGTCGATGGCCTTTTTAACACTATCAAAATTAAGTACATGAGAATCTACAGAAAAGCCGTAAATAACGACTGAGTCGCCACGCTCAGGTGTATACTCCATGTTTTCCCATGCAGCGAATTTACGAATATGAGAAAACTCATTTTTTAATGCTCTATCCGTTGCTAGTGTGTTTGCACCATAAGGGTACGCAAAAGAAGTAACGTTGAAGCCGTCAGCCTTCATATTTCTTAACTGAGATAGCACATCATCTTCAAACCACTTTTCTAGTCCGTGCTGCGTTGAATATAACTCGGCATTAACGTGGCGCGTACCATGGTGACCGATCTCATGACCTTGCTTTACAAGCTCGATCATTTTCTGTTTATCTAAATCAGAATAAAAACTGGCGTAAAAAGTGAACTTGGCATCGTACTTCTCAAATAGCCATAAGTGATTATATAGAGATGGCAATGCGCCACCATCATCGAAAGAGAGATTAATCTGTTTAGGCCATACATTTGCCTGATTGTAGTGAAAGTCATCTACGAGTTTTTGCAGCTGAGCAAAATCAAAATGGCGTTCTGGAGCAGCACGTTTAACTTCTTCAAAAGCCCACTCGTTCAACTTTCCGTTAGCGTCAAAGAGTCTGCGAATACCTATATCTTGCAATCTTTTTGCGGTTAGCATGTCCATATTATTGAGCTGATATAAAGAGACGACATCACACAACCTTTTTCTTAACAAAGATTCGTTTAAAACTTCTCCAGTCACACTGAGGTAACTATGAACCGCAGGTAGGCTTTCCTGTGATACACAATCAAAATCTGCTTCTTGAAATTGTGACAAGCTGATATTCAAGGCGTCAGGATTTCCTTGGCTAGAGATTATTTTAGTCACAGCCGAACTTCTGCTGTCAGTAACAGTCACTTCTTCTTGCGCAGTGTTTTTTACCTCGCTTGAAGTATGTTCTTTGACCTTTTCATTGTCGCTTCCACAGCCCGAAAGCAGCATGATTATGATGCTAAAACAGATGCTTATTCTCATATTGTGTCCCTGATATAATACAAAACTAGCGGAAGTTACATGCTTTTATGTTTGGAGTCAATAAGGGGATAAATGCTTAACATCTTGATAATGTTGTGTTTTTATTTTGTTCTCACCGTGGAAACAAGTGGGTGGATTTTCTTTTTTTTGTAAGATAAAAAATGCTTTTAGTATTAATTTGTTTTTTCGGTCATATACCTAGCTTCAAGTTGCTGAAAAGTTTTAAAGGCTAGCAAAATGCGTCGTTAGAAAGCGTTAAATTGTGCGCGACTTCAGATTGCAATGTAGAGTTGTTAGTTTGGATCGCAAAGACAGTGATTACTCATAGTTAAGAAGTTTCACTGTAATGTTTTGAACTGCTTTTGCATAATATAAAGTGTCTTAATTGGTTGAGAGTAGTACGTGCAATAGACAATATAGGTTGAGTTCGTACCATATTGAGAGTTTTTAATGTGACATTTTAATATTTCTCTAATATGGTATTAGTGGACGATGGCCACACGGTGGTAAGTACATCGATTATTGACTTCAAGGAGTATGGATTATGAAATTTGAGCAGTTGCTTGACCACTTCGATAGTGGCATATGTGTAGAACAGTTGCAAAAAGAGTCATTACTGGATTTGGCACTTTTGTTTGTGGCTGTTGATGGCAGCGTTTGTGATGCTGAACTAAATGTAGTGAAAGAATGGGCCACCACGCTTAATTGGAACTCTGCGGTTAGCATGGATAACTATATTGCTGATATGACTGGCAAGTGTATACACGCCGTTAAAACCGCTGATATCGAGGCATTCATTAAGCATCGCATGAAGTATATTGTGGATCAGCCTATGCGTGAGTTAGCGTTAAAAATAGCGCAAGAGGTGATAGAAGCTGATGGCAATCTTGATAGCAAAGAAAAGTCCGCGATTGAATTTTTAGAGACACAAGTTTGATTGCGTATTTATCGTCAGCGTTTTTGACCCCAGTTAGTCGTTGTAAAACACTGCAAGCCAAATGGTTGCTTGCTCTGTGGATGTATGGCTCACACGATGCTTGGTGTGGGCAGGAATAGTAAGGTAGTCGCCTTGCTCTAGTGTATATTTCTGCCCATTGCTAAATTCAACTGTGCCGCTGCCTGCTAATACCATTACCCATTCATGTTCATCTTGGTCATACCAAAACGCTTCATCAGATGTTTGGCCATAAGAGACTATCCGTTCAATTCGAACATTTTTACTGGTAATTAAATCCTCAAAGTGCTCTTGGCTTTTGTCATTGGGAAGAGCTGAAAATAGGTTGCTTTTCATTTTTGCGATCCGTAAGTGGCAAGACTTGATATGGATGGTAATGAGTACGCAATGAGAGTTAAAGAGTTAGTTGTAAAAATATTTAGACGTCTAAACATCTAGAGGTTGATATTTTTAAGATTCCATTCATAATGTCAGCTAAACCTAAATTAGGGAGTGAAGTATGCCAATTACAGTAAAAGATGAATTGCCAGCAATTGTGCGCCTGCGTCAAGAAAACGTGTTTGTTATGCCGCAAAGTCGTGCAAAAACCCAAGAGATCCGTCCAATGCGTTTGGCAATCTTGAATTTGATGCCAAACAAGGTTGAAACTGAGGTGCAATTTATCCGCTTATTGGCAAACTCTCCGTTACAGGTAAACGTTGACTTGTTACGTCTTGATACCCATCGTAGCTCGGATAACTCTGAACAGCATTTAGATATGTTTTATCGTTATTTTTCAGATGTAAAAGAGCAAAACTATGATGCGTTGATAATCACAGGCGCGCCATTGGCACACCTTGAGTATGATGACGTAATTTATTGGCGTGAGTTACAAGCGTTTTTTGACTGGGCAGAGCACCATGTGACTTCAACGCTATTTTCTTGTTGGGCGGCACATGCGGGGCTATTTCATCATCACGGTTTAAAGCGAGAGCTACGAAAAGAAAAGCTTTGTGGCGTATTTAAGCATCAGTGCTATTTTGAACATGGTGCTTTAACACGTGGCTTTGATGATGAGTTTTTAGTACCTCATTCTCGCTATGGTCATATTGACCCTCAACAAATAGCAAAGAATAAGGAGCTGGTGATTTTAGCGGGCTCTGAAGAGGTAGGGGCGTACTTAATTAAAAATGTTTCTGGTAGCCAAGTGTATATCACAGGTCACCCAGAGTACGATGCAGACACGTTACTTAAAGAGTATCAGCGCGACATTGCTAACAGTGATGACGCCCCAAAACCACATAACTATTTTCCAAACGACGACGCATCGCAAAAGCCAGCAAAAACGTGGCAAAGCCATGCCTTTTTGTTATTCTCCAATTGGTTAAACTACTATGTTTACCAAACAACGCCATACGATATTAACCTCGTTAGCCAAGATGTAAGGACTAACAACTATGCCGAATAAACGCGCCGCCTTGACTGAGGCACTAAAGCAACGCATTTTAATTTTGGATGGTGCTATGGGCACGATGATCCAAAAACACAAGCTCGAAGAACAAGACTATCGAGGTGAAAGGTTTAAAGACTGGCACGTACTGGTAAAAGGCAATAACGATCTGCTGAGTATTACCAAGCCTGAGATCATCGAACAAATTCATCGTGCGTTTTTAGATGCCGGTGCAGATATTATCGAAACGAACACCTTCAATGCGACTACCATCTCAATGGAAGACTACGACATGGCTGGCATTAGCAAAGAGATCAATGTTGCCTCTGCACAGCTGGCTCGTAGATTATGTGACGAGTACACGGCACAAAATCCGGCAAAACCGCGTTATGTAGCGGGTGTTCTTGGGCCAACTTCAAAAACCTGTTCAATTTCGCCAGATGTAAACGACCCTGGATATAGAAACATTACCTTTGATAAGCTAGTGGAAGCATATGTAGAGTCCACCCTTGCTTTGATTGAAGGCGGTGCAGACTTAATTTTGATAGAAACGATATTTGATACCCTAAACGCAAAGGCTGCTTCATTCGCTGTAGAAGAGGCGTTTGAACAAGCAGGCATGACCTTGCCTGTTATGATATCAGGTACTATCACCGATGCGTCAGGGCGCACATTGTCTGGGCAAACCACCGAAGCATTTTATAACTCTATTCGCCATATTAAACCGCTTTCAATTGGTTTGAATTGTGCCTTAGGCCCAGATTTATTGCGCCAATACGTGGTTGAGTTATCAAGAGTGTGTGAAACATTCACTTCAGTACACCCTAATGCAGGTTTACCGAATGAATTTGGTGAGTACGATTTGGAAGCACCGGAAATGGCCAAAGAAATCATCGACTGGGGTCAAGAAGGTTTGATCAACATCGTAGGTGGTTGTTGTGGTACAACGCCCGAGCATATCAAAGCCTTTGCCAAGGGGCTTGAGCATGTTGCTCCGCGTCAGTTACCTGAGCTTGAAATACGTATGCGCTTGGCGGGTCTTGAAGCCTGTAATTTGAATTAGGAAGTATCACATGACGCAACAATCTACAGCCATATTTACTAACGTTGGTGAGCGTACCAACGTCACTGGCTCAGCTCGTTTTAAAAAACTCATTTTAGAAGAAAACTACGAAGCTGCATTGGATGTCGCTCGCAACCAAGTTGAAAGCGGTGCACAAGTGATCGATATCAACATGGATGAAGCCATGTTGGACTCAAAGGCTGCGATGGTGAAGTTTTTAAACTTGATTGCTTCTGAGCCTGATATCTCTCGTGTGCCTATCATGGTTGACTCATCAAAATGGGAAGTCATTGAAGCCGGATTAAAGTGTATTCAAGGCAAAGCCATTGTTAACTCGATCTCCTTAAAAGAGGGGGAAGAGCCATTTATTCGCCAAGCTAAAATTATAAAGCGTTTTGGCGCAGCGGCCGTGGTGATGGCATTTGATGAAGTAGGGCAAGCAGAAACGGCACAGCGAAAATTTGAAATTTGCCAGCGCTCATATCGTATTTTGGTAGACAAAATTGGCTTCCCGCCAGAAGACATTATTTTTGACCCAAATATTTTCGCGGTAGCAACGGGTATTGAAGAGCACAATAACTACGCCGTTGAGTTTATTGAAGGCACGCGTCTTATCAAAGAAAACCTACCGCATTGTAAGGTTTCTGGCGGTGTGTCAAATGTGTCATTTTCTTTTCGTGGTAACAACCCCGTACGTGAAGCCATTCACTCTGTATTTTTATATCATGCAATTCAAGCTGGTATGGATATGGGGATTGTTAATGCGGGTCAGTTGGCCGTTTATGATGATATTCCGCAAGAACTTAGGGATGCAGTTGAGGATGTGATCCTCAACAAAGATGACCAAGCAGGCGAGCGTTTGGTTGAGCTTGCTCCCAAGTATTCAGGTATGGCCCAAGCGGCAAAAATAGAAGACTTAGAGTGGCGAAGCTGGCCTGTTGCCAAGCGTTTAGAGCACGCGTTGGTCAAAGGCATTACTGAATACATTGATGCTGACACTGAAGAGTGCCGAGCGGGCATGAACAAGCCGATAGAAGTGATCGAAGGCCCATTGATGGATGGCATGAATGTGGTTGGCGATTTGTTCGGTGCCGGAAAAATGTTTTTACCACAAGTGGTTAAATCGGCACGCGTGATGAAACGTGCTGTTGCCTATCTAGACCCATTCATTGAAGCAGAAAAGCAAGCGGGCGAGACAAACGGTAAAATCGTTATGGCGACGGTTAAGGGCGACGTGCACGATATTGGCAAGAATATTGTCGGCGTGGTATTACAGTGTAACAACTATGAAGTGATTGATCTTGGCGTGATGGTCCCAGCTGAAAAAATTCTGCAAACAGCCATCGACGAAAAAGCCGATGTAATAGGTTTATCAGGGCTTATCACACCATCGTTAGATGAAATGGTGCATGTTGCTAAAGAGATGACCCGCAGAGGCTTTGAGTTGCCGTTGCTCATTGGCGGCGCGACTACATCTAAAGCCCATACCGCTGTAAAGATTGAGCCTCAGTACGACAAAGGGGTTGTCTATGTTAACAATGCCAGTCGCGCAGTTGGGGTGGTGTCAAACTTACTGAGTAAAACTCAAAAAAGTGACTTTTTAGCGAAAACGAAAGAAGAATATGAAAAGGTGCGTGAGCAGCAAGCTCGTAAAAAGCCTCGCTCTAAGCCTGTTACTTTGCAGCGTGCACGAGACAACGCCATTAAGCTTGATTGGGATAACTACACGCCACCGGTACCTAAAAAGCTAGGGGTGACTGAGTTTACCGATGTAAGTATCAAAACCTTACGCCAATATATCGATTGGACACCATTTTTTATGACGTGGTCATTGGCGGGTAAATATCCGAGAATTCTTAACGACGAGATAGTTGGCGAGCAAGCACAAAGTCTGTTTGCCGATGCCAATGCAATGCTTGATGAATTTGAAGCCTCGGGAGCGCTGCAGCCGCTAGGCGTGATTGGACTATTCCCTGCGAACCGCGTTGGAGATGATATCGAAATTTATAGCGATGAAACTCGCTCAGAGGTGCTGGCGCTGTCGTGTCATTTACGTCAACAAACAGAAAAAACGGACTTCCCCAATTACTGTTTAGCGGACTACATTGCGCCAAGAGGTGTCGCTGACTACTTTGGTGCGTTTGCAGTAACGGGGGGTCTGGAAGAAGATGACTTAGCACAAGCCTATGATGATAATCATGATGACTATAATAAAATTATGGTTAAAGCGGTTGCTGATAGACTTGCTGAAGCGTTTGCAGAGTATTTACATGAGCAAGTGCGCAAAGAATATTGGGGTTATGCGTCAGATGAAAACTTGAGTAATGACGAGCTTATTCGTGAAAATTACCAAGGTATTCGACCAGCGCCTGGGTATCCTGCATGTCCTGAGCACACCGAGAAGAAAAAAATCTGGCAGTTACTTAACACTGAGCAGCGTATTGGTATGAAATTAACGAGCTCTTATGCCATGTGGCCGGGGGCTGCTGTATCGGGTTGGTACTTCTCACACCCTCAGTCAAAATACTATGCTGTTGCCGCTATTCAAAAAGACCAAGTTGAAGACTATGCTAAGCGCACCGGTATGGCGCTCGCCGAAGCCGAACGTTGGTTATCGCCAAATCTGGGTTACGACGCACCTTAATTAACTTGCTGAAAACGCTTGGTTTTTTAATTGCGCCAAGCGTTTTTTATGTAAAGGGTTAAATCCCGCGTGTAACAATAGCAGGGGATACCCTTGTTGCTTGTATAACGGGTTGTAACGTTGCCAGCTGCCCTAAAATCCACATGCTCACAGAACCAATCACCAAGTAGTTAAAAGGCACGGCGCTGAGTGACATTGCATCCACTAAATAAGCGTTAGTAACTATCGCAAGGATAACACCAACAATAATCCCGAAACTGCTAATCACAAAACTCTCTAGCATAAAGTATCGAAGAATTTGCGACTTGCTCGCGCCCAAAGCGCGACGAGTGCCTATCTGTTTTCGGCGGGTAACGATTGAAAATTGTACTTGCGCATAAATACCTAACGCAACCACAAGAGTGATAATTGCGATGATGATAATGAGTGTATACGCTATAGCCGAGTCGCTCTGATGACTCCTCTTTCGAATAGACTCAAAAGATTCTAATCGGTCAATCCATCTGCCAGGCGTTTGCAATAGCAGAGCTTTGACATCTCGCATTGCTTGTTCACGCATACCGGGCATGGCTTTAACCGATATTTTAGGGTCGTAAGTCAGATGATTAGCATTACTTATCACGCCAAAGTCATGGTTTTTCCACCAACTCCAAGCGCTGGGAACTTGCTTGGCAATCCCTATGATAGAGAAGATATCTGAATTGAGATAAATTTGCGCACCGATAGCTTGACGCCAGTTAGCAGGGTAGAGCTTTTGTGCGAGAGCTTGTGATATAACTAGTAATTGTTGGCCCTGAGTACTGTTTGCCGTTTTACGATAATAAAAAATATCACTCTCACTAAACCATCTACCAGCGATAATTTGTATATCCCAAGTCTCTAACAAATGCTCATCAGCAAAATAATAAGGCGGTCTTAACAAGGTTTCACCTTGCTGTTCTAGCAAGCTAATAGAAGTTGTGCCTCCCCATGAGGAGTACGGAATATTGGATACGTGAGCGGCACTTTTCACACTTTCTAATGATCTTATTGCCATTAAATCTTGAGCTAGTAAGCTTGATAGCTCGTCTGCACTGCCTTGCAAATTCATAATGAAGCTGAAGGTATCTGTTTCATTTAAGCTACTGTCTTGATTAATCCTTTGGTACTTTTGTGACAGTATATAGGCGGTGTTAACTAAAATAGTGAGGGTAATAGAGATCTGTAGGATCAACAGTAGTGCATTAGACTTGCGTTTATAAAGTGATTTTAAAATGGGCATTAAATCGTTCATTTTTAACCCCTATAAATTTTTCAGTTGGCTTGATGGTTGAACATGCATGGCGTTATAGATTGGCCACAGGCCAAACAAACAGGTTAAACCAACGGAAAGTAATAAGGTCATAACAATGGTAAAGCTGGTCATTTGCATGATGCTATCATTTAAAAAGTGAAATGCCTGTTGTGCGCCGCTTAGCCCTAATTGCGCTAAGGTCAAGCCCGCGATACCTCCTAACAGTCCAAGCAATGCCGTTTCACTAGCAAATTGAAAAGCAATATCTTGTTTGCTTGCACCAATAGCGCGGCGAAGCCCAATTTCGCCTTTTTTATTGTGGAATTTATTGATCAGTAAACTCATACAATTGAGTAAGCAAACGACCAAAAATGCAAATGCAATCCAACGAGCAATACCTGTGTACTCAGGCACCACACCTTCGACTACAAAATATTCCTCTATGGTGCGTGTATAACTTGGTAGCGCGCGAGGGAAACGTCCCAGCTGTTTTTGCTGAGCACCATAAGCGTTTATCAAGTCATGATAGGCTTGTCTGTCTTTACTATGATTTAGCTCAACCCACACTGAACTCCATATACACTCAGAGTTTAAGATTAGTTCAAATGTTACTTCTTCTGGGTACTGCGGGCATTGGTAGGTAAACACGTTTCTAGAGTAAAGCCCCGCATTCACTCTTGTAGTGAAAGGAATGTATATGTCATGAGGACGTTGAAAAGCATAGCTTGAGTACCCAAAAAACTTGGGAACCGGAGCCCAGGTATCTAAGACGCCAGAAATGGTGAAAATATGGTCGTCCAAAATTATGTCTTTGCCAACTGAGTCTTGGCCATTAAACAGTTCGTCGTTGAGTACTTTACTAATAACAAGGGTAAATTCGCCTTTGTCATCGGCCTGCTCACTCCATGGGCCGCCATATAAAAATGGCGAGTCAAACATAGAGAAAAATGTACTGTTAACCGTATACATAAAGCGCATTTTTGCTTGCGTCGTTGTTTGTGAAGCTGTTCTTGTTAGTGCTTTGTGCTCCGCGACTAATGTTTGCGCTTTCACTAAGTCACTCTCTTTATGAATTTTTGTTAAGTTAACAGCGTCGCGGTAAGAAACTCGATTGGGGGCCTCTTCTTTCCCTTGGTACTCTTTATAAGGTTGGTCAAGATTCCAACTGCTCAGGTATAGACGTAAGATAGCATCTGCTTTGTGTTCAATGGGATGTTTAGATAATTTATCGGTAACGGTGTAAGCAACCATCGAGGTGGCAATACCAATCGCAATGATAAGTACCATCAGCGTGCTCAACATTGGTGACTTATACAAGCTTATCCAAGCAAGTCTTAAATAGTATTTAGACATTCAAACCTCGTGCTGACATAAAGAGCAAAACCACTTCAAAATGACCGTGAGTATCTTCTGGTAAGAATTGCTGAACATATGTTAATCCTTGTATTAGTATCCATCCACTGAGGAGAGTTAGCAATTTAACTTGCTCGCTATTTTTACAAAAAAATAACCAAAAGTTAATCTAATTATGTGTTTTATTTATTAAAATGCTTTTTTTATGAAATTAGTCATAATTTATTAATAAGCATGGTGATTTTGCGGCTTTGAGCTACAGCAACTGGTTAAGTGTTTATTGCTAACATGGTAGGATCGCCGAAAAGTATTTTCCAGAGTTTTAACGTGTTATCCATTGAAGCCGTCTATAGCCAGCTAACGTCAGAATTTGAGAACAATAAAACCGTCTTGTTACAAGCACCTCCCGGAGCAGGTAAATCGACATGGTTACCCTTACAGTTGCTTCGAGATAATTGTTTTAACCGTATCATTATGCTTGAACCGCGTCGTTTAGCTGCGCGCAATATTGCATGTTTTTTAGCCGCTCAGCAAAGTGAATCTTTAGGCCAAAGCATTGGTTTAAGAATGCGTAACGAAGTATATGTATCGGGCGACACGCGTCTAGAAATTGTCACCGAAGGCGTGTTAACACGCATGTTACAAGCCGATCCTGAACTAACGGGTGTTGATCTTGTTATTTTTGATGAATTTCACGAACGCTCTTTAGCCGCCGATACTGCATTGGCTTTTGCGTTAGAGGCCCAGTCAGCTTTTCGAGACGATTTAAGCATCTTGGTTATGTCAGCTACCTTAGACAGCCAGCGGTATCAGTCATTTTTACAATGTCCTATTGTGTCATCAGATGGGCGCAGTTTTCCTGTAGAGGAAATTTATCAGCCATTGAATGATGAAGCGAAATGGCTCGAAGCCATGCCTTCGCTAGTGACGCTCGCGCTACAGCAACAACCTGGCAGCGCCTTAGTGTTTTTACCCGGACAACGGGAGATTAACTACGTACAACAGCAGCTTGCAGATAACTTGAGTGAAGACACAGAGCTAGTCGCCTTATTTGGAGAACAAGATAAAGTAACGCAGCAAGCTGCTATAAAACCTGCGCCGATAGGTAAACGCAAAGTGGTGTTAACAACCAATGTTGCAGAAACATCATTAACAATAGAAGGCATTCGAATAGTTGTTGATAGCGGTAAGCGAAGGGCTGCACAATTCAATTTGAGAACTGGAGTTACGGAGCTTAGCACTTTATCAATCTCTCGCTCATCCGCCATTCAACGTGCGGGTAGAGCAGGTAGGATTGAGGCGGGTGTTGTGTATAGATTAGGATCGCATGCGCAGTTTGAGCGACGTGATAAATACGATACCCCAGAAATTCTGTGCTCAGATATTGCCCCTTTGGTGTTAGAAGCAAAAATATGGGGCACCGATATTGCTCAACTGCCGCTGCTAGATAAGCCAACTTCGGTTGCTATTACCCAAGCTGAGTCGTTATTAAGACAATTAGAAGCACTTGACGAACACAATAAGCTGACAGAGTTGGGCAAGCGCATTCATCAATTTGGTACCGAACCTCGGCTTGCTCATATGTTGATAAAGGCAATTGAGTTAGAACAGCAGCTACCGGGGGTAAGCGCGCTTGCCTGTTACTTTGTTGCTTTGTTGGAAAGTCGTGTGAATGGCTCACCTGAACTCAGAGTTGCGTTGCAATCTCAATTTGAACGTCCTAATAAAGTCTTCTCAGATCAATTAAATGTTTGGTTAAAGCGTTTGAAAGTGCATAAACCCAAAGAGCTGGCTTGCGAATACTTAAGCGTGGTTGTGGCGCTGGCTTTTCCTGATAGGTTGGCTAAGCGCCGTGGGCAAGGCTTTGTATTGGCAAACGGAGCAGGGGTAAACAATCATGAAAGCTATTGGTTAGATTCAGACTTTTTAGCAATTGCGTCGTTGGGGGGTCACAAAGGTCAGAGGATATTTAGTGCGACGGAGTTAGATTTATCTTTACTTCAGCAAGTGCTTCCTCACTTATTCTTAAAACACAGTGTGTGTGAGTTTGATGACAAAAGAGCGCGCTTTTTACATGAAGACCGCATTGTTATCGGTTCTCTAATCGTTGATGCTAAGTCAAGTGATAAACCCATTGATATACGAGCGCGCACACAGGCTTGGATAAACTTAGTTCACAAGCATGGTTTGGCGCTGTTTAATCAATACCCGCAAGTTGAACAACTGCTCACCCGTATGGCGTTGGCGCAGCGCTTTTATCCTCAGGAATTTAAACAGCTTGATGAAACAGCATTACTGGCTAGCCTTGAAACATGGTTAGCGCCGTATTTAGATAATATCAAGCAGTTAGATGAGCTTAGAAAGTTTGATTTAGCCAATGCGCTCAGCGGCTTGTTAAACTGGGAGCTACAGCAGCGCTTAGAGCATATTTTGCCGATACGAATTAGCGTGCCCAGCGGCTCTAACATCAAAGTGCATTATCAACTAGACGGACCTGCTAAATTATCAGTTAAAATGCAAGAGGTTTACGGCCTAACAGAAACCCCTAAACTCTGTAATGGGCAGCTGCCATTGCTGATGGAACTATTATCGCCAGCGCAAAGGCCATTACAGTTGACACAAGACCTAGGTAACTTTTGGCAAACCAGTTACAAAGATGTACAAAAAGAAATGAAAGGGCGTTATCCAAAGCATTTTTGGCCTGACGACCCAAGTGTTGCTCAGGCAACCAATAAAGTAAAAAGTAGGATGTAATACAAGCGAATAGAGGCTCTTTGCTTTTTAATTTGCGTGTGTTCTACGTGTATTATGACTGTCGCTGAATAAACTCAGCGACAGTTTGATGAACGCCTTCTTGGGTGTTATTAACGATTAAATCGCACACTGTTCTGGCTAATTCGTCGACATCGACTCGCACACTGCTCAGTGGCGGGTTCATGAACTGCGAATCGTCTAAATCTTCAAAACCAATGACACCTATATCAGTGCCTGGTGTTAAACCTTGCTCTCGTAAATGTTCGATGGCGCCATATGCCACCATATCGTTAAAACAAACTACGGACTCTACTTGCGGCACTTGTGCCAGACATTGAGACATGGCGAGGCGACCACCATGGCGATTTGCTGAGCTATTAAACACCCAGCTTTGAATATCATGTAACTCTTTTAAAGCATTATTAAACCCATTTATGCGCTGGGTATACTCAGATGCAACGGCATCACCACCAATAAAAGCGATGTGTTTGTGGCCTCTTGCGAGCAATGCTTGTGTCGCTTGATATATGCCATCTTCGTTATTGGGTAAAACACAAGGGACAGTGCTGTTGGCAACTTGGCGCATGATAGTGACAACTTGGGTGTAAGATGTTTTCAATTGATTAAGCCAACTGGCTTGGGTATTAATAGCAGGAAAAATCACGAGTGCCTTAACGCGATACTCTTGCAGCTTAGCAATCACTTGTGTTTGGGTGAGTGCATTGTCATTGGTACTAACTAAGGTGGTCATAAAACCAAGCGCGCGGACATGGTTTTCAAGTGTAACAGCCAGTTTTGCACAATATGGGTTGGTTAAATCGTTGACCACAATAGCGACTAAATCTGACGACTTACTGCGCAAAGCGGCGGCTTCTCGATTGTATACATAGCCTGTTTGCAAAATAGCCGCATGCACTTTTTCTTTTGCCAGAGCGCTGGTTTTGCCTTTGCCTTGCAATACTAGCGACACTGTAGATTTTGACACACCAGCGACACGCGCTACGTCATGTATTGTAATCGACTGTTTAGAATTCTTATTCAAAGTGATGATATCTATATTAAGTTGCTCAGGCCAAGTGCGTACTGTTAACGCAGTTTTGACATTGTATCAGGCAGTTGAACATATTCAAAAAGCGTTTGCGACATTGTTTTAGATATCAATAAACTTTTGTTCTTAGATTAACTAGCAAGTTGCTTAAATATTGAGTAAAAGCCCTATCGGCTACCGATAGGGCTCATAAATCATCGAGTTGTACTTGCTGAAAAAACAAACGAATAATATGCAGCGTAGGACGTACTATTTGCACTGTTAGCATGGTTAGTTGCCAATATACTCCTTGGCGCGTTACTTCCTGCCAACTTGAGTTTGTTAAAAGCAGCAATCACTGCGGTTTGGCTTTGAGTGGCAGTGGCAGCATATTTGTGACAATCCATACAGCTGTCTTTGTTTTGAACAAATGTCTCTAAGGTGGTATTGGCAACAATGCGTGTACCGTTACTTGGCGTGATGTCTCCGGTTGTCAGAGGCGGTGTTGCACCTGCTTGAATAGTGCTGGGGTTGTTAGGCCATTGCACATCAATAAGACGGTAGTAGTTAAATACTGAGTTAGCTGGCAGCAGGCTCCATACATAAGCATTAACACTGTTAGCCGTTGACTCAACAGCTGTAACACGGTTGACTTGCACAGGAGCAGAGTAAGGTATGCAGTTGTCAGGGCTTCGTGGAGAGACTGTATCACAGGGAATTTGAGGAGCCATGTTAGGCGTCCAATTAGGCTTACACTGATAGTAAATGTCTTGCTCAGGGTTACAATCAGGATTATACAAAGTATAGGCTGGACGTGGCTTGCGATTAGGGTTACTTGGTAAGTTTACCGTATCTTTACCTGCGTCAGGTGTATTATCAACCTGTTCAAACGTGGTCCAAAGCATTTGCGGTGCACCCGGCAGGTGCCTAATAATATGCAGCCCAATAAGGCCAACGGTAACTGGGCTGGTTTGGCTTGCCGCGTTTTCATCTGCGCCGGGTTCAAGCAGCACCGCTTGTGCAGTTAAATAGCGATAGTTTAATGAACCATCCTCAGGCAATTTTATCCAAGCCGCTTTTATCTCCATTGCACCTACATCGCCGCCAAATACCTTAGATTTTCCATCGCAGGTCTTGTCATTGCCATAACCCGAGGGTAAACGAAACCCGCCGCTTCCTTGGGCGCATGCTATTTGTCCTGCTGCCCATGTTAAGTTTTTACCTGTGGGATTAGCGTTGTAAATATAATCGACTTCGTCTGGGTTTAAGCGAATATCATAATAAACAAGGTTGCCGCGTTGATCAGTTAACCATTCGCCGGTGGCTTGGCCAATTGAGCTTAAATCAAGAGCACCTGTTTTTGATACTTGATGTAAAACTAACGGGCGCTTTTTCTTAGTTGCTTTTACCAAAGTATTGGCTTGCGTACTGCTAAAAACTTCCGTTGATTGCAAAAAGCTCTCCCAAACCGTTAAGTCACTTGTGGATGGGTCCCCAAATGAACTCGATGGCGCGCTTGAGTTTGGATAACCAGGATTGTTAGGGTCTGCAGGCCAGTTTGCATAAAGAAACTGCTGCCACGCTGTACAATCTGCGTTAGTTTGATTGCGAGAATTAAAATTGCTTGGTAGCTGTGGATTAAGTGAAACAGGGTTTGTACCAAAAGCAGTGCATGGGTTAGCAACGGTATCTGCCATGACTGTTTGCACATTTATCCCAAGTGTGGCCAGCAGGGTCCAGATCGTTAAAATAAAGGCCCTTGCGGGCCTGACTTGTCGGTTACGCATTACCTGACTCCTTGGCTTTTGGCTGCACGAACAGCAAAGAAGCCATGGTTTGTGGTTGCGCACCGCTATAACTTACTTCTACCGCTCTTAAACCTGCAGCCGCAGACTCTTGCGTGGTTAGTGTAAGCGCAAGCGAGGTATAGGTACCTGGGCCTGAATTACCAGGAACCGCGTAGGTCACCGTATTTTTATCTACCACGCTAACAGTGATATTAGGGTCGTCACTACCATCGGCTGAGCCAGTTAATACTTTGACTGTAGGCTGAACACCTGCAGGAAGTTTATTAACTGTTAATGCAATATTGACGGTACTACCTGCAGTTGCGACCGCTGGTACGATAACACTGTTACTTGCCAATGAGAGCTCAGAGCCTGCTGGGTTGCTTTCATTCACTCGATAGTACGCATCCCACACATGCTGGTGCATAGCTTGTAGTGGTGCACCTGGCGAAGAAGGTCCAGCACAAGGAACTTGAGGAGGTGCCTCGTTTGCACTGAGTGGTCTTGCAAACAAGCCAATATCAATTTGTTCTGTGATTTGAGAACCCCATTGAATAGGGGTGTTATTGATCTCAATATCTTCAAGTGTCAATGTCGAGTCCATTGCCAACCATGATGATGGAATTTGGCAAATCGCGTGTAGGATGAAATTGCCTGGAAATGCTGATCCAGTAACAGGATCTGTAACCTGTTCGCTACCTCTGACAATTTGCCAAACGTCAGATGCTTTGGCATCAGCCGGAACATTTACGCCTTTTTGAATTCTGTTTGAGAACGTCCATGAGTCTAAGCTTTGTGGTTGTTGGATATATAAACCAAACGGATTCGCCAAGTTAACTTTAAAGTATTCATTGCTGATGAACTGTCCGCCCACAATTTGGTTAACAGTTTGACCAATATGCGGGTCGCTATGACGATACGCTTGACCAAACTGGCCACAACATAGCAGTTTTTGCTGGCTTGAATTTCCGCTTTCATATTGCGGCGTTGAGAAGCCAGCTAAACCAATTTCTGTTTGCAGTGTATTTGGAGTGCTGGTTAAGTGCATCACACCGCCATTCATGTTGCTGTCTTGACGATTTGATATTGGGCTGTTGTTCCATTTATTTAGAGGGTTATAGACTGGGTGGCCGCTCACTGGGTCTACTACCGCATGACCGTTTGCATCTTTTAGCGTTAAATCATCAACTGAAACCGTAATGCGGCTACTTGCAGGCGCATCAAAGTTCAACGTGTCTTGATAAATTTTTGCAACGGTGTCAGGGCTTACCGCCCAAAGAGCATGCCAGTATTCTGGGTTTTCACAGGCAAAATCTACACGGGTGATCTTACCATCATCATTTTTTTGCACCGCCCATTCACAATATTCATCTTGCCAACCTCTAGGGCCATAGGGCAAAAATGGGTTTAAAGTACCGCTCCAGTCAGCTTCAGGACAAAAAATAGCAGGAATGTCTTGGATTGCTTGCGATTGAGAGCCTTTGGTATAGCTACCGGTATCGGCCAACTCACGTAGTTGAGTTAACGACAAATTATATGGGTTTGGCGGATTTACAGGAGTTGACGCTGAAAAATACTGCTGCAAGCGACCAGGAAATGCATTCCAAGTAACCGCGGCAGAAGCTGTACCTTTTGGGATTGGTGTTGTAGCGGGGTTATAAAAATAGGCATCGTCACTTGGAGTAGCTTGCTCTACAAACGCAAAAAGGTAGGTGTTCCAAATAGTATTCAGCTGTGCTTGCTTGTCAGGCTGATTGCTCAAATCCTGTATAAAAGCGGGTGTGTTAAAGGTAAAGTCGGTCGAAAATCTACTACTGCTATCTAATTTAGTACTAATCATTGCAAATCTCCTTTTAGGGGTTGCGCTACGTTTTATTTTCAACTTTATACACAACGACAAGCTGAAAATGCATAAGCTTTTACCTACCTAATACCATAGTCGGTAGATTGCAATTTGCGTATTACAAGAGATTACAGAGTGTAATTTTTTCCGAAGAGTAAATAGCTCGTTTTATATACGGCCGAGACAGGTAGCAAAGAGGGTAAAAAGCCAAGAGAAGACATATCTAAAGGTTATATTATTAGATTCTTTTGGGGGACGCGCAGGAAATACTTTTTAGATAGTACGAGAAATTTAATAAAGCTATGAAGAATAAAACAGGGTAAGGAAAAGCTGGTCGGCATAGCAGGATTTGAACCTGCGACCCCTGACACCCCATGACAGTGCGCTACCAAGCTGCGCTATATGCCGACTTGGGTGTAACTATACGGATATTTTTTTGAAAGGCAATAAGTAGTTGGTTTGTTTGAACATTAAATGAGCTTATAGGCGTGTAACTGCCTGCTAAACAAGCAGTCACACGCAATTGGTTTATTTATACCAAATACCCTTAGGTAAGGTTTCTTTCATTTTTGGGTGTTGGTTTGCATCAAAAACTGGGGTTTTACCTGCTTTAAGCTGTCGGTTGTAATCTTTGTATAACCAAATTACAAAGCCAGATAGCATAAATAGCGCCGCTACGTTCACAATCGCCATCAAACCCATAGATACATCAGCCATGGTCCAAATTACACCTAGCTCGCCTACCGCGCCAAACATCACCATGCCTAGAACGCATAGACGGAACAATAGCATGCCGTGTTTATGGTTATGCTCTAAAAACATTAAGTTGGTTTCGGCGTATGAGTAGTTGGCAACGATAGAGGTAAAAGCAAAAAACAAAATGGCGATGGCTATAAATGTTGCGCCCCAATCACCTACATGTTCTACCAACGCCGCTTGCGTAAGGGCAATACCTGTCACGCCTGACTCTGGCACGAGTTGATTGGAGAGCAATATAAGTGCCGCAGTTGCTGAACAAATTACAATGGTATCAACAAATACTCCAAGCATCTGCACATAACCTTGAGATGCAGGGTGATTAGGGTTAGGAGTTGCTGTCGCAGCCGCGTTTGCTGCGCTACCCATACCTGCTTCGTTTGAAAACAAACCGCGCTTAATGCCTTGGATCATCGCCTGCATAACCGCGTAGCCAATGGCGCCAGCGCCAGCTTGTTCAATGCCAAAAGCACTATAAATAATCTGCTTAAATACGCTTGGGAGCAAATCGTAGTTGGTGGCACTTATATATAGTGCAACTAATAAGTAAGCCAAAGCCATAAATGGCACCACCAACTCCGCAAAACGAGAAATGGTTTTTAAGCCACCGAAAATGATAAACGCAGAGCCAATCACTAAAACAATGCCCATAGCATATTTAGGAATGTCAAAGGCAACTTCAAACGCTGCCGCGATTGAATTGGCCTGTACAGCGTTAAACACCAAACCAAAAGCAAGGATCAAGCAGAGGGAGAATATTACCCCCATCCAACGTTTCCCTAAACCATACTCCATATAATAAGCAGGGCCACCGCGAAAGTTACCGTCTTCATCTTTGGTTTTATAAAGTTGGGCGAGGGCACTTTCGGCAAAACTGGTGGCCATACCTATAAGGGCAATTAGCCACATCCAAAAAATAGCACCAGCGCCACCTAGATATAATGCAACGGCAACACCTGCCATATTACCTGTGCCGACGCGTGCGGCCAAAGACGTACAAAATGCTTGAAAAGATGAGATCCCAGTGTCGGCACCGCTACGGCTATTAGCCATAACTTTGACCATATAAGGAAATTGACGAAATTGAATGAACCCTAAACGAAGAGTAAAGAATAAACCTGCTGCTATTAATAGGTAAATGAGGACATGGCCCCAAAGTAACCCACTAACAAAGTTTAATACATCAGCCATAACTACAAAGCCTACTTATTATATGAACGGATAAATTAGGGCGCGTAATCTACCACATATATATAGAAGAGTCTTATAAAGGCTATTAAAGCCAGTTTATCCACAGATTTTTGTGAGTAACTTGTGTGATTTTGGTGTGTAAATCTGTATAGGTAAAAAGGATGAAAATAATCATATTTTTCTTAAAAAATCGCTTGCGCTTTTAATTCGTCGCCCTATAATGCGACCCCACTGACACGGAGCGCTGAGCAACTTAAAGCAAAGCAACAACGAGTCAGCGTCGAGTAAAACTTAGTGTTTAAACTTCTTTTGAAATCTTAAAAATTAAGTGTTGACAAAAAATAGGGAATGCTTAGAATGCACATCCCCTAGCGAGATGAAGCAAAGCGCTGAATCATCGCACCGTTCTTTAAAAATATGAAGCAATCATCTGTGTGGGCACTCGTACAGATTGAGTTCTAACAGCAGAACTACTTAGGTAGGGACGCAAACAAATTTAGAGT
>NZ_JAAUWV010000007.1 GCF_014694405.1 Pseudoalteromonas sp. S16_S37
TAATCTCCATTTTGCAAGGTTTTGAGGGGTGAGAAAACAAACGTTGCAAAATGAGGATAGTAAGATCGTTTAGATCATCAAGAAGATCAATGCATTAAGTGATTTTCAGTGTCGACTATATAGCTCGAGTCTATCAGGGTTAAGTTGACCTGAAATAGAATTACTCACTAAAGCTTGCTGTGTACCGGGTACTAAAATATCTTCGTCTGACAGGTGCCATTTACCTCGATAATAGGTTTGATAACCAGCTTCGCGAAACCATGAGCCCATGGTTGGAACCGTGTTGGGTTCCAGCCAAAACATATTTTGGTCAAAAGAAGATTTACCAATTCCGGGTGTTTGACTTACCCCATGAAGAGAGGGGTATTGGCCTGTATAAATAGAGGTTCTGCTTGGTGCACACGCAGTTGAAGCCGCATTATGATTAATAAACTCGATACCGTTTTGGCGCATTTGCAGCAAGCTTTCGCTTTTTTTAGCCTATATGCTTTTGCTTCTGCATTTTCATAAATGGGTGGAAAGCGTTCCTCGTCGGTGGTGATAATTAAAAAGTTAGGCTGCTTGCCATTAATTTTCATGGGAATGTCCTTGTAGCTATGCGGGTTACTCGCAACCAGTGTAATTCAATTTTTGAACTTGCTAGCGCATTAAGCTACAAGGAGGTAATTATTGTGGGTTTTTCGGTTAACTTAGAGTTTTTATCGCTTCACTTAGCCCCTCTAATGTCATTGGGTACATGCGTTTTTGCACTACCTCTTCAATAAGCCCAATAGAATGGTAATAAGGCCAATACTCTTTTGGCTGAGGATTCAGCCAAACTACTTTTTCAAAATGATTGGTTAAGCGCTGTAACCACACAGAGCCTGGTTCTTGGTTCCAATGCTCAACACTGCCACCTGGATAGGCTATTTCATAGGGACCCATGGTAGCATCGCCAACAAATATCAATCGATAGTCTTTACCAAAGCGGTTAATTAACTGATAAGTATCAATTAGGCTTGATTGGCGACGTGCATTGTCTCGCCATACATGTTCGTAAACACAATTGTGGAAGTAAAAAAACTCCAGATGTTTAAATTCACTATGTGCTGCACTAAAGAGTTGTTCACATAAATGAATATAATCATCCATAGAGCCACCAATATCGAATAGCATCAATACATTGACGGCATTATGTCGCTCTGGTGCCATCCTCACATCAAGCATTCCGCCTTGTTTAGCTGTAGCGGCAATCGTTTCGTTGAGATCTAACTGAACGCTGGCGCCACTTCGAGCGAACTTACGTAACTTTTTGAGCGCTAGCTGCATCGTGCGACTCGATATTTCACTATCGGCATCCAGATTACGGTATTGACGTTTGTCCCATACTTTTACCGCTCGGCGTTGACGGTTTGTATCCTGACCAATTCTTACCCCTTCAGGATTATAGCCATAGGCTCCAAATGGCGACGTTCCGCCAGTGCCTACCCATTTACTTCCCCCTGCATGTCTTTTTTGCTGCTCTGCTAGGCGTTGCTTTAGGGTTTCCATCAGTTTGTCGAGTCCACCCATGGCTTCAATTTGCGCTTTTTGCTCTTCAGTAAGATGCTTTTCGAATTCTTTACGTAACCAATCATCTGGTAAATTGGCGTTCTTTTGCAGCTGGGTTAAAAAATCACTGTCTTCAATGCCCTCAAAATAATCCGCAAATGCCCGGTCGAACTTGTCAAACTGGGTTTCATCTTTAATGAATATTGTTTTGCTTAGCTCGTAAAAGGCATCTAGATCTGCAAAAGCCAAACCATGGTTAAGGGCATTCAAACAATCAAGCAGCTCTCGTGGCGAGACCTTGAGACCGTACCTTCTGAGTGTAAAAAAGAATTCGATTAGCATCAGATTATCGCTTGCTCATAAATGCTAGTTTTTCAATTAGGCTGACATCTTGCTCATTTTTAAGTAATGCACCAAACAGTGGCATTAACCCACCTTTGTGAGTATGGTCATGTAATGTTTGTGCATCGATATCTTCTGCCATTAACAGTTTTAGCCAATCTAATAGCTCACTGGTGCTGGGCTTTTTCTTTAACCCAGGGATTTCTCTCAATTTAAAGAATGACTCAAGCGCTCGTTGCACCAAGTCTTGTTTAATATTTGGGTAATGCACATCGATAATCTGTTGCATTTGTTCTGCGGATGGAAAATCAATGTAGTGAAAAAAGCAGCGACGTAAAAAAGCATCGGGTAGCTCTTTTTCGTTATTTGACGTGATGATGACAATTGGCCTAACTTTTGCGCTAATTTTCTCGCCCGTTTCATAAACATGAAACTCCATCTTATCTAGTTCCAATAGTAGGTCGTTTGGAAACTCAATATCCGCCTTATCAATTTCATCAATCAATAATACTGGCCGTTGCTCTCCTTCAAACGCTTGCCATAACTTGCCTTTTACGATGTAGTTGCTGATATCGTGCACTTTTTTATCACCGAGCTGGCTGTCGCGTAATCGCGAAACGGCATCATATTCATACAGCCCTTGTTGAGCTTTTGTCGTTGATTTGATATGCCACTGAATTAGTTCGGTATTGAGGCTATTTGCCAGTTCCTGGGCCAACATGGTTTTGCCGGTGCCAGGTTCTCCTTTGATCAAAAGGGGTTTTTCTAATACCACAGCCGCATTCACGGCTTGTTTGAGTGCACTACTGGCAATGTAATTACTTGTACCTTCGAAGCTCACGTTTATTTCCTAAAGATCTGGTCTGATGAGGTTAGTGTGCCATAAAACAGGGGACGACCTCTAGCGAGTCAACTATTTTCTTCCTAATCTGCACTGATAAACTTGAAGCGAGGAATTAGCTTACCATCTATTTGAACCTGCTCGTTAAACATCGCTAGGGGTCGTACCCAAAAATCAAAATCACCGTAAAGCGTTTGGTATACCACCATTTCCTCGCCTGTTTCGCTATGTGTAGCAACATGGTGTACGCAGTATTTAGGTCCTTTGTAATGCTGATAAATCCCGAGTTTTAATGATTGCTTCATTGTTTGCTCCTGTTGCAGTGCTGTATAATCGGTGGTTATGCATTTGCCTATGTGGCGTAAAGATGAATTATATTTCTATAGATAAATTTAAGAAAGCTTGGGTATTTAAGCACCTAGACTTGCCAATTGATGAAGCTGATCTTGAAGCAATAAAATTAATGAGCCCAGAGCGCTCAGCAGTGCTTTGGAGTACCATGGTTTCAAGGGAAAAAGATCACCCTGATTTTTTTACTAAATCAGAATGGCCAGGTGATGAGAAAACTTGGGTGTCGCAGCTAAATTGGGAGAAACCTTGGGAGTGTGGTGAACAGTACTTGCCTGAGGCGCTATGTGACTTTTTAAAGTGGGAAGATAATACCACGGTCTATTTTTGTTTGAGTCGTGAGCATGTATTTGAAACACGATTTGATGTTTTTAAACGCTGTTGGCAAAACTTTATGTTTTTGGTCGATGGCAGTTTGCTGCTAGGAAAGAAACGCCAAGGCGTTGTGCAGTTTTTGGAAAATGGCCAAGCTAAGCTTGGTGAGCGTCCGAAAAGCTAGCCTGAGTATGCTTACCATGCTATAACTTTTCTCAACTAGCGGAGGGTGTGTGGTAAAGCAACATATAGCAGATACTAAGCAAAGCAATTTATGGCATAACGAGCAAGAACGTTTGCAATTTGCTGAGTTGGTTAATGTATTTTATGCACGAGAGATCCCTGCGCTCGCACAGCAGTATAGTGCTGAGCAATTACAACGTAAGTTGCTGAGCTTGCCTTATTATGTTGAGCGTGCGGCGAGACATATTACTCAAGGTGAAGTGCCGCTAGAGCTGGATAGTCAAAATGGATGTTGGCTGGCAGTGCAGAAAAAAACGTTGCCACTGTTTGATGAACAAAAAAATCAAAGTTTTTATAGTGCAACAACATCGGTAGGTTTGGTGGTGCCAGTATTGTTCACAGATGCACAATACTCTCAGGTTGTCATGGACAGCATAGATCAAGTAAGAGACAATGCGGTACATTGTAACCAATACGGTTGGTTTTCCAGTTCAGGCTTGAGTCATCAACATGACTTTAGGTTATTCAAACCAACTAAACAGCTAATGGTTGCAGCGTGTTGTGGTCACCGTTGGCAATATGGAAAAGTTGTCACGCCACGCGTGTTAAGCCTAAGAGAAATGCTGCTGGCCAGCATGATAAATTGGACCAATGTTAAAGCACCAAAACAACGACATCATTAATCCGCTTTACGCAATATCCTGGCATCTGGGAGGCTAGGCTATGCGCTTATTTCAAATAGTACTATTATGTTTGGCTGCGTTTTTACAATATCGCTTGTGGTTTGCAAATAATGGCATTCAAGATTACACCAGAATTAAAAGTACGGTTGAGTCTCATCAGGAACTTAATACTAAATTATCCAAACGCAATAAATTACTCAAAGCAGATATAGAAGACCTAAAGCTTGGCTTGGAAGGTGTTGAAGAGCGCGCACGCCATGAGTTAGGCATGATCAAAGAAAACGAAACATTTATTCGAGTACTTCCTAGAAAACATCATGAAGCAAACAATTAAAATAGCAGCAGTGGTGCCAGCCGCTGGTGTTGGAAGCCGAATGCAAGTGACGCATCCCAAGCAATACTTAAAGATTGCGGATAAAACCATTCTAGAACACACTTTAAACAAACTTGGGCAATTGCCTGAGCTTAATAAAATAGTTGTTGCAGTAAGCGAAACCGACGACTATTTCAAAGCTTTGCCTTTGCTTGATGAGCGGATCACAGCGGTAAATGGTGGCAAAGAGCGCGCAGATTCGGTGCTCAATGCGCTGCAGGCGCTTGCGCAAGACAAACCGGATTGGGTGCTAGTGCATGATGCGGCTCGCCCGCTCGTCAGTGTTGAAGATATACAAACTTTGATAACACAATGTGTTGCTGATGGCGAAGGGGGCATTCTTGCCGCTCGTGTTAAAGACACCATTAAAAGAGGTGCTACGCACAGTTTAGAAACGGTACCGCGTGAGCAGTTATGGCAGGCTTTAACCCCACAGTTTTTCCCCTACCAAGCTCTAAAAGATGCACTGCAGCGGGCGCTTGATAATGCGGTTGTCATTACCGATGAAGCCTCAGCTATGGAGTGGGCGCAACACCCTGTTAAATTGATCCCAGGACGTAGTGACAATATAAAAATCACAACGCCAGAAGATTATGATTTAGCGTGCTTTTTAATTTCCAAGCAAGAGAGTAAATAATGATTAGAATTGGTCATGGCTTCGATGTGCACAAGTTTGGTGGCGAGGGTCCATTAACTATCTGCGGAGAAAAAATTCCTTATGCACAAGGCTTTATTGCTCACTCGGATGGCGATGTAGCCATTCATGCTTTGTGTGATGCTCTGCTTGGCGCGTTGGCTCTTGGTGATATAGGCAAACACTTCCCTGATACCTCGCAAGAGTTTGCCGGTATAGATAGTCGTATATTGCTGCGCCGCGTTGTTTCGCAAATGCAATCCATGGGATATAAATTAGGTAATTGCGACGTTACCATAGTTGCGCAAGCGCCTAAGATGCGCCCGCACATTGACAATATGCGAGCAAATCTAGCATCAGATTGCCAAGCGGATATTTCGCAAGTTAACGTCAAGGCGACAACGACAGAAAAACTTGGTTTTGAAGGTCGTAAAGAAGGCATTTCGGCGCACGCGGTGGTGGTGTTACTCAAATCATGAATGAACTAAATTATTTATATGGTAAACCGCAATCTAAAGCAGACTTCAAAACGAATGCTGAAGATTTTATGGTGGATGAAATATTAGACATTCCACTGAGCGCAGAGGGCGAACATGTTTGTTTGCAGATAATAAAAAAAGGCGAAAATACAGCATACGTTGCAAAGCAAATTGCAAAGCTTGCTAATGTTGCACCAAGAGATGTGAGTTATGCTGGTTTAAAAGACCGCCATGGTGTTTGTAGTCAGTGGTTTAGCGTGCCTGTTGCGATAAAAAAGCATATCGATTTTAGTGCGCTAAACAGTGACAGTATATTTGTAGTAAAACAAGTTCGCCATAACCGCAAATTACGCACGGGCTGCCACAGCGGTAATCAGTTTCAAATCACCTTACGTAATGTCGATGTGCCGCTAGATATTCTTTCTAGGATCAATGCTGTAAGACAAGGGGTTCCTAACTACTTTGGTGAGCAACGTTTTGGTCATGATGGTCATAACCTAGAGATGGCAGAACGTTTATTTGGAGGCGAACAGATCCGCGATAAAAAGCTTCGTGGCATCGTGATCTCTGCTGCGCGCTCGCATATTTTTAATCAGCTCGTCAGTTTACGCGTTGAACATCATGGGTTAGCCAAAACTTGGCATCGAGAAGTTTTCTTATTAAACGGCAGCAATGCGTTTTTTGAAGATGATATTAGTGATGAGATAATCGCGCGTTTAACAGGTGGTGATATTTTGCTATCTGCACCTATGGTTGGAAAAGGTGATAAAGGCTTAGTTGCGCAAGAAAGGCAATGGTTACAACCATATAGTGCTTGGCAACAAGGGCTTGGACAGTTAGGCTTAAAAGTAGAAAGGCGGGCCTTACGTTTAGTGCCAAAAGATTTGCAAGTACAAACGATAGACAGCAGCACAATCAAGCTGTCATTTAGTCTGCCAAAAGGAACATTTGCTACTGCTGTACTCAGAGAGCTGGTACAGCATAGAGATGCCAGTAAAGACAACTTAACTCAAGAGGTAGTTGATGAGGATCTTGCTTAGTAATGACGACGGTGTACATGCCAAAGGGATTGAAGTTTTATACAAAGCACTCATTCAAATTGCAGAGGTCACTGTTGTAGCTCCAGATAGAAACTGCAGCGGTGCGAGTAACTCTCTGACGTTATTGAATCCATTACGTGCAACTGTATTAGATAATGGTTTTATATCAGTTAATGGTACGCCAACAGACTGCGTTCACTTAGGTGTTAACCAGTTAATGGCTGAGCCGCCAGACTTAGTGGTGGCCGGAATTAACAATGGCGCAAATTTGGGGGACGATACTCTTTATTCTGGTACTGTTGCTGCTGCAAGTGAAGGGCGTCATTTAGGGCTACCTGCCATTGCGGTTTCATTATGCTCCAAACAGGAAAATCATTATGAAACTGCTGCACAGGTGACTTTGGATATCATTAAGCAATTGCGAACTCACCCACTACCCAAAGATCAAATCATCAATATCAATGTACCGAATGTAGCGCTTACTGAATTAAAAGGCATAAAAGTGTGTCGCCTAGGAGCGAGACACAAGGCAGAAACAATGACTAAGCAACAAGATCCGTGGGGCCGAGATATATTTTGGTACGGTAATTTAGGGAGTGAAAGTGACGCGGGTGAAGGTACTGATTTTCACGCGATTAATCATGGCTATGCTGCCATTACCCCCCTAAAAGTAGATATGACAGCCCATGAAAGTCTAGAAGCTATGTCTAATTGGTTATCAGAGGCGTAATAACTGTGCTAAATAGCTATAAACGCAGCGCCAGCGCTTTAGTTCAGTTGCTCAAAGAGCAAGGCGTAGCAGACGAACAAGTGTTAAAGGTGATGCAAGAAACGCCTCGGCATATGTTTGTTGACGATGTACTAAAACATAAATCTTATGAGAATACCGCATTACCAATAGGTCAAGGACAGACGATTTCACAGCCGTATATTGTCGCCAAAATGACAGAAGTACTGCTTCAAGTTGGAGTTACAGGCAAAGTGTTAGAAATTGGCACTGGTTCTGGCTATCAAACTGCCATTTTAGCGCAATTGTTCGAAGAAGTTTGTAGTGTTGAGCGTATAAAAGCCTTGCAATGGCAAGCTAAACGTCGACTGCATTTGCTAGATTTATATAATGTCGCTATGAAGCATGGGGATGGTTGGCAAGGTTGGCAATCAAAGGCCCCTTTTGCTGGCATCATAGTTACAGCGGCAGCTAAGGAAGTACCTCAACAGTTACTTGAACAACTTGAAGACAATGGTGCTCTCATTGTACCTTTAGGAGAACAAGAGCAGCACTTAACTTTGTTTGTTCGCAAAGGCGAACACTTTGTGGAGCACCGTTTAGCCCCTGTACGCTTTGTACCTTTAGTTGCGGGTGATATTATTTAATCTGACGTGTGCTTGAGTTACAAAGCTCGCCTATGAGTGCTCGGTGTTTTGCTGGCGTCAATTGTAAAACCATAATAATTATAACTCTCAAAGGGTGAACGATGCTTAAAACATACCTGTTGATCATGACAACTGCTTGTATGTTATTAAGTGGTTGCAGCAGTCGAACTGCACCTGCTCCTGTAACGAGCTTGGTTATAGGTAAGTCCAGTTCATCACAAAAAATTCATGTGAAAAATAATCGTTATCGCGTGCAAAAAGGCGACACGTTATTTGCTATTGCTTTCAGTGCAAATAAAGATGTGAGAACAATAGCGCAGATAAATGGTATTCAGCCCCCTTACACTATTTATCCGGGCCAAGTTATCTATATAGAGCGTCCACAAAATAAAAATAAAAAGCGCAAAAAATACACAGCAAAACAGGATAAGTCCAGTTCTAATAAACAAAAAAATAACAAAACTGCTAAAAAAGAACTTGATCAGCCAAAACAACGAGAGTATGTTCAAAAACATAGCAGTAAAAATGACAACGCATCTAAGGCTTTGTTTTCTAATGAGGTACGTTGGCATTGGCCTGCTGTTGGTAAGGTGACAAAGCACTTTTCTAGCAAAGAAAATGGCTATAAAGGACTTCAAATCACGAATGTGGAAGGGGCACCTGTAAAGGCTGCTGCGGATGGCATAGTGGTTTATGCAGGTAATGCGCTACGAGGTTACGGTAATTTAATCATTTTAAAACACAATGATGATTACCTCAGTGCATACGCGCATAATTCGAAGTTACAGGTCACTGAGCAGCAAAAAGTTAAAGTTGGGCAAAAAATTGCCGAAATGGGTAGTACAGATGCTTCTAAAACTGCATTGAGGTTTGAGATTCGTTTTAGAGGGCAAGCTGTCAATCCGGTTAAATATTTGCCAAGTAAGTAGTGACGTTAAGGTTTTACTACGCACAACGTCACTATTCATTCACTTGGGAGGATGCGTATGGCTCAAACTGCAAATGTTAAAACCAAAAAAACGGACGATTTTGAAGATAAGCTCGACGAGCTAGATGATATAGATAGCTCAAAAGCCGAACTATTGGAAGAAATTGACGACGATGACGACATCTTCGCCAAAGATGAGAATGTAAAAAACCTAGACGCAACGCAATTGTATCTTGGCGAAATAGGCTTTTCTCCTCTACTTAGTGCTGAAGAAGAAGTGTATTTTGCTCGAAAAGCGCTTAAAGGGTGTGAAGCGTCACGTAAGCGAATGATTGAAAGTAATTTACGCTTAGTGGTAAAAATTTCGAGACGCTATAACAATCGAGGCTTGGCTCTGCTGGACTTGATTGAAGAGGGTAATCTAGGTTTGATCAGAGCCGTTGAAAAGTTTGACCCTGAACGAGGTTTTCGTTTTTCAACTTACGCAACTTGGTGGATCCGCCAAACCATAGAACGAGCGATCATGAATCAAACTCGAACTATTCGCTTACCTATCCATGTTGTTAAAGAGTTAAACGTTTATTTACGCACGGCAAGAGAGCTGACGCAAAAGTTAGATCATGAACCAACAGCGGAAGAAATTGCAGAGTGCTTAGACCGTCCGGTTGAAGATGTGACTAAGATGCTGCGCTTGAACGAAAAAATAACTTCGGTCGATACTCCAATAGGTGGAGATAACGACAAAGCATTGTTGGACATTATTGCTGATGAGAAAGGTCATGGACCTGAGAGTGAGGTGCAAAGCAATGACATCAACAATCATATTGTTGATTGGCTTGGAGAGTTAAATCCTAAACAACGAGAAGTGCTTGCAAGACGGTTTGGTTTGTTAGGCTATGAGCCGTCAACGCTTGAAGATGTAGGTAGAGAAATTGGCTTAACGCGTGAGCGAGTAAGACAAATTCAAGTGGAAGCTTTAAGACGCCTAAAAGATATCTTACAGCATGAAGGATTAAGTACAGATAGCTTATTTGAACAACTATAACTGCTTAGAATTCACTAATAGCTAATAAAAACCACCTATCTCAAGGTGGTTTTTTTGTTTTCTTTTCTTTTTTGTACTTTGAAGAAAGCGACTAGCTAAGCTGCTGTTTTAATTTGTACAGCAATGCATGTGCCTCGCGCGGACTTAACTCATCTGGGTTTATCGCTTTGAGTGTTTGTTCCACTGCAGATAGCTCAGGCTCAACCAATGGTAAAGCGTGTTGAGCAGGCGTGACTGGCTCTACTACACTTTGATGATTTTCCAACTGCAGCAACTTTTGTTTGGCAAGTTGTAATACTGGTTTTGGCACTCCTGCAAGACCCGCAACCTGTAAACCAAAACTCTTACTTGCAGCACCTTCCATCACCGTATGTTTAAAGGCAATTGTATCGTTATGTTCTACGGCATCTAAGTGTACGTTCACCAGACCTGACTGTTTCTCAGCGAGTTCAGTTAGCTCAAAGTAATGTGTTGCAAAGAGCGTTTTCGCTGCCAATTGTCGGGCGAGGTAGTCTGCTGTGGCATACGCCAATGACAAGCCATCATAGGTACTGGTACCCCGACCAATTTCATCCATAAGTACCAAAGACTGTTTGGTGGCATTGTTCAAAATCGTTGCGGTTTCGGTCATTTCAACCATGAACGTCGAGCGGCCAGAGGCCAAGTCATCGCTCGCTCCGATACGCGTAAAAATACGGTCTACATTACCTATATTTGCGGTGCTAGCTGGCACGTAACTACCGATATGTGCCATGAGTACGATCAGTGCAGTTTGACGCATATAAGTTGATTTACCCCCCATGTTTGGCCCAGTAATGATCAACATTTTGCGTTCATTATTGAGGTGAACAGGGTTAGCGATAAATGGCTCCTTACTGACTTGCTCTACAACAGGGTGGCGCCCAGCATCAATGTGTATTTCATCACTATCGCTTAGAGTTGGTTTACAATAATCTAAGGTTTGAGCGCGCTCAGCTAAGGTATTAAGCACATCTAAATCGGCTAGTGCTGCTGCCATCAACTGTAACTGTTCTAAATAAGGTGCAATAAACTCGAACAGTTGTTCATATAGTTGTTTTTCAAGCGCCAGCGCTTTGCTCTGACTACCAAGCACTTTATCTTCATGCTCTTTGAGTTCAGGAATAATGTAACGCTCGTTATTTTTGAGCGTTTGTCGGCGAATGTAATCTGCAGGCACAAGATGAGAGTTGGCGCGGCTAATTTCGATGTAAAAACCGTGAACCTTGTTGTAGCCAATTTTTAAGGTGTTGATCCCTGTGCGTTCGCGCTCTCTGGTTTCGAGTTTTTCTAAAATATCAGTGGCACCTTGACTCAGAGCACGCCATTCATCTAGTTCGGCATTATAACCTGTGGCTATCACACCGCCATCACGGATCAAAATAGGTGGATTGTCGATAATGGCGCGTTCGAGCAGATCTTGTAGTTTAGGTAAAGTCGGCGACTGTGCACAAATTTGTTTGATACGTGCGTCATCACTTTCGGCCAAGAGTTCGTGCAGTGGCGCGAGCGCTTGTAAAGCGGATCGTAAACGGGTCAAGTCTCTTGGTCTTGCATTACAAAGCGCAAGCCTCGCCACCACTCGCTCAATATCACCTATTTGTCGAAGTGCATCATAGGTATCAAGGCAAAGCTGAGTCTCTATTAAACTAGAAATGGCATTGAGCCTTGCATTAAGCTCATTACGATTTCGAATCGGAGTATGAATGCGGCGTTTAAGTAAACGAGAACCCATTGGCGTAGCCGTTTTATCTAGAATTTGCGCCAAAGTATTATCAATGCTGCCTGAGAGATTAACGGTAAGCTCTAAGTTTTTACGCGTAGCTGCATCTAAGATCACTGCATGTTCATTTTTTTCTAAGATGATGGCGCGTATATGCGGCAAAGCGATGCGTTGGGTGTCTTTGACATACTGCATAACACAGCCTGCGGCGACCAATGCAGTGGCTGCTTGCTCTACACCAAAGCCAATTAAGTCTTTTGTGGCAAACTGCTGACAAAGTAAGTGCTTTGCGGTATCTAAGTCAAACTCCCAATCTGGACGACGGCGTGCTCCTTTAAATTGTTCAATGAGGTGTAAATTTTTAAATGACTCAGGATAGAGCAACTCGGCTGGCTGTAAACGTTGCAGGGTTGAACTGAGTGCTTCATCGGTTTTGAGCTCAACGATACAGAATTGTCCTGAATTGATATCAAGGTAAGCAACGCCATATTGCTGCTGTTTGTCTTGCCACAACGCGGCCAATAAGTTGTCTTGACGCTCTTGTAGTAGCGCTTCGTCTGTAACTGTTCCAGGGGTAACAATCCTGACTACTTTACGCTCTACAGGCCCTTTGCTGGTGGCGGGATCGCCTACTTGCTCACAAATAGCCACAGACTCACCCATTTGCACAAGACGTGCGAGGTAGTTTTCAACTGCGTGATAGGGCACCCCTGCCATGGGGATAGGAGCGCCAGATGCTTTGCCACGATGAGTTTGGGAAATATCTAATAGCTGAGCTGCGCGGATAGCATCGTCAAAGAACAGCTCGTAAAAATCACCCATGCGATAGAACAATAAAATATCTTGATGCTCGGCTTTGATCCTAAGATATTGCTGCATCATGGGGGTTTGTTGTTTTATAGTATGTTCTGAATATAAATCTATCGACATGCATCTACCTAAGAGGTTGAATATGGAGCTAAACCAAGAGATTAAGACTCTGGCTGCACAATTGGGCGCTATTTTAACGGATAAACGTTTGACGATCACTACCGCTGAGTCATGTACTGGTGGCGGAATAAGTTATGCGCTAACCGATACGCCAGGAAGCTCTAATTATGTTGATAGATGCTTTGTTACGTACAGTAATGAAGCTAAGCAAGCCTTACTAGGGGTGAGCGCGCTCACTTTGACTAGTTATGGGGCTGTGAGCGAACAAACTGTTGTCGAGATGGCTACAGGCGCTGCACAAGCGGCAAAAGCAGATATTGCGGTTGCTGTATCTGGTATTGCGGGTCCTGGTGGCGGCTCTGATGATAAACCAGTTGGTTTGGTATGGTTTGCAATCAATATACAGGGAAATGTGCGCAGCTATAAGCAAGTTTTTTCTGGTGAACGTAGTTATGTTAGAACACAAGCTATTGCTTTTGCTTTAAAAAATATAGTTTCTCGTATTCAAGGTTAAAAATGTACTTGATACTGTGATTCTATACAGTATACTGAGCCCATTACGCTAGATTGGAGAAGCAAATGAACGATAACAAACAAAAAGCACTCGACGCTGCATTGTCACAAATTGAACGTCAGTTCGGTAAAGGCTCAATTATGAAGCTAGGCGATAGCCAAGCACTAGATATTGAATCAATCTCTACTGGTTCACTGGGCATTGATATTGCGTTGGGTATTGGTGGTTTACCTATGGGTCGTGTTGTTGAAATATACGGACCAGAGTCATCAGGTAAAACTACGTTAACGCTACAAGTTATCGCTGAAGCGCAAAAACAAGGTAAAACATGTGCCTTCGTTGATGCTGAACATGCTTTAGATCCAGTTTATGCGGAAAAGCTAGGTGTAAATGTTGATGAGCTTTTAGTATCTCAACCTGATACCGGTGAGCAAGCACTAGAGATCTGTGACATGTTAGTTCGTTCTGGCGCCGTTGATGTGGTAATTGTTGACTCTGTTGCTGCATTGACACCTAAGGCAGAAATCGAAGGTGATATGGGTGATACGCACGTTGGTTTGCAAGCGCGTTTAATGTCACAAGCACTTCGTAAACTGACTGCCAATATTAAGCGCTCAAATACGCTATGTATTTTCATCAACCAAATTCGTATGAAAATTGGTGTGATGTTTGGTAACCCTGAGACCACAACAGGTGGTAACGCACTAAAATTCTACGCATCTGTACGTATTGATATTCGTCGTATCGGTTCGGTGAAAGAAGGTGAAGAAGTTGTTGGTAACGAAACTCGAGTGAAAATCGTTAAGAACAAGGTTGCTCCTCCGTTTAAACAAGCTGAATTTATCATTATGTATGGTGAAGGTATTTCTAAACATGGCGAGCTAATTGACTTAGGTGTTAAGCATAAACTGGTTGAAAAATCAGGTGCTTGGTATAGCTACAATGGTAGTAAGGTTGGTCAGGGTAAGTCGAACTCAATCAAGTTCTTAAAAGAAAATCCTGAAATCGCCAATGAAATAGAGGGTAAACTGCGTGATATGTTGCTGTTGCAAGCAACTATTAAACCTGAAGAAGGTGAAGAGCCAGCTTTAGCTGCAACGGATGTTGAGCTGTAAAAACTCTAATTAAGCGTAAGAAGCCCAGCATAGCTGGGCTTTTTTATGGTGATTAGAAAACGTATTTAGCTGACAATTGTAAGCGATTTAGGTCGCCATCAAGATTAGCTTCGGTGTCGCGAGTCGCTACTTTATATTCAACGCCAAATGTTAGCTTTTTAACAGGTGAATAAAGCAAGTTTGCACTAAAGCTTTGGCTTGATTTGGTGGGGTTACCTGAAATAGAAAGTAGATTGTCATCGTTATCTGCCGAAAAAAACGAATATAAGAACGTTGAACGAAGTTCATCATTCCAATGATGTTGATAACCTATAAAGCCAGATGTTGAATCAATAGCATGTAAGTTGCTGCCATCGTACACCGCGCCATTTGCCACATTTAAGCCTACATAACGACCTAGTCCCTGACCCTGAGTGAGCATAAACTTCAGATTATTCTTGCCAAAGTTAATACGCCCCGATGCACTGATACCTAGGGATGTTTCGGTTTCATCTGCAGCACCTAACTTGTAAGTAAGTTGACGCGCAAGAGCTGCGATAACAAACTGTCCCCAATCTGCATTGTAGGTATAACGCGCTGTAAAATCAGGCATGCTGGCATCATCGGTGACAACTCTTGCATTATCGGCTGTGGTTACTGTACTTTCAGGGTTCTCTGCAGAAAATGACCAACTGCCCACATCATATTTAACCATTGCTTGGCGAACGAACACCGTGCCCTCTGCTGGGCCAACGAAATCTAGTGTTTCAGGTAGTGCTGAGACATTTTGAAAGTTTGACCAAGCTTGACCAAATGTCCAACCTTTGTAACTAACGTAAGCCTGTCTCAGTCTTGGTGAATATGAGTTAGTGACGCGCTCATTACCACCGATTGAGGCGATGAAATCGAGTTCAATCTTGGTTTTTATATCACTGCCATCATCTAATTTGGTTGTTGTCGCTAAATTAAATCGAGATTGTCTTGCATGCATGTCAAAAACCGCATCTTCAGACGATGTGGCAGACACCGGCGTGGTCCCTGGTACGTAAAAATCTCGGCCAATATTGCCACTGCCTAAAGTACCATCAGAGAAATCACTCCAAATGGCGTCTAGTTTAATGTAGCCACCGTAATTGATATCCGTTTGACCTATAGAAGCGGCGAATGAAGGTGCTGATAGCACGCTGAAAATGCTTGCGGCAATTGTCGTTTTTGTTGTGTAACCGAATGTTGTCATAGTCTTTTTTCCTGTGCAGCGACTCATCACGTGCGATGTTGTCTGATAAAAAGCATCGGTATTCACTTTTGATGAAGGATGGGGATTACTCAATTACCTATTGGTCTATACGACTAAGGTGGTAAAAATTTCACTCAATTGAATAAATAAAATATTCTCAACGGTGGGGTATGTAATTTAGTTCTTTGATATTAAAGTAATTTTATTTTCATCCCGCGCAGTGAAAAAGATTGAATGAGATATGATTATTACTTGAGATTATTTCATGTGAAGGGAGTGTGTTATTTACTTCTACAACTAAGGTCTAATACTTTCATGGCTTTGCCTGAGTGATGCTTGGGTAACGCCTAAAGGCAAACAAATTAAAATGGAGATGACTATGTCGCAGAGCATTTATCCTGTTCCTGAAGCAATAAAGAAACACGCACTCATTGATAACGATAAATATAACACGCTATACAAGCAGTCAATTGAGGACCCACAAGGGTTTTGGGCTGAACATGGGCAACGGCTAGAGTGGTCAAAGCCATTTTCAAAAGTAAAAAACACCTCATTTGATAAAGGTCATATCAGCATTAAATGGTTTGAAGATGGTCAATTGAACGCGTCATATAACTGTATTGATAGACATCTAAAAGATAAAGCAAACAAAGTCGCGCTGATTTGGGAAGGAGACAACCCTGAAAATAGTGAACACATTACCTATCAGACTTTACATGATGAGGTGGCAAAGCTAGCAAACGGCTTGAAAAAATTAGGTGTTCAAAAGGGCGATCGCGTTGCTATTTACATGCCAATGACGCCACAAGCTGTGTATGCAATGCAAGCTTGCGCAAGGATCGGTGCCATTCACTCTGTGGTATTTGGTGGTTTTTCACCTTCAGCGATAGCGGACCGAATAAAAGATTCTGGAGCTAAAGTCGTTATCACCTCAGATGAAGGTCGACGTGGTGGTAATTGCGTACCACTTAAAGCGAATGTAGATGAGGCAGTAGCACAACAGGGTGTAGATATTGAGCATGTGGTGGTGCACCGCTTAACTGGCGGTGAAGTAGAGTGGCAAAGCCACGATGTATGGTGGCACGAGTTAGTCGCAGATGTAGAGGCGAAGTGCCCACCAACGGCAATGAATGCTGAAGACCCACTATTTATTTTGTATACCTCAGGATCAACGGGTCAACCAAAAGGGGTGGTGCATAGCACTGGTGGATATTTGGTCTATGCATCAATGACACATGAGTATGTATTCGATCTAAAAGAAGATGATGTTTACTGGTGTAGTGCCGATGTAGGCTGGATCACCGGCCACAGTTATATTGCTTATGGCCCACTTGCCAATGGCTGTACACAGGTCATTTTTGAAGGCATTCCAACTTATCCAAGTGCCGGCCGTATTGGAGAAATAGTTGATAAACATAATGTAACGATTCTTTACACTGCGCCAACTGCGATTCGGGCATTGATGGCGAAGGGAGATGAGCCAACGGCCACATCGAATCGCGCTAGTTTACGTATTTTAGGCTCGGTGGGTGAGCCAATTAACCCTGAAGCTTGGACTTGGTATTACGACAAGATAGGCAATGGCGCTTGTCCGATAGTGGATACATGGTGGCAAACCGAAACAGGTGGGATCATGATCACGCCACTGCCTGGTGCTACAGACATGAAGCCAGGCTCTGCAAGCCGACCTTTTTTTGGTATCGCTCCTGCGCTATTTGATGCACAAGGCAATGATTTAGCAGACGCTGCTGAGGGTAATTTGGTTATTCTTGATAGCTGGCCGTCACAAGCTCGCACCGTTTACGGCGATCATGAACGTTTTGAACAAACCTACTTCTCGGCATACCCTGGGGTGTATTTCACGGGGGATGGCTGTCGCCGTGATGAAGATGGTTACTATTGGATCACTGGGCGTGTAGATGACGTGCTGAACGTATCTGGGCACCGACTAGGCACAGCAGAGATTGAAAGTGCGCTTGTTGCACATGAGTCAGTGGCTGAAGCTGCAGTTGTAGGTTACCCTCACGATATTAAAGGCCAAGGTATTTATGTATACATCACGCCTAACGAAGGGGTGGTGGTAACAGAAGAGCTGACAAAAGATGTGAGAAATTGGGTCCGTAAAGAGCTTAGCCCAATTGCCTCTCCTGATATGATCCAATGGTCACCTGGGTTGCCAAAAACACGCTCAGGTAAGATCATGCGCCGTATATTGCGCAAAATAGCAGCGAATGAATACCAACAATTAGGGGATACTTCAACGCTTGCTGATCCTAGCGTAGTCGATGAGTTAATTGAAAACCGCTTGAATCGTTAATTGAACGTTAAAAGCTTGAATTTCATTTAATTCTAAACGAGTATATCGGCTGCTATTGTCAAAGATAGTGGCCGAATTTTTTAGGAGCACAGTATGAACCAGTTTTTAATTGCAGACGATCATCCGTTATTTAGAGCGGCATTAAAAGGTGCGTTGCAAAATCAGTTCGATACACTCACTGTGTTTGAAGCCGATACTTTTGATAGCACCCTTACGATACTTTCACAGCAAGATGAATTGGATCTGTTGTTACTGGATTTACATATGCCGGGCAGCGGTGATCTCTATGGCTTGATAAGGGTGAGAGAGGATTATCCAAGTTTGCCTATCGTGGTAGTATCGGGCAGTGAAGATCTTAGTGTGATCTCTAAGGTGATGGCTTATGGTGCTATGGGGTTTATTCCCAAATCTTCATCGCCACAAGAGATTAATCAAGCTATCGACACAGTGTTAGAGGGAGATAACTGGCTACCTGAAAATATAAAAGATAAAGTAGCCAACACAGCCCATGAAGATAAAGAACTCGCGCAACAAGTCGCCTCACTGACACCGCAGCAATTTAAAGTGCTTCAGTATCTGCATGAAGGTCTACTAAACAAACAAATTGCGTTTGAGTTACATATTTCTGAAGCAACCGTGAAAGCACATATCACCGCTATTTTTAGAAAGTTAGGGGTGTACAACCGAACACAAGCGGTATTAATCGCCTCAAAACTACAACTAGAACCGATTGAGCCACAAATATAAAAAGCGCCTTAGCGCTTTTTATATTGCTCACAGAAAAGTGAATTAACTAAACACCACTGTTTTGTTGTCGTTAATAAAAACCTTATGCTCGCAGGCCAGTTGTAGTGCTTTGCAAAAGACCGTTTTTTCAATATCTCTACCCATTTTAGCCATACTCTCAGCATCATTTGCATGACTCACCTGCGTGACATCTTGCACTATGATAGGTCCTTCATCTAGCTCATCGTTGACAAAGTGGGCCGTAGCGCCAATGATTTTTACGCCGCGTTCAAAGGCTTGGTGGTAAGGTTTTGCACCAATAAATGCGGGTAAAAATGAGTGGTGAATGTTTATAATGCGATTATTAAATCGAGCAACAAACTCAGGACTTAAAATACGCATATATTTAGCAAGACCAATGATATCTGGCTGATATTGCTCAATCACGTGTGCCATTTGTTCATCATGTTCTACACGTGAAAGCCCTGAGTGTGGTACACAGTGAAAGGGAACCCCAAAACCTGCGACCAAAGGCTCTAAATCAGGGTAGTTGGCGACCACCGCTAATATCTCGATGTTCATGGCTTTTTCATACTCTTTAAGGAGTACGCCGCCCAGACAGTGCGCTTCTTTGGTTGCCAACAAAACCACTTTGGTTTTTTCGCCATGGTGTAGTGCAACCTGAGCCCCCGCTGGGAGCTGCTCTCTTAGCTGCTCTAAAAATTGTGCATGTGGCTTGCCAGTTAACTCGGTGCGCATAAAAAAGCGTGAGCCTTCTCTATCTACAAACTCATTATTACGGGTAATGTTTAAATTATGCTTAAAGCATAAGTTGGTGATTTTGGCGATGAGCCCAACGCCATCAGCACATTGCGTAGTCAGTATGTAATTCATTTTCCTCATTCCTATAAAACCCCTTTTTTGCAAGGGGGTTTAGCATACTAGCAACCCAAAATCTTTAGGTTAACCATAAATTGCAAATTAATGGTTATTTTTTGCAATTAGCCGCCGTTAAGCAAAGTTACAAATAATGCTATGCGGAATAAGTCGTTGGAATCAGGCAATCAGATAGAGTAGAAATTAAAAAAGCCACTAAAGGTGGCTTTTACATCGGCCGCTAACCACCAAAAGGAGGGGCCTTTTGTTGTTGTGGCAGCGTTGGGCCATTTCCAGGACCGCCTTGGCCCGCCCCATTGATTAATTTGAGTAGTTTTGGATCAACAATTTTCATCACGGATAAATCTCTCCCTAAATTCTGCTGGGCATGCATAGCTTAGCTAAGCTCTGCATAACCTTAACAAAGACTGCTGCGTTATCTCTAATATACAACTTAATATTGCGTACTAACCACCAAAAGGAGGGGCCTTTTGTTGTTGTGGCAGTGCAGGGCCATTTCCTGGACCGCCTTGGCCCGCCCCATTGATTAATTTGAGTAGTTTTGGATCAACAATTTTCATCACGGATAAATCTCTCCCTAAATTCTGCTCGGCATGCATAGCTCACCATCGCACAACTCTCCATTACTTTGATGAAGACTACCATATTGTCTCTAATATATAACTTAATAGGCGCATTGCTTAAAAAGCTATATTTGTATAGTAGTACCTCTATCCAAGTCACGAAATTAATAGTACACGCTAGAATAGCTATACAGATAATTCCAGCCTCTTGCGGTACAAAGCGATGTGTTTTACATACGTTATTAAAATATTCATAACCCGTCTTGCTATATAACCACATGGCAAGACGTTTACGATAAACAATAGGCAGTAAAAATACAAGGCTGATAAACACACAATAAATGTAAAAGTGAGTGTTCCACTGCATCACTATGTCAGTCATGGCTAAACCGAAGATTTCAAGTGTTAGGCAGGATATGAAAAACCATCGGGCGCTTTCAACCTTCCAAGTCATGATAAGTCCAAACAGTACGCAGATCATGGGTACATAATCGATTAAAATGTAAATGTTCATTATTCAATGTCCTTTGCATCTGGGTTGTCTGTATTTGTTGGTTTGGCGTCTTTGGCTTGTGAAAAGTTAAAATAGGTGCCTGTAATATCTTTGCCAAAAATAAGAAATAACTCAAATAATTGCGCAAAGCTCATATCGGTTTTACCCGATTCATAATTGCTGATGGTCGCTTGGTCAACATTGAGTTTGCGTGCTAAATCAGACTGCGACCAACCTTTCTCGCGTCTTAGTATGCGAATTGACGCTTGTACTTCCGCTTTAAAGCCTTCAACCTTCCGCTGCCGTGTATGAGTATTGTTCTTCATTAATCGCGCGCTCCCTCCTCTGAGCTAAAGTAACGCAAAATTAACACTGAAACACAAAGGTAACAACAAAATAGTTGGCTAATAGACTGAAATTAATCACTTTATGAAAGTATTCATCAAATGCACACTGTGGTTTTAAGATTGAGCTCTTTTAGGTGTTAAATTACCTTTATTGGTGTCGATACATCGAACGGCTAAGGGGGCAAATCGAAAATAATCATCACACACCTGCTAATGACCTATGCGATGATTGAGCAAAGCTTTTAACTTAGCTGGCTTAACAGGCTTGCTTAGATAATGAATTTGTTCTGTTTTGGTCTGCTGTTTTAATGCATCATCACGTACCGCGGTAATAAGTACCGCAGGTACTGTGGTTTGCCAGATGCTTCTTAAGTTTTTGATGACAGAAATACCATCATCGTCTTGCCCAAGTTGATAGTCCATTAAAATCATGTCGGGCGCTGGTTGGTTATTAGCGTATTCGATTGCTTCATGGGCTTGGCTGAAAAGCACAGCGTCAATATGCCATTTGCCTAGCAAGCTGTTCATGGCCTCTAGATTTTTTGGATCGTCATCCACCACCATCACGGTAAGTTGCGATTTTTTACTGCTATCAGCTTGAAGGTTATCGTCGGCTTTGGACTCAGCCAGTTGTGCATCACCAAAAGGAATGATAATAGAAAATCGGCTACCTTTACCGACAATCGAAGTAACTTCTATTTCCAAACTCAGTAAATCACACAGCCGCTTTACAACGCCTAAACCAAGCCCGACACCTTTGTTATCATTGCTTTGAATGCGATAGAAGTCGTTAAAAATTTTGCTTAATTGATGCTCAGAGATACCAGGGCCGGTATCCCACACATCAAGACGTAAGCTGTGTTTTTTGTTACGGCACGTTACCAGCACTTTACCTTGCTCGGTATATTTTACGGCATTAGATACGAGATTTTGGATGATGCGTCTGAGATAGGTTATATCGCTATGCACGTAGGTGTGATTGCTGCGAACTTTCAGTTGTAAGCCTTTTTCGCTGGATAAAATCGCATATTCATTGGCAAGTGGGTTTAATATATCGTCAATGCAAAAGTGCCTTGGTGTGGGCTTCATGGCACCTTGTTCCAATTTGGCGATATCCAGCAGTGACGACATCAGGTGGACTGTAGAATCTAAGCTATCAGAGAGCTTTTCAAAATTACTTTGATCTTTATGATTAAGGTGCTTTTCGTCGATGGCTGCCAGATATAAACGGGCAGCGTTGAGTGGTTGTAATATGTCATGACTGGCCAATGCTAAAAAACGCGTTTTACTATCATTGGCTTGCTCAGCTTCTTTTTTAGCAGCCATTAAGGCTTTTTCGGTGTCGATACGTGATGCAATCTGTGCTTGTAAATCGGTATTGATGGTGCGGATCTCTTGGGTGCGAGCCTCGATGCGGTTTTCTAGATCCATATTGATCTCTTCTAGCGCATTTTGGGTGGCAATGTGCATAGTAATATCTGAGAAGCTGGTAACAAAGCCGCCTTCTGGTAAGGGATTTCCGCGCATTTCGTATACTTGGCCATCGCGACGGTGGCGAATAAAGTGATGCGGAGTACCATTGCGTAAATGCTGAACACGTTTATCGACTAGGCGCTCGATATCACCTGGGCCGCACTCTCCGCGCTGGGCGTTAAAGCGGATCACTTGTTCAATAGGTAAACCTACTTCTAAAAACCCCTCTGGATAGGCAAACATTTCGCCGTAGCGTTTATTCCATGCGACTAAGTTGAGGTCTTTATCTACCACTGAAATACCATGGCTGAGGTTCTCTAAAGAGGTATACAGCAAGTTTTGGTTAAACTGCAGCGCTTGCGTAGTTTCATCAAAGAAGTTGACTACCTCTTCAAAAGCCATCTGTTTGCCCGAGGCCACGGTATGGATGAGGGCTTGTGCTGAAGAGGCACCTAAAACACCCGTGAGTGCTCGCTCACAGTATGCGATAAAATCGGCATCGGGGTGAGCGTTATTATCATCAATGCTATGGCTGAGCGCATAGTGGCTCAGTAATTGATTAGAACGCTGAATACCCAAGAATGTTTGCAGTAGTACTTTAAAGTCATAAACGCTGGCTTTGACATTTTTATCTAAACGCTTTGAAAAACGCGCTTGCTCTTTGGGAAATACAAACGCAGCGGCTTGGATTTTATCAATCAAGCGTTCATGGGCTGCAAGTGAAAAGCTAATGTAACAGGTGATGTTTGCTAATAGTGCAATGAGTGTACCGCGTGTGATGATGCTTTGTCTTAGTTCATAGTCAAAGGGGGCTGCCGTTCCGACCACTGGTAGCATTAAAAAAAGTGCCCAACAGCTAAAGCCTGCTAGCAAACCAGCATAAACACCGTATGCGTGCCCTTTGCGCCAATACAGCCCACCCACGATAGCTGGTAATAGTTGAGTTACCAAAGAAAAGGCAACTAATCCCATATTTGCCAGCGCTTCACCATGTCCAAACCACTGCTGATACAAATACGCTAACAGTAAAATTGCAGCGATAGTGATGCGACGGATCATTAAAATAGGGGTTTTATAGTTGCGTGTAAGTGCACTGCGTTTAAGCTTACGTTTTAACAGCAGCGGTAACACAACATCATTAGATAACATGGTACTTAGTGTTAACGTTGCAACCACTATCATCGCTGTGGCTGCCGATAAACCACCTATGAATACGAAGGTTGTGATCACTGGGTGATTTTGCATCAGCGGCAGTGCTAGAACAAAGCTATCGGCGGCAATATTATTGCCGATGTCGGGGTGGATTGCTGCCATTGTTATGGGGATTATCATCGCAGCTGTAAGTAAAAGATATAGCGGAAATGCCCAGCGCGCGGTATGCAAGTGGCGATGGTTTTGGTTATCGACCACGGTGACATGAAATTGCCTTGGTAAACAAACTATCGCTGCTGCCGCCATCAGTGTCTGGCCAATAAAGTTAAAATTAAAGGCGTCAAAATTAAACCAGTGTTCAAAAGAAATCGCTTGGTCTTGTGGCAGTTGTATTAAAGTCACAATAGCCAAAAATGCAACCGCAGCCAGCGCTAAAAACTTGATGATTGACTCAAAAGCCACTGCCAACATGAGTCCAGAGCGATACTCAGTTACATCTACTTTGCGAGTTCCAAAAAAGATAGCAAACAAAGCCATGATCAAAGTGCCTGTGAGCGCAAGTACGTTCCCAGAAAGCGCTTCATCCTGTTGCAACAACAAAAAGCTGCTGCTGAGTGCTTTGAGTTGCAGCGCAATATAAGGAATTGTTGCAAGCAGCGCTATCATGGTAACCATAACGGCCGTTGTTTGGCGCTTGCCATAACGCGCGGAAATAAAGTCTGCAATGGTGGTGATATTTTGCTTTTTACTGACCAGTAGTAATTTTCGCAAGAAGCCATGGCCAAATAAAAACAGCAGTGCGGGGCCTAATAATATCGGCAGATAATGCCAACTGCTTGTTGCTGCGGTTCCAACGGCACCATAGTAAGTCCAAGACGTACAGTAAATACCCAATGAAAAAGCGTACACGAAAGGATGATGGGTAATGCGCATAGCCAAAGGCGTGGTTTTATCCCCCCAGTTGGCTAACCAAAATAATACACCGATATAGCTCAGTGCAACGAGAATGAGAGCGGCTGTCATTGTTGTTCTTCTTAAACTGCGATTTCGTTACCTTATCATAATTTGTTTTTAAGTCTGTATAGGGCACTCGTTTTAATAATGTGTAACTCTTTGTTTTTAAATAAAGTAAATGTTCTGTGAGATATGTTTAGACTAATGTCGTATAAGCGTCATATTTCACGCTCAATGTCACATTTTTTCATAGCATTCTTTTAACTTGTTGATATTTAAGTTTTTTGTTTTGTATTAATTTCATTCAAGGTGCAGTTTACGTTAAGGTAAACTTGCTGCTACGACTAAGGTCTCAATTTCTTCTGGCAAAGCCATTGCTAAGGTAAATGATGACAATTAATACCAACACAGCTCATTAAAGAGCACGTGATAGGGGATATAAAAATGGCTTTTAAAGACGAACAACAAGCAAAAGCATACTGGTCAGAAAATCTCAGTTTAATGTTCAAACTATTGGCAATTTGGTTTGTCGTGTCGTTTGGTTTTGGCATTTTGCTGGTAGATGTACTCAATGAAATCCGTTTCTTTGGATTTAAATTAGGTTTTTGGTTTTCACAGCAAGGCGCAATCTACACCTTTGTAGCCTTGATTTTTGTCTACGTATTCAAAATGAATGCATTAGATAAAAAATATGGCGTAGACGAATAAGGGGCAATTTCGATGGATGTACAAACTCTCACATTTATTATTGTTGGTTTGAGCTTTGCGCTTTATATCGGCATCGCGATTTGGGCAAGAGCTGGCTCGACACAAGACTTTTATGTTGCTGGCGGTGGTGTCCCACCATTTGCTAACGGTATGGCGACTGCTGCCGATTGGATGAGCGCAGCGTCGTTTATTTCTATGGCGGGTATTATTTCCTTTGCGGGTTACGACGGTGGTGTTTACCTCATGGGGTGGACCGGTGGTTACGTACTGTTAGCTCTGTGCTTAGCGCCTTATTTACGTAAATTTGGCAAGTTCACTGTGCCAGATTTTATTGGCGATCGATACTATTCACAAGTGGCACGCGTGGTTGCCATACTTTGTGCCATATTTATTTGCTTTACCTACATAGCGGGGCAAATGCGTGGTGTCGGTGTGGTGTTTTCTCGCTTTTTAGAAGTAGACATTGAAACAGGTGTTTACATCGGCATGGTGATTGTTTTCTTCTATGCTGTGCTTGGCGGGATGAAAGGGATCACCTACACGCAAGTGGCACAGTATTGTGTGTTGGTATTTGCCTACCTTGTTCCGGCGATTTTTATCTCTTTGATGATGACGGGTCACATACTGCCTCAAACTGGGTTTGGTGCAACACTTGCTGATGGCTCAGGGATGTATGTATTAGATAAGCTTGATGGGCTGAGCGCCGAACTTGGTTTTGCGCAATATACCGAAGGCTCTAAGAGCATGATTGACGTATTTGCCATTACCGCTGCACTCATGGTGGGAACTGCGGGTTTACCTCATGTTATTGTGCGTTTTTTCACAGTTCCCCGTGTTAAAGATACTCGTATTTCAGCAGCTTGGACTTTGGTCTTTATTGCAATTGTATACACCACGGCACCTGCGGTTGCGTCTTTTGCACGCGTTAATATGATAGATACCATTAACGGTAAAGATGGTAGTGGTACTGCTTATGCCGATGCACCAACTTGGGTGAAAAACTGGGAAAGAACAGGGCTAATTGTTTTTGAAGACAAAAATAACGATGGCAAGATGTCTTACTCTGCAGGTAAATTGGAAGATCCCAATAGTGCCAATGAAGTTAAGATTGACCGCGATATCATGGTATTAGCAAACCCAGAAATTGCAGATTTACCAGCTTGGGTTATCGCTTTGGTAGCTGCGGGCGGTATTGCTGCTGCCTTATCTACCACAGCAGGTTTATTGCTGGTGATCTCGACTTCCGTTTCCCATGATTTGCTCAAGCGTACCTTAAAACCAGATATCAGCGATAAGCAAGAGCTACTTGCTGCAAGGTTATCAGCCATGGTTGCAATCGTTATTTCAGCATATTTTGGGATTAATCCTCCTGGATTTGTGGCTTCTGTGGTTGCGTTTGCCTTTGGGTTAGCGGCTGCGAGTTTCTTCCCTGCGATTATTATGGGGATATTTTCTAAGAGCATGAACAAAGAAGGGGCAATTGCGGGTATGGTAACGGGGATAACATTTACTGCCGCCTATATTATCTACTTTAAGTTTGTCAGCCCAGAGCTTAATACCCCTGCACACTGGTTATTTGGTATATCGCCAGAGGGCATTGGTATTGTCGGTATGATGGTGAACTTTGCGGTAGCAGCCGTGGTACTTAAGTTAACCGCGCAACCACCTGTTGAAGTACAACAAATGGTTGAAAGTATCCGCAATCCTAAAGGCTCAAGTGCAGCGCACGCGCATTAATGGGTTAAATATGAAAAAGGACACCCAGCCCATTGGGCTGGGTTTTTAGTTTAAACGGCAGTAGCTTAATAGTTTGTGATATGCGCTCAGGAGTATAGGATGACACCAGAAATAGCTGAGGTTAAACAGTTTGTTATTAAACAGATGCCGTTCAGTCAGTTACCAGAAGCCGCGAGTCATTTTTTTGCTACTCATCTCGAAGTTATCTATTTAACACAGCAAAACCAACATCAGTGGTTGCGAAGCAGCGAGCTGTATTTATATTTGGTCCGCTCAGGAAGCTATGACTTGTTATCCGCCAGTGGTGAAGTGATCACGCGATTAGCTGAAGGTGATTATTTCGGTTATCCGTCATTACTCACAGGTGAAGCAATTAAAAATCAACTGAGTGTAAGCACACCGGGGCTTGTGTATGTACTTAATCAAAGCAACTTTGATTTTTTGCGACGAGAATACAAGCTATTTGAGCAGCATTTCGTAAAAGCACACGCAAACCGACTGTTATCTTCTCATTACAAACAAACTCGAGATAACTGGAGCGAACAGAAGATAAGTGACGTAATGAGTAGAGGGGCTGTGACTTTGACTCCCGATGCACGCATTGTTGATGCCGCTAAAACCATGAGTCAACATGGGGTTTCTTCAATTATTGTGAGTGAAAAAGAGCAATTATTGGGCGTTGTCACCGACAGGGATTTACGCAATCGAGTGTTGGCACAAGAGCGTGACCCCCATGCGCCGTTATCGGCAATTATGACTAGATCGCCGAAGTATGTATTTGAGCATAACCGCGTTTTTTCGGCGCTGCATTTGATGTTAAAACATAACATTCATCACCTGCCTGTTTTAAATGAACATCATGTGCCGCTTGGGATGTTAACGAGCACAGACTTGTTGCGTCAGCAAAAAAGCGATCCTGTGCAATTGATTGGCAATATCTATAAAGCACAAGGTGTTGCCCAGCTTAAATTACTCGCATCAGAGATCCCCGAGCTGCTAAAAAGTTTTGCCTATAATGTAGAAGACACCTCTTTAATTGGTAAATTGTTAAGTGGCCTAAGTGACGCATTGACGGCGCGTCTTATCGCAATTTACCAGCAGCAACATGGCCAAGCACCGTGTGCATATAGCTGGATCTGTTTTGGCTCTCAGGCGAGGGAAGAGCAAACACTGCATTCAGATCAAGATAATGGCTTACTCCTTCCAAACGAGGTAACACAAGCGCAGCGAACATACTTTGCGAACATGGGGGAGTTTGTTTGCGAGCAGCTTGCGCAGTGCGGCATTAAGAGTTGTCCAGGTAATATTATGGCCAGTAACGAAGCGTGTAGAGGCTCTATGGCGCAGTGGTTAGCACGTTTTGAAGATTGGATATATGCGCCGACGCCCAAGGCGATGCTCAATTGCAAAATTTATTTCGATTTACGCTTTATAGAAGGCTATAGTGCGCTCTATAGCGAGTTCACTGCAAAACTGGCGAAGCTGAAAAAAGATGACTTGTTCTTCGCCGCAATGGCGACGGATATCAACACAAATTCTGTGCCGCTTGGGTTATTTCAACAACTTAAGCTAGAAAAAGATCAACAGCAGCATAAATTTTTAGATTTGAAACGCCGAGGTGTGGTGATCATTAATGATCTGGTTCGTCTGTATGCACTTAAAGCGCAAATATATAAAGCCAACACGCTAGAGCGTTTGGAGGCATTGCTAGGTAGTAACTTACTCAATAAAAGTGATGTTTATGATCTTAAAGACTGTTGGCGTTATCTGACTCAGCTACGGTTGAATAATCAGTTAGAACATCAACACTTACCTGAAAACTGTATCGATCCTGCAGACTTAACGTCGCTCGAAAAGCACCAACTGAAAGAGGCATTTTATTTAATAAAACAGGCACAGCAGGCATGTGCTTTTAAGTTTGCTAGAGGAAGTTTGTAGTGTTCGCAAAGCGCTGGTGGCAAAAAATCTATAAGCAATATCAGTTAAAGCAATGTGATTTTGAGGCGCTGGACTATCTGGTAGTAGACATTGAACTGACAGGGCTTGATGCCAAACAAAATGAAATCGTTTCGATCGCTTGGTTGGCGATTGAGACCGGTAGAATTGACTTGAATTCAGCTCAGTACCATATCCATAAAGGGGTAAAAGCTTTAGAGCAAAGTCCTGTGTATCACGGTATTGACGACAGTATGCTAAAAGAAGGTGAGTCGTTAGAGTATCTAATGCATGCTTTATCACAGGCCTTAGATAAAAAAGTGTTAGTTTGCCACAGTGCGTTAGATTGGCCATTTATCAAACAGGCTGGTGCAATGACAGGGATCTCGGTTGAGCCACTCGGTATGCTCGATACCATGGAGATAGAAAAAAGACGTTTACATAGCTGCGGACAACCTATTGCTGGAGATAGTTTGACTTTAGCCTCATGTCGTAAACGTTATCATTTACCCGATTATCAAACTCATCACGCTTTGACGGACGCGTTGGCCACGGCCGAGCTTCTACTTGCACAAGTTAATGCGATGAATGCAGGAAAACGCATTAAATTAGCTGATTTATTTTAAAAAAAACATCATTTCCCTTACACATTTAGTCTCGGTCGATTACAATAGCGCCATCTTTGGAGCGATGCTCCTATCATCTTTTTGCATGTAGCTGGATTTTCACTTTAATGACAATCAAACTGGCAATTAATGGATTTGGTCGTATTGGACGCAATATTGTGCGCGCGTTATACGAGTCTGGACGCCAGAAAGAGATCCAAATTGTAGCGATAAATGAACTGGCAGACCCAAAAGCGGTTGCGCATCTTTTAAAATACGATACCTCGCACGGCCGTTTTGCCTTTGACGTAAAGCATCAAGCGCCTTATTTAAATGTAGCGGGTGATAACATTCAATTGTTTAGCGAAGCCGATCCGAGTTTGCTCCCTTGGCAAGCACTTGATGTTGATGTAGTACTTGAATGTACAGGGGTATTTCATTCTCGCCAAGATGCACAAAAGCATCTCAACGCGGGCGCAAAAAAAGTGCTGTTTTCCCAACCGGCAGATGCCGATGTCGATGCCACCATTGTTTATGGTATTAATGAAGAAGAACTAGATCCTTCGCATACTATAGTATCCAATGGTTCATGTACGACTAATTGCATAGTGCCCGTGATTAAAGTGCTTGATGATGCGTTTGGCATTGAATCGGGTGCGATAACAACGATTCATGCTTCTATGCATGATCAGCAAGTGATTGATGCATACCACAGTGATTTGCGCCGAACACGTGCCGCAAGCCAATCAATTATTCCCGTTGATACTAAATTAGCGCGCGGTATTGAGCGTATTTTGCCTAAATTTCATAGTCGTTTTGAGGCAATTGCTGTGCGAGTTCCTACCATCAATGTGACAGCCATGGACTTGAGTGTGACGCTAAATCAAGATGTTGATTTATCAAAGGTCAACCACGTATTACAGCAGGCTGCTTCTGGCCGCCTTGAAGGGATTTTAAGTTACACCGAAGAGCCCTTAGTCTCGGTTGATTTTAATCATGACCCACATTCTTGTATTATTGATGGCACACAAACACGAGTTAGTCATAAACGACTTGTAAAATTATTGGTATGGTGTGACAACGAGTGGGGATTTGCTAATCGTATGCTCGACACCGCAGCAGCTATGTTGGCACAGAAATAGTTTATTTGAATATTGAAGTATCGTTTATAAAGGAGATGGTCCATGTCAGTCATTAAAATGGCCGATTTAGATTTAAGTGGCAAACGCGTATTAATTCGTGAAGATTTAAATGTGCCTGTTAAAGAGGGCAAAGTGACCTCCGATGCCCGTATTCGTGCATCGTTACCAACTATTAAATTAGCGCTAGAAAAAGGCGCTAAAGTGATGGTGATGTCTCACCTAGGTCGTCCGACAGAAGGTGAGTATGATGCACAATATTCATTGCAGCCTGTAGTTGATTATTTAAATGATGCATTAGAGCAGAATGTTCGCTTAGTGACTGATTACCTAGATGGCGTTGATGTTGCAGACAACGAAGTTGTGGTATTTGAAAACGTTCGCTTTAACGTAGGTGAAAAGAAAGATGATGAAACGCTTTCTAAACAGCTTGCAGCATTGTGTGACGTGTATGTAATGGACGCATTTGGTACGGCTCACCGTGCTCAGGCGTCTACTCATGGTGTTGGTTTGTTTGCACCAGTCGCTTGTGCAGGTCCACTATTAGCAGCCGAATTAGAAGCACTTGGCAAAGCGCTTGATAACCCGGCGCGCCCTTTGGTGGCGATTGTTGGTGGCTCTAAAGTATCCACTAAGCTCACTGTACTTGATTCGCTATCAAAAGTGGTTGATCAGCTTGTTGCCGGTGGCGGTATTGCCAACACCTTTATTGCAGCTGCAGGATACCCAGTTGGTAAATCATTATATGAAAAAGACTTAATCGCTGAGGCAACCAAACTAACAGAAGCTGCTCGCAGTAATGATGGTGATATCCCAGTGCCAACCGATGTTGTTGTTGGCTCAGAATTTTCAGAATCGGCAGTGGCTACAATCAAAAATGTTAGTGAAGTGACCGATGAAGATATGATTTTTGATATCGGTCCTGATACAGCGAATACGTTAGCAAAAATCATTGAGCATGCAGGTACTGTTGTGTGGAATGGTCCGGTTGGCGTATTTGAGTTTGACCAATTTGGAAATGGTACAGAAGCGATTGCAAATGCCATTGCCAAATCTAATGCCTTCTCGATTGCTGGTGGTGGTGATACATTAGCTGCAATTGATAAATATGGTGTTGCAGACGATATTTCTTATATTTCTACAGGAGGTGGTGCCTTTTTAGAGTTTTTAGAAGGGAAAAAACTACCAGCTGTAGCTATGCTTGAAAAAAGAGCAAGCGTTTAATATTTTCATAGGCCAGCTTTGCTGGCCTTATTTGTTTATATCACTCTCACTAAGATATAGACAAATAGCAGTGGCTAAGGTCACATACAATTTATCCCGTTCAAACTAGATGACAAGTGTCATCGACTATTGGAGAAAGCAAAATGGCTTTAATCAGTATGCGTCAACTTCTTGATCATGCAGCAGAGCATGGTTATGGGGTTCCAGCTTTTAACGTAAACAACCAAGAACAAATGCGCGCCATTATGGAAGCGGCTGATAAAACAAACAGCCCTGTTATTGTGCAAGGTTCTGCGGGTGCGCGTGCATATGCTGGTGCGCCGTTTATACGTCATATGATCTTAGCTGCTATTGAAGAATGGCCACATATTCCGGTTGTTATGCACCAAGATCATGGTACTTCTCCTGCGGTTTGTCAGCGCTCAATTCAATTGGGTTTCTCATCAGTCATGATGGATGGATCACTACTTGATGATGGTAAAACGCCTTCAAGCTACGAATATAATGTGGATGTGACTCGTCGTGCGGTAGAAATGGCACACGCATGTGGTGTTTCTGTTGAAGGCGAGCTTGGTGTGCTTGGTTCTTTGGAAACTGGCGAAGCTGGTGAAGAGGATGGTATTGGTGCAGTGGGTAAACTAACTCACGATCAATTGCTGACTGACCCTGAAGAAGCCGCTGACTTTGTACGCAAAACTGGTGTTGACGCACTAGCGATAGCCTGTGGTACATCACATGGTGCATATAAATTCACACGTCCACCAACAGGCGATATTCTAGCGATTAATCGTATTAAAGAAATTCATGCTCGTATTCCAAATACACACTTGGTAATGCACGGCTCTTCATCTGTGCCACAAGATTGGCTTGCAGTGATCAATGAGTACGGCGGTGAGATCCCAGAAACTTATGGTGTGCCGGTTGAGCAAATTGTTGAGGGGATCAAATACGGTGTAAGAAAAGTAAACATCGATACCGATCTTCGTTTAGCTTCAACTGGCGCTATTCGTCGTCACTTAGCACACAATCCAGCAAACTTCGATCCACGTAAGTTCTTAGCTGAAGCGACCAAAGCAATGACAGAGATCTGTGTCGATCGTTATGAAGCCTTTGGTACAGCTGGGCAAGCGAGCAAGATCAAACCTATCTCATTGGATGATATGCACTTACGTTATCTATCTGGTGAGTTAAATCCTCAGATCAAATAATAACTAAGTCTGCTATTAGTTAAATCAAAGCCTCCATGTGAGGCTTTTTTTTGGATCATTATTTTACCTTCGATCACATTTAAAGATCAGTAAGTTACCAATATATCGCTGTTGGGATCAGTATTTTACTACCTTAAGCGTAATAGATCTTAATATATGGCATTTTTGTATGTTTTTTAGCTAATTATATGGTTGTAAAGGTATTTATAGGCCTTTGTGTAAGTAAAATAGTGATCCGTGAGCGGATCGGGTTAGTAAGATTTTGATCCCAAACTGGTAACTTAGTATAAATTTGATCTTTACCGTGATAATTTCTTGATCTCCCTCCAAGAGCGACTAATTTTTATACTGAAGCTCGTGTTTTGAGTCATGTGAGTTCAATGGAGTTGAACTTAAAAAAACGTCATTCCTTGAGGCTGCGCAATCATGAAAATAAATGCACCAATGGTTTTATGTTCTTCTTTATTGATGTTGTCGAGTTTTGCAAATGCAGAAGCTGTGAAAGTTTATGGCAGAGTGCACGCGGGTGTTCAGTACAGTGATATCTCAAGCGAAAGCGAAACCAGCGTCGAAAGTTATGCATCTCGTTTGGGTCTTAAAGGCGATGCGAAAATAAATGACGCTTTAGAGGTGTTTTTTAAATACGAATTTGAAGTTAACCCAGCTGATAATGATAAAGACGGTAAAAGTGGTGAAAACATCACTGCTAGATCCCAATATGTTGGCTTAAAAGGCAATTTGGGGCAAATATTGATTGGCCGAGATGATACTGCCATGAAAAAGTCTCAGGGCAAAGTCGACATGATGAATGATTTTGAAGCGGACATTAAAACTTTATTCGCTGGTGAAAATCGTTTGGGTGATACTATTCAATACAGCACGCCTGAGCTCAACCATTTGAAATTTGTAGTTAGCTATATAGCCGAAGACAATAGCAAGCAAAAAGGAGAATCTGGTTTATCGGTTGCTGCTATATATGGTGATAGCGCATTAAAGAAAACACCAGTATATATTAGTGTTGCTCATGATGAAGAAGTGGCGGGGCAAGATATTAACCGCATCACAGTGCAAGGCAAAATGGGTAATGCAACACTGGGTGGCATATACCAACAAAGTGAAAAAGTAGATTCTAACGATAAAGTCGACAGCTTCATGGTAAGTGCATCCTACAAAATAGACAGTTATAAATTACTCGCACAATATCAAGATTCAGATGGTGCGAGCGGAAAGCTATCAGACTCTGGTAATGCAACCTCCGTAGGTGTAGAAAAAAGCCTTTCAAAGCAAGCGCGTATGTATTTTTGGTACTCGCAATTTGACTTAGATAACAATCCAGATCAGGAGCATATGGCACTCACACTACGCTATGATTTTTAGTTAAATGTTTTTATTTTTTAAATAATCCAGTAACATCAATAGGCTACGAAATTATTTCGAAGAAGGTTTTATTTGCAAATTTTTTGGCAGCTTTTGAAAATCCAGTGTACTATTTCATAAAACTGTCACACTAAGTCATAATAATGACACCAACTTCGGTAATGAAAGAGAACATTGGGATGTCACGTAAAGTACTTGTAGTTGATGATGAAGCGCCTATCAGAGAAATGCTGGTATTTGTTTTAGAGCAAAATGGTTTTCAAGCCATTGAAGCTGAAGATTATGATTCGGCAATTGCCGCAATGGTAGAGCCATATCCAGATATGGTATTACTAGACTGGATGTTACCTGGTGGTAGTGGTATTCAGATCGCTAAAAAGTTTAAGCAAAGCGAATATACTCGTCAGATCCCAATCATCATGTTAACCGCACGTGGTGAAGAAGAAGACAAAGTCAAAGGCTTAGAAGTAGGGGCTGATGACTATGTTACAAAACCGTTTTCACCGAAAGAATTAATGGCGAGGATCAAAGCTGTGATCCGTCGCGTATCGCCTACTTCGCTAGAAGAAGCGATTGAAGTGCATGGTTTACGTTTAGACCCTATTTCACACCGCGTAACGTCGGCAGGTAGTGAACTTGATATGGGCCCTACAGAATTCCGTTTACTACACTTCTTCATGACCCATCCAGAGCGTGTATACAGCCGTGAGCAGTTACTTGATCATGTGTGGGGCACAAACGTCTATGTTGAAGACAGAACGGTTGACGTACATATCCGCCGTTTGCGTAAAGCAATTGCGCCACTAGGCCATGATAGACTGGTACAAACTGTACGTGGTGCAGGTTACCGTTTTTCTAGCAAGTTATAGTATAGGCTCGCAGTAGTTGTGTTAGGACACTATCATATATGTACCGAGTGATTAATAAACAGGCGTTATTCAAACGCCTGTTTTTGTATTTTTTGCCTTTGACTTTGATAGGTATTCTGATCGGTGCCCCCTTTGTGTTGTTATTTATAGGGGCTCTTTCATTATTACTATGGCACTATCACCAGCTCTATCGTTTAAGCGACTGGTTACTTAATCAAAGAAGCTTTAATCCACCTGAAGGTGAAGGTGCTTGGGAGCAAATTTTTGAAGGTATCTATCATCTACAGCACCGCAATCGTAAAAAACGCAATGAGTTAGCAGAGCTGATCCGACGTTTTCGAGAGGGAGCGGAAGCTGTGCCAGATGCGGTCGTGGTATTGCAGCAAGACATGAGTATTGTATGGTGCAATCAGCTGGCGCTAAAAGTACTCGGCTTACAATGGCCAACAGATCATGGCCAGCGCTTGGATAACTTGATCCGAGATCCGAAGTTTGTAAAGTATATGAATGCACATCAATTTGATGAGCCTCTGGAACTTGACTCAGGCCATGCTAGTGAGCAAGTGCTAGAGTTTAGGGTAATGCCATATGCTGAGCAATTGATGATGGTGGTTCGCGATATCACTCGCTTAAAACAATTGGAACAAATGCGAAAAGACTTTGTAGCGAATGTTTCTCACGAGTTGCGCACGCCACTTACGGTTGTGACGGGTTATCTTGAGATGTTAGACAGTGATAACTTACCATCACCAGCTATGTGGAATAAAGCCCACTATACCATGATCGAACAATGTAAGCGCATGGATAGCTTGGTCAATCAGCTACTGTCTTTATCTAGAATCGAGGGTGCTCGTAAGCAAGAAAAAGACAAACCAGTTGACGTGCCTAGAATGCTCTCATTAATCGAGATAGAAGCAAAATCACTGAATCAAGAAAAGCACCATCAGCTGATATTTAATGTCGACCAGTCTTTGGATATTTTAGGAGCGGCGGATGAATTACGCAGTGCTTTTTCAAATCTAGTTTTTAACGCCATTCACTATACAAAGCCTGAAGGCATTGTTGAGGTGAAGTGGCAATGTGATGAGCAAGGACGCCCGCGCTTTTCAGTGATAGATAATGGCGACGGTATAGCGCCGGAGCATATTCACCGCTTAACAGAACGCTTTTATCGTGTAGATAAGGCGCGCAGTCGTAAAACGGGTGGTTCAGGGTTAGGATTGGCTATCACAAAGCATGTACTGACAAGACATGATTCAGCGCTTGAGATCACAAGTACCGTTGGTGAAGGATCTACATTCTCATTTGCCTTTCCAAAGTCAAAACTAACTTTTATGACAAATAATGAAAGTCATAAAAGTGTCATTTAAGAGTAATTTTTCTGTCATCGAATGACTGCAAAATAGTCTGCGTTATTTAACTGGGACGAACAATTGGAGTAACCCCAATGAAATTTAAAAGCTTAGTTGCCGCAATGGGTGTGGCTGTAACAACCTTAGTTTCAACACAAGTTTCTGCGTTAGATACAACTCTACCAGAATATAATAAAACCAGCGGGATCTCAGGTAACTTCTCTTCTGTGGGTTCCGATACGCTTGCAAACATGATGACGTTCTGGGCGGAAGAGTATAAGCGTATTTACCCTAACGTAAACATCCAAATTCAAGCGGCAGGTTCTTCTACTGCGCCTCCGGCACTAACAGAAGCAACTGCTAACTTCGGCCCTATGAGCCGTAAGATGAAGTCTAAAGAAATCGAAGCGTTTGAAAAGCGTTATGGCTATAAGCCAACAGAAGTACGCGTAGCTATCGATGCTTTGGCAGTATTTGTACACAAAGATAACCCAATCGAAGGTCTACGTATTGACCAAGTAGATGCTATCTTCTCATCAACACGTAAGTGTGGTGCAACTGAAGAAGTAACGCGTTGGAGCGACGTCGGCTTGACGGGCGATTGGGCTGTAAAAGACGTTCAACTTTATGGTCGTAACTCGGTATCAGGTACTTATGGTTACTTTAAAAAGAAAGCACTGTGCAAAGGTGACTTCCGTAATAACGTAAATGAACAGCCAGGTTCTGCATCGGTAGTACAGTCAATTTCTTCATCAGTGAATGCGATTGGTTACTCAGGAATTGGTTACAAAACATCAGGTGTTCGCACAGTACCTATTGCCAAAAAAGGTGATAACTATGTTGATGCAACTATTGAAAACGTAGCGAATGGTAAGTATCCACTGTCTCGCTTCTTGTATGTTTATGTAAATAAGCACCCTAATAAGCCGTTAGCACCAATCGAAGCTGAATTTTTGAAAATGGTTCTATCACAAGACGGTCAAAAAATTGTTGAGAAAGATGGATATGTGCCACTTTCTGGCAAAATGGCCAGTGCAGAGCTTAAAAAGTTAGGCTTATTATAAGTTTTATTCTATCGCCTACGGATGGGCTTTAGAAAGCGCTCACAAAAAAACGACCCTCAATGAGGGTCGTTTTTTATGGGCAACAATAACTTGTCAGGAGCAAAGAGTTGCGACAGTTACTCGTGTTGCGCCGTATCAAAATATATAAAGCAGTACTCTTATAGGCTTACTTGCATATTATCGATAAGTCTAACTTTACCCAAGAACGCCGCCGCAAGAATGACCATATGTTTATCGCTAGGGCTTGCAGGTTTTAATGTTTCAGCGTTAGCAACTTTAAAGTAATCAGGTTTCAAACCGTGCTCGAGCAGTGTTGCTTTTGCATGCTCTTCGAGCTGTTGAAAACCCGTATTGCCTGCTTGTAGGCTACTTACCGTATCACTTAGTGTTTGAAAAAGAACTTTAGCGGTGTCTTTTTCTTGTGCGCTTAAATAACCGTTACGAGAACTCATAGCGAGCCCCGAGGCTTCACGCTTAGTAGGCACACCCACGATTTCAATAGGCATAGACAAGTCTCTGACCATGGTTTTGATCACTTGCAGCTGTTGGTAATCTTTTTCACCAAAACAGGCAATATCAGGTTGCACCATATTAAATAGCTTAGTAACAACCGTCGCAACCCCTTTAAAATGACCAGGGCGAGACCCGCCGCAGTAGCCTAAAGATACTTCAGGTACGTCAACATAACTTTGTGCAGCAAGGCCGTTCGGGTAGATAGTTTCAACACTTGGGGTAAAAACAAGATCGGTTTCTAATTCAGCGAGACCTTGTTTATCTTCCATCAGTGTTCTTGGGTAGCTGTCTAAGTCCTCTGATGCTCCAAATTGCATTGGGTTTACAAAAATACTCACCACCACTTTATCTGCGAGTGTTTTTGCTTTTTCTACCAAAGAGAAATGACCATGATGTAAGTTGCCCATTGTAGGCACAAATGCAATGCTAAGTCCTTGCGAGCGCCAAGCTTTGATTTGGCTACGTAATGACTTAATTTCTGATACTGACTGCATTATTTAAACTCGTGTTCGGAAGTTGGGAAAGCGCCAGATTTAACATCTTGGCAGTATTTCTTAACTGCATCAGGCATATTGCCTGTTTCAGCTAAGTAGTTTTTAGAAAACTTAGGAATGTAACCTGCTGAAATACCGACTAAATCATGCATAACCAAGATTTGCCCATCGGTGTCTTTACCCGCGCCTATGCCAATCACAGGGATAGTTAAAGCTTCTGAAATTCGCTTTGCAAGCGCTGATGGAATACATTCTACAACTAATAATTGCGCGCCAGCTTGTTCTAGAGCCTTGGCATCTGCAATCATTTTTTGGGCTTGTTCATCGCCTCGCCCTTGAATTTTAAAGCCACCAAAAACATTTACAGATTGTGGCGTTAGACCCAAATGACCGCACACAGGGATACCTTGCTGAGTAAGTGCACGAATACTCTCTAGCAGCCATTCACCACCTTCTAACTTAACCATATTTGCACCTGCACGCATTAGCTGAGCGGCATTTTCGCAAGCTTGAGCTGGGTTTGCATAAGTCATAAATGGCATATCAGCCACCACAAACAACTCTTTACTCCCCGCTCTCACACAACGTGTATGATAAGCAATATCCGCATTTGTCACCGCTAAGGTATCATCTGCGCCTTGTAGTACCATACCAAGAGAGTCGCCAACTAAAACAACATCCACCCCGTTGTCGTAGAACAGTTTTGCAAAACTTGCATCATAGGCGGTGAGGGCTGTAATTTTATTTTGCTCTCGTTTCATTTTTGCCAATGTGGATACAGTTACTTTAGCCATGTCGGTCCTCTTGATGGGGTTATTATTTTAGTGGGGTTAAATCATTTAAAGGTACATTTTTGCAGATCTCTGCAAGCGGTTCACCGCTTGGTAGTACGAGAACTGGGGCAATTTCTAATAATGGGTAGACCACAAATTCTCTTTGGCATAGGCCATAATGCGGAACAGTTAAGCGTTCAGTATCTATAACTTGGTTACCAAATAACAAGATATCTAAATCTAACGTGCGCGCTCCCCAGCGCTCATCTTTGCGCTCACGGCCTTGCTCTAGTTCAATTGTTTGCAATGCATCTAGCAGTGCGTGGGCATCGAGCTCAGTATCAAGGCAAGCAACAGCGTTAACATAGTCGGGCTGATCCTGTGGACCCATTGGCTTGGAGCCATAAAATTGCGAACAGGTTAGCAACTGTGTATCAGATATGCGGTTCAATGCGTCAAGTGCACGCTTCAGCTGCTCAACTGGTGCATTAAGGTTTGCGCCTAAGCCAATGTAAACTTTAGTCATTGTTCTGGGGCTTCTTCTTTGGTTTTCTGCGATAGCGGCGGCGAGGCTTGCCTGCTTCTTGTGAAGGTAATGACTTCACCATCTCCTTTTGACCGTTGATATCTTGCTTAAGATAATCCGTCCACCAATCAGCCAATTCTTGCTGTTCGTTTTCGCCGCTTTCTACTCGTAATAATAAAAAGTCATAAGCTGCTTTAAAGCGAGGCTGTTGCGATAATCGATATGCTCTTTGACCACCACGCTTATCTAAGCGCATTTGAATATGCCAAATATCACGAGCGCCGAGAGTGAATCGCTTTGGCACCGCAATGTGTTGTGAGTTTTCAGCTAAAACATGGTTCATTGCCTGTGCAAATGCGTCAAACACCGGCATTTGCTCTTGTTGCTGGAGCTGTTCACTACGTTTTAGCAGTGGGAACCAAAGTAGTGCTGCATACACAAAAGCAGGGGTTACTTTTTTGTCTGCATTAATACGTTGATCAGTATTGGCAAACATTTGCGCTATAAAACGAGACTCAAAACCACTGTCGCTTTGCTCAATGATGGCATCAAGCGTTGGAAATAACTGCTTGAATAATCCCATTTCTCTGAGCATATGGTAGTTTTGCTCAGCTTTGCCATTAAGAAATAGTTTTAACGTTTCTTCAAATAATCTGGCTGGCGGTATATTGCTAAGTAGATCAGCTAATTCTTTAATTGGCGCTTTGGTGGCAGGGGCTATCTGCATATCAAGTTTTGTTGCAAAGCGCACAGCACGAAGCATACGCACAGGGTCTTCTCTGTAGCGAGTCTCAGGATCGCCAATCAATTCAATTTTGCGCTCTTTAATGGCTTTAATTCCATTGGCAAAATCATGAATACTGAAATCATTGACAGAGTAATACAGCGCATTGATTGAAAAATCACGACGTTCAGCGTCTTCTTCAATAGTACCGTAGACGTTGTCTCTGAGCAGTTGTCCGTGCTCACTCGATTGACTAATGGGGTTTTTACTATCTTGACCTTGGTGATGGCCACGCATGGTGGCGACTTCTATAATTTCACGGCCAAATACGATGTGTGCCAAACGAAAACGTCGACCGATTAAGCGGCAATTGCGAAACAGTTTTTTAACCTGCTCTGGTGTTGCATTAGTGACTACATCAAAATCTTTAGGCTCAATGCCTAATAAAATATCTCGAATACAACCGCCCACGAGGTATGCGTCATAGCCGCCATCTTTTAGGCGATACAATACCTTGATTGCGTTAGGGCTAAATTGCTTGCGAGAAATATTGTGCTCACTGCGCGGGATCAATTTTGGCTCAGTACAGGTTACTGGTGCTGCCTTAGCTTCACTTTGGCCAACCAATTGTCTGCAAAATTTAAATAGCTTAGAAATAATAACCTGTCTCCTAAAACAGTGGATACGCCAAAAATAGTAAAATACGTAGGTGAACCTACAAGGCTCGCTATGATATACCAGTGGCGGCAAAAAATTAAGTTTTGGACTTAAATATTGTTCGCTCAAAGGTCATTATTTATGGGTTTTTCGAGAACCTTTGGGATAGTATTTAAAGAAAACGACTGGGTTGCCCATGTTAGAATTTCTTCAGTGTTGGCATCGTCTAATTCTCTTGGAGGATTAAACCCTAAAAAGCGCAGCGCAGCTAATGTAGCTGGCTTAGGATTGTGCTTGTCTATGGCTGGTGCGTGGTTTTGCTTTGATAACTTAAACCCTGGCTTAGCAACGGCCAGCGGAACATGTGCATACTGTGGTGCAACATAGCCCAGTTGTTGAAACAAACCTAACTGTCTGGCCGTGGGTTCCAATAGATCCGCACCTCTGACAACATGGGTAATATTTTGCTCAATATCATCTAGTACAACGACTAACTGATAGGCAAACAAGCCATCTCTGCGTTTGACGATGTAATCTTCATGCGCAATTTTGTTGGGAATGTGTACTTGCCCTTGGATCTGATCGTTAAACGTCTCTACCGGGAAATTTTGCTGCAAACGCAGCGCATTACCTGCAAAGGGCTGGTTTAGTGATCTGCAGTGATTATCATAGAGTCCACCACGCAATTTAATGTCTTTTCGGGTACATTGGCAGGCATAAACTAAGGATTGTTGCTCAAGTAAAGCTAAGGCCTCATGATACAAAGCATGCCGCTGACTTTGGTACACCACTGTTTCGTCCCAGTGCAATCCATAAGCTTCTAAAGTGCGCAGAATGTCACTATCAGCACCTTTGACTACACGAGGCGTATCAATATCTTCTATACGAACTAACCATTGACCCTGTTGGCTTTTGGCAGCTAAAAAGCTAGCGAGCGCTGCGATGAGCGAACCAAAATGTAGAGGACCCGAAGGCGAGGGAGCAAATCGACCGCGATAGCTCCCTTGATTGGATAATGCTGGGGTGAGCATAATGGGCTGAGATTAACCTCGGCCGTTTTGCTTTTCTTTAATTTCAGCCAGTGTTTTACAATCAACACATAAATCGGCTGTAGGACGCGCTTCTAAGCGTCGGATGCCAATTTCGATACCACATGATTCGCAGTAGCCAAAATCGTCATCTTCGATTAGTTGCAGTGTTTTTTCTATCTTTTTGATCAGTTTACGTTCACGGTCACGTGTACGCAGCTCTAAAGAAAACTCTTCTTCTTGTGCTGCACGGTCAACAGGATCTGGAAAGTTTGCCGCTTCATCTTGCATGTGCATCTTGGTGCGATCAACTTCGTTACGCAAATCTTTACGCCATGCTTCTAGTATTGCTTTAAAATGCGCACGTTGTGCGTCATTCATATATTCTTCGCCCGGTTTTTCCTGATAAGGTTCTAAACCGGCTTGAGCCAATAACCCTAGTCTCTTTTGTTCAGGCATAGCATTCTCCTAAATCCTTAATACATTACCCCAGCTAACGCCGGCGGCTATAAATAGCAGAATCTCCCCCCCTAAGCAAACACTTTTTCATTTTTTAGTATGGCATTTACTTAGACATCTCAGCCTTAGAGACGAAATTCTAATGGGCACGTATATGGGGATTATTATCTCTATTTCAACTTATTTTCACAGGTACTTGATGTGATAGGGTAATTTCATATTCAGAAAGCTTAGCCTTATACGCCAGTACTTCAACTCCTGCATCGTATGCTTGCTTAAGTAACATGGCATAGTGCTCGTCAATATGCTTGGCTGGCGCGACATCGTTGATCCCTTCATGCATCACGATAAACAATAATACCGCTCGTGCGCCTTGCTGCTTGAGGTGCATTAACTCCCGCAAGTGTTTTTGCCCCCTAATGGTCTGTGCGTCGGGAAAATAACCGTAGTTCTGTGCCAATAAGGTGACTGATTTGACTTCAACATAGCAAGGAGCATGGCCGTCTTGTTCAAGTAAAACATCTATTCGGCTGTTCTCTTCGCCGTATTTAACTTCTCTGTGACACTGTTGATAGCCACTCAACTGACTGATAATTCCTTGCTCAATACCTTCACAAGCAACGGTGTTGGCATGATTGGTATTTACACAAATAAAATCCCCCTGAGTGTTTTGTGTAAGTTCCAATGAGTGCGGGTACTTGCGTTTTTTATTGTCACTGGTTGAGTAGTAGGCGCTAAAGCCTGCGTCGGCACAGCCTGTCATTTTCCCTGTATTGGCGCAATGAACAGTAAATTCACCTTGTTGCTGACAATGTAAATCAACTAAAAAGCGTTTGTAACGTTTTACGAGAGTTGCTTTATCAAGCGGGCTTGAAAATTTCATCAATTAATCGCATTAGGTTGGGTCAATATGCTTGCTAGTGTACACTTTAGGACACTATCAAGTGTAAGAGAATATAGGGTTATGTCTGACAAATTTATTGTGCGTTTAAGTGAAGAAGCGGCTGCGCCGCATTGGGGAGTTGGGGCTTCATTATCTTTTGATAATCAAGGCGCAACAGTTCACTTAAATGAAAATGAAACACTTAAAAATATCCAAAAGGCAGCAAGAACACTTGCACAACAAGGAATTATTCAAGTTGAGCTGCAAGGTGAGCAATGGTGCACTGAATCACAATGGGCTTTTTATCAAGGCTTTGTTAGTCCAAAACAATTGGCAGGCGTCACCTTTGTCGAAAATGCGCAATCTGATTTGAATGAATTGGCCGCTTTGCAAACATCTGCAACTTGGGCTCGACAAATGATCAATGGTACGGCAGAAGATATTTACCCTGAAAGCTTAGCGGGTAAAGCTGCTGAGTTTATCCAATCTCTTGCGCCTGAGCATGTAAGCTACCAGATCATTAAGGGCAAAGCGTTACTTGAGCAACAATGGATTGGTATTCATGAAGTAGGGCGTGGCAGTGAACGTCCGCCAGTATTACTAGAGCTTGACTATAACCCAACAGGTGATGCTGATGCGCCAGTGAGTGCGGCATTAGTGGGTAAAGGTATCACGTTCGACTCTGGCGGTTATTCAATCAAACCCAGTGAAGGGATGCTTGGGATGAAATGTGATATGGGTGGTGCGGCTACGGTTACAGCTGGTCTGGCTTTGGCCATTCAGCGTGGCATTAACAAGCGCATTAAATTGTTTTTATGTTGTGCCGAGAACTTAATTTCTGGTCATGCTTACAAACTGGGTGACATATTAACGTATAAAAACGGTACTACCGTAGAGATAGTTAATACCGATGCTGAAGGCCGTTTAGTACTCGCCGATGGTTTAATGGCAGCGGGTGAGACGGGGGCGAAACTTATCATTGATGCTGCAACGCTCACTGGGGCTGCATTAGTGGCGGTGGGACAAGAATACAATGCTTTATTTGGTTTAGATAAAGAACTGGTTTTTGATGTTCAGCAGTTCGCTGGTGAAGAATTTGAAGCTGCTTGGCCTCTGCCTTTAGAAAAATGGCACCAGCATAACTGTCCATCAGCCTATGCCGATACCGCAAATAGCCGCGCGCAAAAAGGCGGTGGCTTTGGTGGTGCATCAAATGCAGCAGGATTTTTATCTCGCTTCGTACCAAATGAAGGGAAAGGCTGGGTGCATATCGATTTGGCTGCTTCGTTTCGAGATAGTGCTGGTAGCCAATGGGCTGCGGGCGCGACAACTTTGGGTATGAGAACGGTAGCTCGCACTTTGGCTGAAAAGGCGTAAAGTATTTATGGGCAATGCTGCTTTGCATTGCCCATTTAGTTATGAAAGTAGAGCTGCCGCCAGACGAACAAAGTCTGAGGAAGTTAAGATCCCAAGAAGCTTATTATTTTCATCAACAACAGGCATGCATCCATGGCGGTTACTGACAAAAAATTCGGCCACTTCCGCCAGACTTTGATTTGGCTGAATGCTGGCAAAGTCGGTGGCCATGATATCTTCAACAACTGTATATTTTTCTTTTCGCTCAAGAGCATTGGCTCCATACGTGGCCATAATTCCCATCACTTTTGCAATCATAATTTTCTGCGTTAGCATACCTTGCAATATCCCTTGCTCATCTATAACAGGTATGTGACGAATGTTTTTCTCGCGCATTAAATCATGGGCGTCCTTAAGTGACGCTTTAAGCGAGACAGCAAAAGGATCGGCTGTCATGAGATCGGCAACTGTGTTTAACATCATTTATTCCTTCCAACTAAGCTTGGTTAGCAACTAAGTCAACATACCTAAGTTATAACGCAGATTTTTACTCTGTGCTTGAATCAAGATCAAACTAAGTGCTTTTTAATGGGTTAATCACTGGTGGGAATAAAAAATCGTGCTTTAGGTTTTTTGTGCTCGGCTAATTGAATGTACTTTAATTCAACTAATTGTGATACGGGGACTATTTCATAGCCCTGAGCTGTCAGTTCGGGCAGCGCTATAGTCAAAAAAGCCACGGTTTCGGGGTAGGGGTGTGCAATAGCAATCGCAAACTGCTCGGTGTCGGCAGTATGTTTTAACGCTTCTAATTGTACTCGCAAGGCTTCAGCAGTAGGCTCGTTGTCTAAAAAAATATGGCGGCTGATGTTTTCTACACCATATAAATTAGCAACGTTCTGTGCTTGGGTATACTCTGTTGTGCGACTATCGAGAAAGAATAAGCCGCGCTTTTTTAATACTTCCATGGTCCACTTCATTGGCTCAACATATTGAGTTAACGCCGACCCCATATGATTATTAACCCCTTTGACCTGAGGGAGTGTCGATAAGGCATGACCTAAGGTACTTTGTAACTGCCATTTGTTCATATCTAAAGTTAATGCGCCTGGGCCAAGCGCTTTATCTTGCGTTGATTGCATCGGCACGTGCAGTAGCAGCTCTTTTTTCTGTTTACTGGCTAAATAGGCAAATTGTTGGGAGTAGGGGGTATGAGGCAAAATAGAAAACGACAACTGCCCAGGTAACGCGAGCAGCTGTAAATCTCGTTTATGATTGCCAATATCATCTATAACAATGGCAATTTGTTTTGCCGCGCTTGGCAAAGCCATCAGCCAAAGCGCAAAAAGTCCCCAATGTATGCGTCGCACAGTCCCATTTCTTATTGTTTGTAATAGTTATAATTTAATGTTTTTTAAGTAACTTTCTTGCATCAGTTAAATGAGAATCTAGCCTGGCCAATTGCTCTTTTTTGGCTGTTTGTTCACCAGCCATTATAGCGCTTTTACTTAAATGTGAAAGCACTTGCTTTGTAAGGATAATATCAGGCTCAATGCCTACTCCCTCTATTGAGCGCCCAGAAGGCGTATAATAGCGTGCGGTCGTTAGTTTCAAAGCCGTAGTACCATTGCCAATCGGGATAAGCGATTGCACAGAGCCTTTGCCAAAAGAAGGCGTACCCACAACCAAAGCTCGTTGGTTATCTTGTAAAGCACCCGCAAGTATTTCGGCCGCAGAGGCGGAGTTTTCATTGATCATAATAACCACTGGAGCACCGTTGAGGATATCGCCTTGCTGGGCACTGAAGTGTTGATTTGCATCATAAAACCGTCCTTGTGTTGATACGATAGTACCTGCATCTAAAAATAGATCCGATATAGCGACAGCGCTGGTGAGCGTGCCACCAGGGTTATCTCGTAAATCAATGATTAAACCCGCAAGTGGCTCGCCATTTTCCAAGCGAAGCTTATTAAGGTGTCTGGCAACATCGTGATAGCTGTTGTTATTGAAGCCATTTAATGACAAGTAGCCATTACCATTGTGTAGCAATAAGCTTGTTACGCTTTCTAAGTTAATTTCTTGGCGGCGAAGTGCCAGTGTGAGTTGTTGTGTTTTACGTTCGACCGTAACGTGAATAATTGAAAACTCAGCCTTTTGAAGCAATTTAGAGACATAAGCAATGTCTTTGTCAGTCACGTCTTGATTGTTGATAGACACGAGTTTATCGCCACCTTCAATACCTGCTATATCAGCGGGAGAGCCCGGCAGCGTATTAACGATAACCACACGGTTGGCGATTTCTTCAACTTCGATACCAATACCGGTATAACGTCCATTTGCGGCACTAAAAATGGCTTCAAGCTCGGTTTCTGAAAGATATTTTGAGTATGGATCCAATTGCGATAAAAGTTGTTCAAAATTACTTTTGTCAACATGACTTAGTGGCAAATCTTCAACATAATAGGCATGGAGATGGAACAGGATTTCTTCCACTTGCTCTTGGGTAAAGCGTTGCTTTGCAAACGTACTTGGGGTGATGAAAGTTAGGCAAAGTAACACGCTAAAGAGTAGTGCCCAACCATGATATGTACGAGTGAAAGCATATTTAATGCGATTTACTATGTTCATGTGCTGCTCCAAGTGTTGGTGCAGCACGGGTTATTCAATTAACTTGCTTTACACCATTTTACCGGGTCGACAGCGCTCCCTTTATGCCGTATTTCGAAGTATAGACCAGATCGAATTTGTCCGCCGCTTTGGCCAACCAAAGCAATTGTTTCACCGGTATTGACTAAATCACCAACATCTTTGAGTAAAGTTTGAGTATGTCCATATAAGCTCATAAAGCCTTCGCCATGATCGACAACCATGACCCAGCCAAATCCGTTGAGCCAGTCGGCATACACCACTTGTCCTTGCTTAATACTATTCACAGGCGTACCTGCTTGCGCTTGAATAACCACGCCTTTCCAGCTCATACCAGCATGTTTACTTTGTCCAAAGCGGTGACGTAACCGTCCTTTGCTTGGCCACTGCAGCTTACCTTTATTCTGTGCTAAACCCTCTAGCACCACTTCCTCTGGTTGTTGGATTTTGGCAAGCTCTTCAAGTGTTGCAATCAAGGTTTGCTCATTCTCTTTTAAGTAGTCGATAGCTTGCGCGGTTTGTTGTAAAGCGGCATTTAGCTCTTGCAGATGTGTTTGACGTTCTTCTTGGCGTGCAATAAGCGCTGCTTGACGTTGTTGTTGCTGCTGTTTAAGTGCGGCTAGTTGCTCTTGTTTGCGTTTAAGTTGTTGCTGATTTTCAGCAAGCTCAGAGAAAATCTGTTTTAGCTCTTCTAACTGGTTTATTCTGGCTTTGTTGAAATAGTCATAATAGCTAATGGTACGTTCTAAAGTTGCGCTTTGTTCTTGGTTTAAAAGCATCTTTGAGTAGTCATGACTACCAGTCATATAGGCGCTTTTAAGTTGCGATGCGAGCAGCTTTTGTAAACGTTGTTTTTTGCTTTCGAGACTTTTCGCCTCGCTTTGCAGGGTATATTGCTGTTGCTGATTTTCAGCAATACCGCGCTCAGTAAGTGACAATGCCTTGGCATTTTTAGCAATGTCTAACTCTTGAGCTTTTAGTTTGGTGCGCAGCGCCTCGATATTACTACGCTGCTGCTGGTAGTTTTTTTGGCTCTTTTTGAGCTCTTGTTGTACTTCAGTTAAATCTTGCTTGGTGCGAGATTCATTGGCGATAACCGAAGTCACCGCCAATGAAATGCCAAGTGCAAATAACTTACCGGGCAAGTTAAGCATGGTTATTTCAAGGTCATGATCGGTGTGCCAGTCATCTCACTTGGTTGTTCCATACCAAGTAAGTGCAGCATAGTCGGTGCAACGTCACTTAGTGTTTTCCCATCGTGTGGTAGGGCATCTCGACCAACATAAATAAATGGCACGGGCTCTGACGTGTGTGCCGTGTGGGCTTGGCCTGTTTTAGCATTAGTCATCTGCTCAGCGTTACCATGATCTGCTGTGATAATGGCTTCGCCGCCAACTTGCCCAAGCGCCTCAACAACTCGACCGATACACTTATCCACCGCTTCACACGCCTTTACTGCAGCACTGAATACACCAGAATGACCCACCATATCACCATTTGGATAATTACAGATAATGACATCGTATTGGCCACTGTGAATTGCTTCTACCAGTTTATCAGTGAGTAGCTCCGAGTTCATTTCTGGTTGAAGATCGTATGTAGCAACCTGTGGCGAAGGGATCAGCTCGCGTTTTTCGCCCTCAAATTCATCTTCTCTGCCACCACTGAAGAAAAACGTAACGTGTGCATATTTTTCTGTTTCAGAGATGCGCAGCTGCGTTTTGTTGTGCTTTGCTAGCCACTCACCGAGCACGTTAGTTAGCGCTTCAGGTGCGAATGCCACTGGTGCATCGATGTCGGCGGCATACTCTGTCATCATCACAAAGGCACTTAGCTTAGGCGAGACTTGTTTGGTAAAACCATTGAACTGTTTGTCGACAAAGGTACGTGTCATTTGACGCGCTCTATCGGCTCTAAAGTTCATAAATATTAATGTATCGCCATCATTAATCGTTGCCGCTTCGCAGCCTTGCGGTTGAATCACGCTTGCTTTGACAAATTCATCATTTTCGTCACGATCATATGCTGCGTTAAGTGCTGTTACACCATCTTCATACGTATACTGAGCTTGCGCGCTTACCATTAGGTTGTAAGCGGCTTCTATGCGCTCCCAACGGTTGTCTCTGTCCATCGCATAATAACGACCAATTATAGAAGCAAGGCGACCACATTTTAGCTCTGAAAATAGTTTTTCAACTCGCTCAATCGAGGCCAAAGCACTGCGTGGCGGCGTATCTCGGCCATCTAAAAAGGCGTGAAAATAAACTGCCTTTGCGCCGCGACTAGCCGCAAGCTGTATGCCTGCAATGATATGATCTTCATGGCTATGCACACCACCTGGACTTAAAAGCCCCATTAAATGCACAGCTTTACCTGCTTGAACCGCTTTATCAATGCTATCAACTAATACTGGGTTGTGGGCAAATTCACCATCCGCAATTGCTTTGGTGATGCGAGTGAAATCTTGATAAACGATACGGCCAGCGCCTAAGTTAACGTGTCCCACTTCCGAGTTACCCATTTGACCATCAGGCAGGCCCACATCTAGTCCAGAACCTGAGATCAATGTGTGAGGTTTGGTTTGCCATAAATGGTCTAGCACAGGGGTGTTGGCTGCTAAAATAGCATTGCTTTCGCTTTCTTCTCGATAACCCCAACCGTCTAAAATCATTAGAACAAGTGGTTTTTTTTGTGCAGTCATTTGGGCTCCTTTAGAACTAATCTTTTCACTTGTGTCAGGTGGAAAAGTTGACACATCAGCGCGACATAACGATTGCGCCTAGCATACCTTGTTCTGCGTAAAAATTCAGCCCCGTTGCTATGATTTATCCTCATCATAGATAACTTTAAAGCCCTTTCACTGGGGATATGTGTATTAGGTACAGACAAAGGGCTATACCCAAAGGAACGCAAAATGTATACTTCGGAGCTACTCATTATTACGGGTGTGTGAGTTTAACTAAAATCGCACATTTAGAAAGTTAAGTTGGAAGGTGCATGGAACAATACATCGAGTTTATAGGCAATAACGCGATTTTAAGCGTTATTTGGTTGGCTCTTGTCGTTATGATAGTGGCAAGCTGGTTTAAAAGTAAGTTTTCAGCCATCGTGCAGGTGAACCCTCAACAGTTAACTTTATTGGTCAACCGTGAGGAAGGTCAAGTTGTCGATATTCGCTCATTAAAAGAGTTTAACGCTGGCAGGATCGCAGGTGCAATACAGCTAAGTGCCGAAAAAGCAAAACAAAGTGACTTTGCAGGGCTTGAAAAGCACAAAAGCAAACCCATTATACTGGTGTGTACTACAGGTATGACGGCCTCGGGTATTGCAAACACAATGCATAAAGCAGGCTTTGAGCATGTTTACGTGCTTAACGGTGGTATGGGCGCATGGCAAAGTGCCGGACTGCCAACTACAACAGGAAAGTAACGGGAGTCTTTATGGCTGAAGTTGTGATTTACACGAAAGATTATTGTCCTTTTTGTCACCGAGCTAAGGCGCTGCTAGATGCAAAAGGTGTAACATACACCGAGTATGATATAGGTAAGCAACCTGAGCTACGCGAGCAAATGATAGAAAAAGCCAATGGTGGTTACACAGTGCCACAAATTTTTATCAATGATAATCACATTGGTGGCTGTGACGATATGATGGCTATCGAAGCAAACGGCGAATTAAACGCTTTGCTAAACTTGTAAGAAAATTTAATAAAATTCAAAGAATCTAGGAACACTCATGACAGATCAAAACCAAAATGCGGCAGCAGAACAACAACAAGAAGCACATTTTAATATTCAACGCATCTACACTAAAGATGTTTCATTCGAAACACCAAATTCTCCAGCGATCTTCCAAAAAGAGTGGGCTCCTGAAATTAAGCTAGACATGGACACGCGTTCAGAAAAGCTAGATAACAATGTGTTTGAGGTTGTATTGTCGTTGACTGTAACTGCGAACATTGGCGAAGAGACTGCATTTTTATGTGAAATTCAACAAGCAGGTATTTTCTCAATTGCTGATCTTGAAGAAATACAAATGGCGCATATGTTAGGCGCATTTTGCCCGAACATCCTGTTCCCATATGCTCGCGAAGCCGTTGCTAGCCTAGTGAACCGTGGTACTTTCCCACAATTAAACCTAGCACCAGTAAACTTTGATGCGCTATTTGCTCAGTACATGCAGCAAAGAGCAGCGCAAGCAGAGCAAACTGCTGACGCATAAGCGATGAGTTCAGTTCAGTCAGCTGTAACTGTACTAGGGGCGGGGTCTTATGGCACCGCCCTTGCTATTTGTTTTGCCCGAAACGGTCACAAAGTGACACTGTGGGGGCGAAATGAGAAAGACGTTGCGACGCTTGCAGCTGAGCGAAAAAACCAACGTTATCTTCCCGATTGCCCTTTCCCTGATTCTTTAGCGCTAGAAAGTGATTTGAAAAAAGCGGTTGAGGCCAGCGAAATAGTGCTGTTGGTAGTGCCAAGTCATGCCTTTGCTGACACTTTAGCCAAGGTGCGTGATAACTTATTACCTAACGCAAGAGTTGCTTGGGCAACCAAGGGGTTAGAGCCAGATACAGGGCGTTTGCTGCAAGAAGTCGCACTACAGCAACTGGGTGATAAAGTGCCATTGGCTGTATTATCAGGACCGACGTTTGCCAAAGAGATGGCTGCGGGATTACCTACAGCAATTTCTGTGGCTGCAACTGATAGTGCATTTGCAGGCGAATTAGCGAAGTTACTGCACTGTGGTCGCTCGTTTCGAGTTTATAACAATGACGATTTTATCGGTATTCAACTCGGTGGAGCGGTTAAAAATGTCATTGCCATCGGTGCGGGTATGTCGGATGGCTTTGGTTTTGGTGCCAACGCGCGAACGGCATTAATCACGCGCGGTTTGGCCGAGCTTTGTCGTTTAGGTAAAGCACTAGGCGCTCGCTCTGAAACGTTCATGGGAATGGCTGGCTTAGGTGATTTAATTCTCACGTGTACCGACAATCAATCGCGCAACCGTCGTTTCGGTTTGGCATTAGGTGAAGGCCAATCTGTGGACGATGCGATGCAAAGTATCGGTCAGGTGGTTGAGGGTTACCGCAATACCAAAGAAGTGTATTTACTGGCGCAAAGAAGTGGTATTGAAATGCCAATTACCGAGCAAATTTATCAAGTTTTATATCAGCAAAAAGATGTAAAAGAAGCCGCTATGGCACTACTTGGTAGAGAGCAAAAAGCGGAGTGATCCGCTTTTTGTTAGCCATTTTACACTGCGTTGGCAAAGTCTAGTTGACGCCAAGACTCGTAAACAAATACTGCAACAGCGTTGGATAAATTCATACTTCGACTATCTGCACGCATTGGTATGCGAAGACGCTGCTCTTCAGGCAATGAAAAAATAATATCTTCAGGTAAGCCTCTCGTTTCTGGACCAAATAGCAGGCAATCTCCAGCTTGATATTGAGGTTGATGATGATACTTCTTACCCTTTGTTGTACAAGCAAATACGCGCTTAGGTTGGCAATCTTTTAGGTAATCTTCGAATGAAGCGTGGCGCGTTACATGGCTAAATTCATGATAATCTAGCCCAGCACGCTTAACACGCTTGTCATCCCAATCAAAACCAAGTGGCTCAATAAGATGAAGGGCATAACCCGTATTTGCGCACAAGCGAATGATATTCCCAGTATTGGGTGGAATTTCAGGTTGGTAAAGCACGATATCTAACATAATCACCTCGAAAAGTTCATTGCGCTTAGTATAACGAAATGACAGCGCATTGGGTAAGCTTTAGCGGCGGCTTTTCGCCTTTTATGTCATCAATATTTCACTTCCCTTGCATAGACTGTAAACTGTTGAAATGAGTTGTCTTTAATCGAACCATAGAGGTTTTTGGTCAATGAAAGAAAATGTAAAGCCAAGTTATGAGCTTTTAGTTCGCTTTGCCAGTGTGTTCACCATGTTGATGGTGAGCTTAATGATCATCACTAAATGCTGGGCTTGGCTATCATCTGGCAGTGCCTCCATGTTGGGATCATTGACCGACTCGTTGCTTGATATCAGTGCCTCCATGATGAGCTTTTTGGTGTTGAGTTATGCTCTGCGCCCCGCTGATGATGACCATCGCTTTGGGCATGGCAAGGCCGAAGCCTTAGCCGGCTTGGGGCAAGCCGCTTTTATCGCAGGCTCAGCCTGCTTACTTGCCTTTCATGCGATTGAACGTTTAATTAACCCCGTTGCTTTAAAACATTCACTGCTTGGTGTGTGGGTAAGCTTATTTGCGATTGTGTGTACTTTGTTAGTTGTAGCTGTGCAATATCAAGTTGTTAAGCGGACACAATCTATTGCTGTAAAGGCCGACTCGTTACACTACAAAGGCGATGTGTTATTAAATATGGCAGTATTGCTCGCCATTTTGCTGTCGTATCACGGTGTTCTATACGCTGATCCTATCTTTGCCATTGGTGTTGCAGGGTATTTACTTTACAACTGCTGGGATATAGCGAAACAAAGTGCCGCACATTTGATGGACCGAGAGCTACCTGATGAAGAAAAGGCTGAAATCATTATGCTTGCGTCAAGTCATGATAGTGTATACGGCGTACATGATTTGCGTACTCGGCAAAGTGGTAAAATTAAGTTTATTCAGCTTCATTTAGAGCTTGATGATGACATGCCGTTAATGCGCGCGCACGCGGTGACTGATGAAGTGGTGGAAATGATCCAGCAGTCTTTTGAAGGCGAGCTAGATATTTTAATTCATCAAGACCCAGTTTCTTTGGTGGTTAATCCTAAGCTATCACAAAATAGATAAAACTCATTGAGCACAGTTTGTCGAATATCATCTGTCTCACACAACAGTTCGTGTTTGGCGCCGGCAATGGTTTTTAACTGTGCATTTGGGTGTGTCTGTGCAAATAGAGCGTGTGCACGATTGTCGACTACTTCGTCTTGCTCAGCGCTAGCAATAAATAATGGTGTTTGGATAGCTAAATCGGGAATTTTTTCAATAAAGCTAAAGGTTTGATTAAGCCAACCAAAACTGACGCCACCTAAACATAGCTCTGCCTCATTTTGGTATAAAGTGCGAAACCGTTGATAGCGAATATGGCAATGGGTGAGCTGGTTTTCTGCAAATGGCACTGGCAGGTAATTACTCTGACCAATCGCGTAGTGCTTAGCCAGTCCCAACCAACAGCCTATCTTTGCTACCCATTTGGCAAGCTGATAGGGTGTGTTGTGTGTATGAATATCAAACATAGGGGCAGATAGAAAAGCGCCACTTATACTATGACAATAGCGCGATAAATAATCGCAGCTAACTGCCGAACCCATTGAGTGAGCAAGAATAAATAATGGACCTATTTGCTGAGGCATCACTATTTTTTCGATAAAAGCATTAAGGTCGTCACCATAGTCTGTGAATTTAGCAACATATCCTATCTGAGCATTGCGTGTTAAGCGCTCCGATAGGCCTTGGCCAATATGATCATAGGTAAATACCGCAATATTATTTTGGGCCAGTTCCCACAATAACTCTTGATATTTCCATGCAGACTCTATGCGTCCATTGACTAGCACAACACTGTACTTGGCTGTTTTGGGAATGTGATAGCTGTAAAATAGTCTCCCACTTGGGGCTTTTAGATAGCCTTGTTCACAGCGTTGCCAGTGCTGCTCGATATCACTATTGTGTTGTGCAAGTTGGGTGCTGTAGCTGTAAAAATTCATATGGGTAATGTGATCTTAACCACCAAGCCTTGTGGTTGATTATGTTGAAACGCTAAATTACCATGGTGCGCGAAAATAGCGCGTTTGGCAATGGCCAAGCCCAAACCAATCCCGCCGCTGTCTCTATTTCTAGATTGGCTGGTACGAAAAAAAGGTTGGCATAGTTGTGCCAGAGCGTTATCAGAGACCCCCTCGCCATCATCACAGATTGAAATCTCAACAGCCTGTTTTGATACCGAAAATGATAGCTTAACGTTATTTTTGGCATATTTTATCGCATTGCGTAGTACGTTTTCGATGGCACTACTCAATAGTGCTCCATCACACATTAAAGTGAGCATAGGCGGCGCGGCAGAGGTAAGGTTTTTGCCCATTTGCTCAGCTTCAAATTGCGCATCTAACATCACATTGTCTAATAAAGTTGCAAAGCTAACTTGTTGCATATGCAAGCTATTTTGACCATGTTCTAAGCGAGATAAAGTGAGAATATCAGCAAGCATTTTATCTAAGCATTGTGCTTCTTTTTCGATGCGAGCTAGGTAGGTGAGTTGCTGCTCACTGGCATTTTCCTGAGCTAAAGCATTAGCCAGAGTAAGTCGAGTCAGCGGTGAGCGTAATTCATGAGAGACATCGGCGAGTAATTGCTTATGGGTCATGACACTTTGTTCAAGTTTATCAGCCATATGATTGAAATCATGCATGAGCGTGGTTATTTCATCATTGCGGCGCTTGGGGATATTGACGCGGGCATCTAGTTGACCCGAAGCAAGTGCTTTGGCACTGCTTCCCAATGAATTGAGCGGTGCAACTAAACGACGACTAAATAACACACTGAGCAAAATAGACGGTAGCAGTATGGCAAGTGCCTTGAGCCAAAATGGCAGCATTTTTACACGCATCAATAATGGGTTTTCTCGAATAGGTTTAACTTGATAGAGTTGATATTGCTCGTTGCCTAATCGAATGGGGAATGGACCATAAGCAAAATAGCGCTCAGTTGCGATAAACAAAGGCATATTAGAAGTTTGAAAATGTAGTAAAGATAAATCTAGATCCTGCTTGTTTTCTTCAGAGCTAATGCTTTGCTCAATATTTTCATGTGCCAGATACAGCCACTTATGCTGATTAAAACGAGGATGTGCAATGACTTTCTCTACAGGTTTTTGTTTTTTATTGACCAAACGTTCAATACTATGAGTGAGATGGCTCATGCTATCAAGCAGCTTTCCCCTTAAAGGCTTGGTTTCTAGTTGCTCGGGTTGTAAGTGGCTCAGTGCAACTAACAGTAACAAAATGCTGATGATAGTGAGCCAAAAAGCCAAAAATGCCTGTAAAAATAATCCAGAGGGTTTAAATTTGCTCCAATTGCTTTGCTTATTCTCTAAAGCATCATTGTGCCAAAAAGACATAGCCACTTCCTCTGATAGTTTGGATGCAGTTGCTGTCACTGTACTGCGCTATTTTCTTTCTTAGGTTGCTGACATGCATATCAATTGAGCGGTCGAAAGGGGCTAATCGACGGCCAAGCACTTGTTGGCTTAAGGTATCTTTAGTGACCACTTCTCCGACATGGCTCATCAGTTGATGCAATACAGCAAACTCGGTGCCAGTTAAGATGATTTCATGTTCTAAAACATGCACTCTACGAGCAAGATGATTCAACGTTACATGATTGACAGTCTGTTCAGCATTTTGGTTGCTGGCCTGTTTAACAAAGTCGATACGCCTGCTGATAGCATGAATTCTTGCTAATAACTCTCTGTGGTTAAATGGCTTTGGTAAGTAGTCATCAGCGCCCAGTTCTAGACCAAAAATACGGTCAAAGTCATCGCCTTTAGCCGTGAGCATAATAACAGGCGTAAGATTAGACGCGCGTAATCTTTTTAAGACCTCAAAGCCATCTAAACGAGGCAGCATCACATCCAGTAATATCACATCATACTGCTCACTCGTTGCCTGCAATAGGCCCTGCTCACCATCAAAAGCTTGAGATACATCGCACCCTTGTGTGGTTAAGTATTCTTTGAGGAGATCGCTCAACGCTCGGTCATCTTCAATTAGTAGCAGTTTGCTCATAGGTGTTTTTCTCGTTACTTCGTTATTCTAGGGTCTGTTTATCTTTCGAGTTCGAAATTTGTTCACTTTGAGCGTGTTTTGATAGCGGCGCTCGACTTGAAGCTTAGTAATCTAAGTGAAAGGAGAGCAACAAAGAGCAAAGCGCGCTCAAATGAACCCGCAGGGCAGCGCGAGTTGGTCATTTCTACGGCGTTATCGCCTGACTCACGTAGAATAACTACGCTACGCAGGCTCTGCCTTGTATAAATACCCAACTCGCAGCTGCAAAAGTGAACAGCAAAGATAAACAGACCCTAGTGTACCTTGCAAAATATTAAATTGCAGATCTTTACGTAGTCTTTACATTGCTTTGCGTTGCTTTTCATCCCAGTGGTTAAGCTATTAATGACAAATTCAACGAGCATGTTTAAGGCAATATTATGAAAGCAATATCAGTATTAATTATCGGTGGTAGTTTACTATTTAGTGCTTTGAGTGAAGCGGGGCAAGGCAGACATCATGATGAGCACTTTTTACTGTCAGACAAAGCGGCCAGCACGCTTAACTTGAGTAAAGAACAGCAGCAAAAGATAGCCGACATTCTTGAGCAGAAAAAGGCCGCAATGAAAGGCCTAAAAGTTATGCGCCATAATCATAAAGATGAGTTTAAAGAGTTGATCGAAAAAGATTTCTTTGATGAGCAGCAAGCAAGGAGTTTGATAGCTAAAACCAGTGAAGCTAAAAATGAGGCGTTAATAGCTAAACTAAAAAGTAAGCAGCAGCTATGGCAAGTGCTTACTCCCGAACAACGCGAAAAACTTGAAAAAATAAAGCATCGAAAAGCGCATCGACATGCAAAGTAATCACGCAATTATGAACTAGGTGATGGGCGCAAAAGCGCCCTTTCTATTGTTTGAAAAATGTATCTTCGCTTTGCGCGAGCATCGCTTCGATATCTTCAAGCATTTCTTGCTGATCTTCAGCACTCATCTGCGTATTGGAGGTAATCGCTGTAGAGATTTTATTGTTCTCAAAAGACCATTCTCCTAGGTCTATCAGCTGGCATCGCTTAGAGCAAAAGGGTCTATTCGGACTTTGTTCTGACCAAACAACATCGGCTTGGCAGGTTGGGCACTTAACAATGGTGGGCATAAACGGCTCCCTTGAGATATTTTGCCCACAGTGTAATGAAAATCAAACGTAGATACCAGCGTAGGTATCGCTCTAGCATTGCCTAATAGCTGGTAACTCGGTTGATTTCGCTTAACGATGTGACCCCTGACGCAGCTTTTCTTAGTCCTGAAGTCCTAAGGTTAGCAAAACCGAGTTTGTCGGCTATTTTGGCTATTTCCATCGAATTTCCCCCAGACATAATTAGCTGTGAGATTTCCGGGGTTATTTTCACCATTTCGTAAATACCAACTCTACCTTTATAGCCATCGGTGCAATGTTCACAGCCTTTTGGTGTAAATAGGCTGATATTACTTAATTGCGCTTGAGTGAAACCTTGGTTCAGTAATTCTTCTTGGGGTAGGGTCTCAGGCTCTTTGCAATGCTTACATAAGCGTCTTGCAAGACGTTGCGCAATAATAAGGTTTACTGAGCTTGCAACATTATATGCCGGTACACCCATGTTAAGTAAGCGAGTGAGTGTTTCTGCAGCTGAATTGGTGTGCAAGGTACTCATGACCAAGTGGCCCGTTTGCGCTGCTTTAATCGCAATTTCTGCGGTTTCAAGGTCTCGGATCTCACCTACCATGATCACATCTGGATCTTGGCGCAAGAATGCTTTTAGGGCATTGGCAAAGGTCATTTCAGCTTTTGGATTGATCTGAACTTGATTGATCCCCTCTAGGTTAATCTCCACAGGGTCTTCTGCAGTACTGATGTTACGTTCAGGTTTATTGAGAATATTTAAGCCAGTGTATAAAGACACTGTTTTACCCGAGCCTGTAGGCCCTGTAACAAGGATCATACCTTGTGGCTGCGCAAGCGCATCAAGGTACATTTGTTTTTGCTCGCTCTCATAACCAAGTGCGTCTATGCCCATCATCGCGCTCGATGAGTCTAGAATACGCATTACTATCTTTTCACCCCACATGGTGGGCATGGTACTGACACGAAAATCGATACTTTTGCGTTCTGAAATTTTTAGCTTGATGCGGCCATCTTGCGGTTTGCGCTTTTCAGAAATATCGAGTCGCGACATTACTTTAATACGTGCAGCTATGCGCGTTGATAAAGTGGTTGGAGGGCTCGCCATTTCATGCAAAATGCCGTCAATTCTAAAACGAACGCGATATTTGTGCTCATAAGGTTCAAAGTGCAGATCCGATGCGCCTTTTTTTATCGCATCCATCAATATTTTGTTGATATACACGATGATGGGAGCGTCATCTTTGTCTTTTTCTTTATCATCAGTGTTTTGCAAAGACTTTTGATCGTCTTCTATATCTAGGTTTGCAAACTCTTTAAATTCGTCCTCGCTGAGCGAAAGACCTTGTGATGAGTCAAAAAGTTGCTCTATTTTCTTTTCTAATTGTTTGTGATCAACAACCACAACCTCACATTGAAGACCTGTGCTAAATTCGAAGTTTTCAAAGGCACCATAATCAGTGGGATCTGAGGCTGCGATGTAGAGCTTGCGACCTTTTTTATGCAGAGGCAAAACTTGGTGCTGACGGATCAGCTTATCGTTGATGAGCTTTTCGGGGATCTGATTGATATCAAATTCGCTCAAATCAAACAAAGGCACGCGGAATAAGTCTAGGCACTGCATGGCAAGCTCTGCGCTACTGATACCACTGCACATACATATGAGTTCGGCTGTTGAATGTGCTTCGTTTTGCTTTTTCTTGATTTGTTCTGGTGTTACTCGACCTAGCGTAATAAATTTACGTAATAATGGTGAATGATGTTCCATAAGCCCTCAGACATAGACATATCAACTACTTATCAATTTACATCAATTGGTTATAAATAAACTTATGAACCTCAATATGACAACTATAAGTTAAGCACTTGTTGAATGATTTACTGCAATAGAAACAAAGTTTTGATGCAAGATTTCTAACTCATTATACATATCAGTTAATGATTTATCATTATTTAGTATGGTATTTGCACGTTTTTGTTTCTCAGAGCGAGACATTTGTGCAGCAATAATGTTTTTTACTTGCTCGGTCGAAACCCCATCACGCGCGGCAGTACGCGCTAATTGAATAGCCTCTGGCACATCAACTAGTAAGGTGTGATCGCATAATTTATCAAGGTGGTTTTCAAATAGTAGTGGTGCAGATAGCACCACATAAGGACTCGTCGCATCTTTTAGCTGAGATAATATTTCATGTCGGATCATTGGATGTAACAGCTGTTCAAGCCATGTTTTACTCGGCTCATCAGCAAAGATAATGGCACGTAACTTCGCTCTGTCTAACGTACCATCTGTGTGAAGTATGGCTGCACCAAACTTATCTACAATGGCTTGCAAGCCTGAGCTGCCAACTGCAACCACTTGCTTTGCAATAACATCTGCATCAACAATCGTAATGCCTTTTTCAGCGAGGGCATTGCTGACTGCCGTTTTGCCTGCGCCAATGCCCCCTGTTAGTCCCAATACCCAATTACTCATACTATGATCACGCTAAGATTAAACTAAAATACCAGTTTTCAATGATGTCACCGAATAGCAACGTCAACCAACCCGCGATGGCTAAATAGGGTCCAAACGGGATCGGAGTGCTTTTGTCTTTGCCTTGTACAGCTAGTTGAATACTCCCTATAATGGCACCCACACAGCTTGATAGCAGCACAATAGTTAAGATTGCTTGCCAGCCTAAAAGTGCGCCAAAAATGGCTAATAATTTAAAATCTCCATAGCCCATCCCCTCTTTGCCCGTGGCTAACTTAAACAGCCAATATACACTCCACAAACTTAAGTACCCAACTGCAGCACCGATAATTGCCTCAGTGGGGGCAATAGTTATGTTGAAGGTGCTGGCAATGAGCATCAACCACAAAAGAGGCTGGGTAATTTGATCCGGCAACAACATATGGTCAATGTCAATAAAGATAAGTGCGATCAGCGCCCATGTAAGTACAAGATATAAAGCGGTTTGCTCGCTTGCACCAAAGTGCCAAGCAACCAATAGTGCGCTCAATGCAGTGCCTAGTTCAATCAATGGATAACGCATTGAAATGGGCGTTTTACAGTCGTTACATCGACCACGCAATATCAGCCAACTGAGCAGAGGTATGTTATGCCATGGCTTGATTTTGGCGTTGCATGCAGGACAATGGGAGCCGGGCGTTGCCAAGTTAAATGACAATGATGGGGTATTGTGTTGCTCGGTTATTTGCTCATTGAGCAGCGATTCACATTCGCAGCGCCATTGCTCGTGTAGCATTTTGGGCATGCGGTAAATCACCACATTTAAAAAACTACCAATACATAGACTGACAAGCCCCACCACCAGCAAAAAGAACCAAGTGTGTACTTGCATGAGTTGAAATACTTCAAGCATAGTTATTCTTATTCAAATGTAATGGGATTAAATAACGGATCCCAATTGGAAAATTGGTAAATACATGGCAATAATAAGGCCGCCAATTAAAACCCCTAAAACCGCCATAATTAATGGTTCAAGTAGGCTTGATAAGCCATCAACTAAATCGTCAACCTCTTGTTCATAGATATTTGCGACTTTTGCTAGCATGCTGTCCAAAGAGCCAGACTCTTCACCAATGGCGACCATTTGGATCACCATATCAGGAAACACACTGGTGTTTCTCATTGCCCAGTTCATTTGATTCCCTGAGCTTACTTCGCTTTTGATATCTAAAATGGCATTTTTGTAAATTGCGTTGCCTGAAGCACCAGCAGCTGAGTCAAGTGCATCTATCAAAGGCACACCAGCGGCAAAGGTAGTCGAAAGCGTTCTGGCATAGCGAGCTACCGCTGCCTTGTCTAGTATCAAGCCGACAACGGGCAGTTTAAGCAGCAATCTGTCATTAAAGTTACGCAGTGCTTTGGAGCGAAATAGCATTTCTTTATAGGTGTAGCCACCTAAAAATAGTACCCCAAGTATCATCCACCAATATTTTTGCATGACTTCAGAAATAGCGATAACCATTAAGGTAAAAGCGGGCAGCTCTGCGCCAAAACCATTAAATATTTCCTGAAATTGCGGTACCACAAAAATCAGTAGGATTGAGGTTACAACTAGGGCAACTACAATTACGGCGATAGGGTAAAACAGTGCTTTTTTAATTTTTGATTTGAGTGCTTCGGCTTTTTCTTTATAAATAGCAATACGTTCAAACACATGATCAAGCGATCCTGATTGTTCACCTGATTGGACTAAATCACAGTATAAATCATCAAAATAGCGTGGATAGGCACGAAGTGATTTAGATAAAGGTTGACCCGTTCTTACTTCATCCGCAATAGAAGTTATCAGCTTTTTCATGCTTTTGTTGTTAATGCCCGAGCCTATCATATCGAGTACTTGAATAAGCGGTACACCGGCATTGAGCATGGTGGCAATTTGTCGCGTTGTGATGGCGATATCTTTGGCGTTCACTTTCGGAGTGCGGCTCAAACCGAAAAGTGGTTTGGGTTTACGCTTAACTTTAGAGGGAGTAATACCCTGTTTACGCAGTTGCGCTTTAACCAGAGCAACACTGACTCCTGTCATTTCTCCTTCAAGGCGTTTGCCTCGAGTGCTTACTCCAACCCACTGAAAAGTATCAAGTTGTTGTTCAGGTTGTTTTTTCATAGTTATTGACCTTTCAGCATAAACCTACATCTGTACATGTTCCTGAAGCTTGCCAAGTAATAGTTTTCTGAGCATTAATCGTTGGAGTTAGTATATATGTTATAGCTACGCCATCATAAGATAGCGTACTTTTTATATTAATAACGCCATTTGAAACTGTAGCCTCATCAATGATTTCATGTCTTGTTACTTGTGTGGCATTATTCTGAGGGATACCGAGCTTACCACCATCAAAATCATCAAGTGTTGTGGACTTACCAGAATGAAAAGCAGTTTCAATAGAATTTTTGTATAAGCTTGAGGCTAAAATAACCTCAGAAAATCGAACCCTTTCTTCGTAGAGTCTATATTGAGGAATAGCTACAAGCATAAGTATAGTGATGATTGCAACCGCCACCAGCACCTCAATCAGTGTAAAACCCTTACAATAAGGAAAACATCTTTGTGACATAGAGGTGCTGGGCGTTATCAATTAGCAGTAACCGTTAGTTAAGCAGCTACCAGCTTGAGTCCATGTTACAGGCGGTGTAACGCCACCCGCTGTTAGCGTATAAGTAATACCTGCTAAAGATGAACTATCACTTTTCCATGTTACGGTAATAACACCATCAGCGACCGTAACTCCATGTGCAGTTGCTGATACTGCAATAGTTGCTGGAATACCCAACGTACCCGCATCAAGAGCCGCTAGATCAGCAGGGTTTTTAGTTTGAATAGCCACCTCTGTAGCTGTTTTGTAGGGCGTTGCAGCAAGAATTGCTTCTGCAAATTTAGCTCTATCAGCATATGTTTGATACGCTGGCAACGCAACCGCTGCCAAAATACCGATGATTGCAATTACTATCATTAATTCAATAAGGGTAAAACCACCCTGTTGTTGTTTTGCCATGATGTGTCTCCTCGAGGAAATTGTTTAACTTACCCAGTGTAAGTTAAAAAGATATTAAAATCTTTATGGTTATGAGTTGAGTCTATCTCTAAGTATAGCCATGATTAGCATAAATCGCTTTATGCAATTGATTTAAATACCTTAAGATAAGTTGCAATATAATCATGTGATTGATTTAAGTTTACAACTCATTCTTTTGTCGTATTTAAAAGCTTAGCTGCGATATTGTCAACAAGTTAGTAGCAAAAGCCAATAATTGGCGAGTAACTATTCAAAACGCATCGACAGATCAATGCTTTGTAAATGCTTTGTCAGTGCGCCACTTGAGATAAAATCCACGCCAGCTTGAGCATAAGTGTTTAATGTTTCAAGTGTCATATTGCCTGAAACTTCAAGTTTTGCTTTGCCTTGGGTCAAAGTCACAGCTTGTTTTATGTCTTCAACAGTAAAGTTATCAAGCATGATGATATCTGCCCCCGCTGTTAATGCTTGGTTTAACTCATCCAAGTTCTCGACTTCTACTTCTACAGGCTTATCTGGATGGTTGCTTCTTGCTTGTGATACGGCTTTATCAATACCACCGCATGCTGCAATGTGGTTTTCTTTGATTAAAAACGCGTCGAACAGGCCAATGCGGTGATTTTTTCCGCCACCACAGGTTACAGCGTACTTTTGCAGCGCACGCAAACCAGGAATTGTTTTACGGGTATCGAGTAACTGCGTTTGGCTGCCAGCTAGCGCTTTGACATAGTGTGCAGTAGTGGTTGCTGTACCTGACAGTGATTGTACAAAGTTTAGCGCTGTGCGCTCTGCGGTTAAAATTGCGCGGGCACTGCCCGATGCACTAAACAGCTTGCTGTTTGCCGCAACTTGCTGGCCATCTTCGACAAACACAGTGACTTTTACAGAAGGGTCTACTTGTTTGAAAACTTCTAAAATGAGCGCTTTACCGCAAAACACGCAATCTTCGCGGGTGATCACATATGCATTAGCTTGTTGCTCTTGGGGAATAAGCTGTGCCGTAATATCTCCTTGTGATGCCGATTGATAGTTTAAGTCTTCGTTAAGTGCTTGTTTTACCAGCTGGCTAATTAATTCGTTAGAGATATGTTGACTTTGCATAGTACTGTCACTTGTATTGGCTAATGTGGAGAGAATGCGAATTTTACTGTGTTGCGCGCATTTACACAATCGTCGCTAGTGAATTTATATCAAGCTTGATAAGGTAACAGTATGATAATTAGAGAGCATTTTGTATTATGTCGTTAGATTGGTTGGTTGAAGCTCAAAGGCGGCCATGTACCTTCTATAATGATAGGCCTGAGCAAGAAGAGATTTCTCTTTTGGTGATCCACAATATCTCTTTGCCTGCGGGGCAATTTGGCACGCCTTATGTGGATGCACTGTTTTGTGGCACATTGGATTGCAGCGCACATCCTAGCTTTGTAGATCTAGAAGGGTTAAAGGTATCAGCGCATTGCTTTATCAAACGAGATGGGCGTGTACTGCAGTATGTGCCTTTTAGCAAGCGAGCTTGGCACGCAGGCGTATCAAGTTTTGCTGGGCGAGAACACTGTAACGATTTTAGCATTGGTATAGAACTAGAAGGGACTGATGACTGTGCTTACAGTGAGGCACAATATAACCAGCTTGCTGCGATTACAACGCAGTTGATGCAAGCTTACCCTGCTATTACTAAACAACGAATTGTAGGTCATTGCGATATTGCACCTGGGCGCAAAACAGATCCAGGCGATGCGTTTCAATGGTCACAGTTTTTTAATCAATTAAAACAATAAAGAGCAATGTTATGATTTTAATTTCAATCATTTTGGCGTTAGCGATTGAGCGTTTAGCGGCGAGAGGGAAATATTGGCAGATGAGTCATTATGCTGAAGTTTACCTTGCCCAAAGTGCATCGTTCAAAAGCGTGTTCAAATCAGGGTTTGGCGTTATAACTTGGCTTGTTATGCCAAGTATTTTGTTGGCTTTAATATATGATGCATTTGATTCGGTTTTGCTAGAGTTGGTGCTAAACGTATGCGTGCTACTTATCTGTTTTGGCTGCGCGCAGCAGCGAGCACGTTATAAAGGCTATCTTAATGCATTAACGCGTGGCGACAATGAAGCTGCAACTTTATATGCCTTACAAATGGGACAAAAGCGCACTGAGCTTGAGCAGGGCGGTGAGTGGTTTGGACAAACCTTGGTGTGGGTTAATTTTCGCCACTACTGTGCGGTAATTTTTTGGTTTGTGTTTTTGGGGGCTGCTGGCGCAGTATTGTATGCGTTAGCGCGCAGTCTATTTGAAGCAATTGATGAAGACTCGGAACACGCATTGAAAAATCATGGCCAGCGTTTGCAAACCTTATTGCATTGGTTAGATTGGCTACCTGCTAGAGTTGCGAGTTTTGGTTACTTGATAATCGGTAACTTTTCAAAAGGCACAAGTTGTTGGCTTAAATATGTACTTGATTTCAAAGTGTCGAATCGTTGTGTTGTTACCTCTACAGCGCTTGCTGCAGAGCAAATCGAACAGCAGTATGCTGGTTGTACTTACGAAGCAACATGTATGATGCGTTTGGTGAAGCGCAATATCTTGTTTTATTTGGTATTGATTGCATTGCTAACGTTGTTTGGCAACTTAGCTTAACAGCTGAAACTTAATGCCGAGCAATGTTTTGCTCGGCATTTTAAACTTAGCTAGGACTTAGGTTTCTTAATTGTCGCGCCTCTTTAACTAGCATTAATATAGCAAATAACTGTAGCGCGATAACTATGCGTTTTAATATTGGATAATTGTAGTAGACCCAATCCCAACTCCAGAACATTTTTGCTGAGCTTTCTTCTAACCCTAAATATTCTAAATTGCGAATAAAGTTTTCACCGAGTGCAAGTAAATTAACAATAATAAAAAGCGCGTAAACACTAATGAGTAATACTTCAGCCTTCATCATATGCACGTCCTTTGTATAAGACGGACAGAGGGTCCTTGAGAGTGCAGGACGAAACATAACAGCAAACAAGGCAACAATATCGAACCCTAGGTATGTAGAATAGATAATCGTGTTCCGCCAAACATTTGCGAGTTCAGTATTGGGTATCAAAATTTGACTCACTTGAATGGCTGTTTCAGTAGAAATGATCACGAATAGTAAAATCGATAGATGCAACACATTAATATTGTGCCTACCTGAGATAGCGGCCAAAATTACGGCAGAAATTAGGATTGCTTCAGTATATGCTGATGTATCAAGTAAAATAAGTATAAACGCTGATGCAGCCAGTATGGCAAAATTAATCATGTTATTCCTAAGGCGACTGTGTTGATTGTACCATTGGTGGAACTGGAGCAAATTTAGCTACCTTTGGGCCATTGCCATTGCGATCGCCACTCCCCCCACATATTTTTTTTAGATCTTTCGTTGATAGTTCTTTCATCATGATTTTTTCTCTCGTGTTTTAATTTCATCTATTTTTTTGCCACGTATTTGAGAAAAGATGGAACTAAAGTCAATACAATGATAGGTGCAAAGTATTATAAATTGGTTTACTTTTGGTTGAGTAATATCGTTCTCCCAATTTTCATACGTTTGGCGAGTGACACCGAGTGCCTTTGCTACTTGTTTTGTTGTCTTACGTCTATTAACACGCATTCGACGCAAATCATCGCCTGTAATGTTATTAAAAAAATCTCGCAAGACTTATCCTTAGCCGTTAGTAATTTAAGGAATAAAGTACATTGGGTGTTTATTGTTTGTAAATTTATTTTACATTTAATTTGCAAAATAAATTTGTCATTCAGTACGCTATTATTTAGACACTATCTAATATGGAGTTACAATTGTGAATGAGAATAACATACTTATAAATGCCCTTTCTAATGCTGCTCTTGAATTGCTTCTCAGAACGTCAGGAACAAATTGCGATTACACAATCGCAATTGAGTATTTACTCTCTCAAATATCAGCTTTAACTAAGGAATAGCTAGCTTTTATCTGAATCTGGAACGTGCTCTCTGGATTGTTTAGCTCAGGATACTTTTAAGCCAAGCTTGCTTTCGAAGCTTCATAGCCGTGACCAATTTATTATCCAAATCAAGCGTTCTAAGGTGCTCATCAGTTACATCAATTAAGTCACACACACCGGTTACTTTCCATAACCCTTCTTCTAACTCCTTTGCTTTATGTAGCGCGTAATGGCTCACATATCGCAGTTCATTTGCTAAGTAATCAGTATCGGGGCGTCCTGTTTTTGACACATGTAAGTGAAACACAAACAAAATATTCTTCGACACGGCTTTTTTCAAAAACAACGTCAAAGGCTCTTGAGGCTCACCCTTTTCAATACAGTGACTTTTTAGGGCTTTGCTTAGCTCTTTTTCATTGCTGTCAAAACTCACGAACAGGTTGTATTTGAGTGGCTTACTCTTACGACTATGCTTTCTTACAGCTTCAGTTAAAGCACCTTCAACAAAGCCTGATGGGAACAGCGGCCTGATATTCAACTGGCCTTGCTTCGCATTGTGATAATACATCAATAAGCGATGTATTGGCGTAGGGTAGAGGCCTACGCCAACGGCACCAATTTTGTAATGTGACGTTTCTTTATGCAGATAAAACGGAAATTGACACACACTTTTGGTGATCATATTTCTCAAAGCGGTCGACAAGCCAGGGATCCTTGGTGACTCTTTGCAAGGCTGTAGCTTATCTTTGTTACTGTCAATCAGCAGCTTGAAAAACTCACTGGCTACTTGCGGTAAATCTGTAAGCTTACTTACCTTGAGGTTAATTGTGGTTTTAGTCTTACTAACAGCAACAACCTCATAACGCAGATTGCTCAAGGTATATTGTTTAGTGATTTTTTGTAGATCGGGTAAATCAAGGTGAATAATATCACCTTTGGTCATGGTAGTTGGTTGCGCCAGTTGTACTTGCAGCCCCATAACTGATAAATCAAGTGTGTAACCACTTACCTCTGTGTGATTGTCAATATGAATGACCACCGCAGTTTTGTACAGGTAGCGTTTGTGCGATCGTAAGTTGACATATTCTAACGAAACCACTTCTAATTTGGGCGGGTTTAATGCTTTTCCTCGGCCAAAAATCTTTAGCTGATTAACGATACTTTTATCAAACAATACCTTTTTATAGGCCTCTTTTTGATGCTCTGACGAAATATCTGTAATGAGTGCTAAATATTTGACATTGTTGATATGGCTTTGTACTCGTGGGGTAGGAGGCTTATTCAGTTTTTCAATATTTTTACTCGCGTTGGCCGGCAATGAAAGAGGAATGAAGGCATCTTCGTGGTGGCTGGGCATAAGTTGAACTTTAAAGGTTCTCCAGCTATTTTTCTGTGCGCCATAAGCAACAAACAAGTTACGCAGCTGTGCTTGCTTAGCTAATTCAAAATCAAAGGCAGAGTAATGATAAATTTTCCCTTCTTTGATATGTGTAAAACAATAAAGAATGCTTTCTTTAACCGCGCTTGGTAGCGCAAGCATAGTACTTAAACGTGTCTGCGATAAGATTTGATACAAGCAAGATGTTTTTCTTTCATCTTCAAAGTAATAATTAATAAAGGCGTTATTTTCGTTAGTTAAAGCAATAGTGGGGAGAAGTAGCTGCTCTGCTTGTGAAATAAAAACGAATAACGAGCTTACTCTTGGATGGTAATATTGCTCATATCCTTTGCAGATAATTGCATCCATGGTGTTGTCTAAGTTCACTTTATAGCGGCGCTTATTGCCATGGATAAAGCTGTTTAAAAATTCATCAAACGAGTTGCTGTTTTCAATAAAAGTTCTTTTCAGTCTGACGTGCTGTTGCTCTCTAGATAAAGGTTCTACAGCCACAACTTCATACTGAATGCCATCTTTTAGACCGAGCTCAAACTCTTGCTCTAAACCAATTAGTCGCACGCTGACCAGCTGTGAGGGCTTAACACGTTCTTTTGCTGGGATCTTTATTTTGGCACCACTGAGGGAAATATCAGAGGTTGTACCGCTGACAGAATGTCCTTTGCCAAGCTCGATAGAAATTTTTATTGAATAGTTCATTCGCTCTTCAATACGGCTCTCGTACGATGCAAAACGAATGAGCTTGGCATGGTTAGGAAGATCTGGAGCAATGTCATTTATTAGACTTTCATTATCAAGCGCTTTTTTTTGCATAACCCGAAAGTTATTTTCGGTCTGCATAACTTCTTCATAAACGGCTAACGTGTATTTACCATGGCGTTCAATTTCTCGTTCAAACACTTCTATGGCTAAATCATCCATAAAGTGTTGCTTTCCTTCGTACTCATAGGGCTTAACTTCGCCGTCAACTTGACCTCGTAAGTCGATAAAGCGGGCAATAGGCTGCGACAAACGAGACATTTCCATTTTTAGTAAGAACCTGTCAGGCTTGGAAATATCTTTAGTCATTTGATCAAAAATTTTATCGAAGTTAGGATCGCCCAACTGCGCTTTTAATTCTTTGATCAGAGGTTGATACTTCTGTAGCTTATCTTCAGCCATAATGACCCATTGTATTATCCATGTTTAAGCCCCAAGGCTTATTCGTTATTATTTGTTATACCAAGTCAGAACTATGACAATATTAAATCATAGTTAATTAATTCTAAACAATTCTGTTAACTTAGTCTGCTATTGCAGCCTTTATATTCTAAAGAGACAAAGTTACAGAATTTAAGCAATAAGTGTGCCCAATAGTATGGTAAAAAAGAAAACCGCCTTTGTATGTAGTGACTGCGGAGCAGAGTTTGCTCGTTGGCAAGGACAGTGCTCTGAGTGTAGAGCGTGGAACACAGTCACAGAATTTCGTGTCCCTTCTGTAAAGGCACCACCGCGCAGTGCTGCAATGGCAGGCTATGCGGGGATGGTGGACGCCAAGGTACAAACTTTGGATGAAGTAAATTTAGAAAGCTTGCCACGCTTTAGTACAGGCTTTAAAGAATTCGACAGAGTGCTTGGTGGTGGGGTTGTGCCAGGAAGCGCGATATTAATTGGTGGCTCACCAGGGGCGGGTAAAAGTACTGTGCTGCTACAAACCATGTGTTTGCTCGCGCAAACCATGAATACCCTTTATGTGACGGGTGAAGAATCACTGCAGCAGGTTGCGATGCGGGCTCATCGCCTTGGCTTGCCAACGGATAAACTACGCACTCTCGCCGAAACCAATGTAGAGACTATTTGCCAATTAGCCTTACAAGAAAAACCCAGCATTATGGTCATTGACTCCATTCAGGTTATGCACATGAGTGATGTTCAGTCGGCACCAGGTAGTGTGTCACAAGTGCGAGAAAGTGCAGCGTACCTCACTCGATTTGCCAAGCAAAACCAAGTTGCTATCTTCATGGTAGGGCATGTTACCAAAGATGGTAGCTTAGCTGGTCCTAAAGTATTAGAGCACTGTATTGATTGTTCGATTTTATTGGAAGGTAGTTCAGATAGCCGTTTTAGGACTCTACGAGGCAATAAAAACCGCTTTGGTGCGGTGAACGAGTTAGGGGTTTTTGCGATGACAGGGCAAGGACTTAAAGAAGTAAGCAATCCTTCTGCTATTTTCTTGAATCGAGGTGAAGAGCAAACGCCAGGTTCTTTAGTCATGGTTATCTGGGAGGGAACGAGGCCGCTGCTGGTCGAGGTACAAGCATTGGTGGATTATTCCCAACTGGCCAATCCTCGTCGCGTAACGGTTGGTTTGGAGCAAAACCGCTTGGCTATGTTACTTGCCGTATTACATCGCCATGGAGGTTTGCAAGTGGCTGACCAAGATGTCTTTGTTAATGTTGTGGGCGGTGTAAAGGTATCCGAAACCAGCGCTGATTTAGCTTTGATAGTTGCGTTGGTATCGAGTTTTAAAAACTATTCGTTAGAGCGTCAGCTGGTGGTTTTTGGCGAAGTTGGATTGGGAGGTGAAATTCGCCCAGTACCCAGCGGCCAAGAGCGCTTAAAGGAAGCGGCCAAGCATGGCTTTAAACGTGCAATCGTACCCAGTGCAAATAAACCAAAAGAGCCGATTGAAGGCATGGAAGTGATAGCGGTTAATAGCTTAAGTGAAGCACTCGATGCACTTTTTTAAAGAGACTTAATGATGAAAAAGGTACTACTTGTACTTGGGGCTGTACTGGTTGGTTATGGGGCTATGCAGCAAGTGGCCAATCATAATATTCAGACCAAGCTTGAACAGCAGCTAGTCAATATTCAAAAGCAAAGTGGTATCAATATATCTTACCAAGATGTTGGTGTTGATTTGTTGAGTGATACCGTGAATATACATAATCTGGTTGTGGACGACAAAGAGCATAACACTATGTTCAGCATCAATAAATTAACACTTATAGGGTATGAACCAAATAAGATAAGCGAGCTGACGCGTTTAAAACTAACGGGATTGACCTATAGCCAATATGCAAAGTCACTGCTGCCTGAGGTTGCTTCTTTGTTGAAAGATAGCCGACTTAACTTTGATATTTCACTTGCATATGACTCGCTCAATGGGGACTCTACATTGGTAGCTAAAGCAAATGCAGAGCAGGTAGTGTCTTGGGAGTTGGGCGTTGCATTGAGTAACACGACACCGCTAATGGAGTCGTCTTTACTTGTGCGGGAACAACAAGCCGAACCTTTTGCTAAAAATGAGAATGAACTGACATCTGATGAGAAGCAGCTAATTGAGGCGATATCTCGCGTTTATATCAATGCGTTGCACTTTAAAGTTAAAAACTTAGGCGCGATGTCAGAATTTTTGACGCAGCAACTAAAAATCAATCAATATGATGATAAGACGTTTTTAGTGCGCACTAAGCAATGGGTAGAGCAAAGTGAGTTGAAGCAGGAGGTTAAAGCGGGCTTAATGCGTTTTTTAAACGGACAACAGATGTTAAATATAACAATGACACTTCCTGAGCAAACAACACTTGAGTCTTTGTCTCATAACCTGACAATGTTAAATCATGATGTAAGCGCATTTTCAGAATATGTACAACTACAAGTGACAGGTCAATAAACAAAAAGGCCGCGAGCACTGCGGCCTTTAGATGCTTTTCTTTTAATTACAGAATTAATGTAAGATCCTAGCTCGGATAGTACCTTCAACAGCACTTAATTCTTTTAAAGCGACTTCTGAATGATCGCTATCCACATCAATAACAACGTAACCTATCGTATCGTCGGTTTGTAGATACTGAGCCGCAATGTTAATGCCGTGCTGTGCAAACGCTTGGTTGATCTGTGTTAACACGCCAGGACGGTTGTGGTGAACATGTAACAAACGACTGCGATTAGCAAGCTCAGGAAGAGACACTTCAGGGAAGTTAACTGCGCTAAGCGTTGAACCATTGTCAGAATACTTTGCTATTTTACCCGCGACTTCTATACCGATGTTTTCTTGAGCTTCTTGTGTTGAACCACCAACATGCGGTGTTAAAAGTACATTATCAAACTCTCGCAGCGGAGATATGAATTCTTCGTCATTTGATTTTGGCTCTACAGGGAAAACGTCAATAGCAGCCCCTGATAGCTTTTTGTCTCTTAGTGCTTCTGCTAGTGCATCAATATCAACAACGGTGCCGCGAGATGCGTTGATCAAAATAGCGCCTTGCTTCATCACTTCTAATTCAGCCATGCCAATTAGGTTTTTCGTTGAAGGGGTTTCTGGCACATGCAAACTGACGACGTCTGAGCGTTGCAAAAGCTGTGTCATGTTTTGAATTTGCTGTGCATTTCCCAGTGTTAGTTTGTCTTCAATGTCATAGAACTCGACTTTCATGCCGATATTCTCTGCCATGATCCCTAACTGAGTTCCGATGTGGCCGTAACCAATGATGCCTAACGTTTTACCACGTGCTTCATATGAGCCCACCGCTGACTTGAACCATTCACCACGATGCGCCATAGCATTGCGTTGTGGAATACCACGTAACAATAACAATATTTCACCTAATACCAGCTCGGCAACAGAGCGGGTATTTGAAAAAGGCGCGTTGAAAACGGCAATACCACGTTCTTTGGCGGCTTGCAGATCAACTTGGTTAGTTCCAATACAAAAACATCCTACAGCAACTAGTTTTTCTGCGGCATCAAGTATTGATTCGGTTAAATTTGTGCGAGAGCGGATACCCACAAAGTGGGCATCTTTGATACGCTCTTTCAACTCATTTTCAGGTAACGATGTTTTTACGTAATCTATATTACTGTAGCCATTGCGTTTGAGTGTTTCGACTGCGCTTTGGTGTACGCCCTCTAACAGCAAAATTTTGATTTTATCTTTGGCTAACGATACCTTACTCATGACTGATTCCTATTAACTGATCTTAGGGCCCTCAGGGGTCCCAATAATAACAATATCGGCTCCACGCTGCGCAAATAAGCCATTAGTCACAACGCCGACAATTTGGTTGATAGTTTGTTCTAACTGCTTAGGTTCCTCGATTTGCAAGTTATGCACATCAAGGATGACATTGCCGTTATCGGTGATAACACCTTGTCTATAAACAGGGTCACCACCTAATTTTAATAATTCTCTTGCAACATAGCTGCGTGCCATTGGGATCACTTCCACTGGTAGTGGGAAAGCGCCCAAAGTGGTAACATGCTTGGTATTATCCACAATACAAATAAATTGTTTGGCGACCGCCGCGACGATTTTTTCACGCGTTAGTGCAGCGCCACCACCTTTGATCATGTCGTTGCTAGCATTAATCTCATCAGCGCCATCAACATATATATCAAGGACATCCACATCGTTGAGCTCAAATACTTCAATACCAAGTGCCTTGAGCTTTTGTGTTGACGCTTCAGAGCTAGAAACAGCGCCTTTAATTTGTTCTTTAATGCTACCTAAGGCATCGATAAAGTGGTTCACTGTTGAGCCTGTGCCAACACCTACTATGGTGTCTTTTTTCACATATTCTAATGCAGCCCACGCAGCTGCTTTTTTCATTTCATCTTGGGTCATTACGTAATTCACTGTGTTGTCAAATAGAACACTGTGAGTATATCGTAATTGTGGCCTAAGAATGAGTCTGTTTATGTGTTACCACTGATAAAATTTGCTTGGCGTAATGATCTGCTGTAGCGGAACATCCCATGCTTCCACCGGGAGTTGTTCAACCTGCTGGCAATCATGTGCAAGGCCAATTAACTCAGGCTTTTGCAAGTTTTCTTGGTAATAGCGCGCCAAAGTTTTATCGTAATAACCGCCGCCCATGCCCAAACGATTTCCAAAGCTGTCAAATGCAACGAGAGGCATCAGCAAGTAATCGAGTTCATAAAGCGGACAAATATGACTACAGTTCAACTTGGGTTCCAAGATAGCATAGCGATTAAGCTTCATGGGTGAATTTTTTTCATATCTCTGGAAGAGTAATGTGGTGCCATTGAAAGGGTGGATTACAGGTAGGAATACTTGGTGTTTTTTATCATTAAGTGATTGTATTAATTCGGATGTATCTAGTTCTCCATCATTGCTTAGATAGAGGCCTATTTTGGCGTTTTTAGTGAGTTTTTTGTGTTGAAAAAAATTAATATTAATTTTTTTCGCGGCGAGTTTTTGCTCTGAATCACTCAGGTTATTTCTCGCTTTCCTAATATTCTTGCGAATATCTGAACGTGATAGGCTTAAACTTGATTGATGATGAGGCATTTATCTAATCTAAATTGAACCATTGTGGATACATGATAGCCAACGCTAATACCGTTAATAATACAATTAGCACGGTAGCGAGTAGGTATTGCAGTTTACGTGTTGGCAATTTCTTTTTTGTTTCAAGATCTAACTCTAATTCGTCGAACAACTCGTCATCTTGCCATTGAGGAGACTCTTGTTGTTGCTCTTCACGCACTTGCTCCGGTAGGCGTTGTTCAAGCTCTTCTAAGCGTTCCTCAATACGAATCAGGCTGCTGGTGATATAGTCTAGCGCTTCAAATACGCGTTCATCTTTTTGTTGTTGGGCAAGAATTTGAGACACATTTTCTTCTATGGGGATAAGCTTTGCTTGAATACCGAAACTAGCTAGGAGTTTGACTTGTTTTAAGCACTTGGCTTTATCAGCCACAGCAAATAAGGGTTTATTCGCTAAAAAGCCATTAGCCTTTTGCTCTGAGATTTTTAATTTAGCACATAAATTTGTCACAACTTCTTCAGCTGATGTAGTGTTCTCTAATCCCACAAATGAGACGCGGTATCTTTGTGACATGGTTATTCCTAAAGCTTTGCTAATGCTTTGAGTATACCGAAATTTTTATAGGTTGCGAATGTGTTGTGCAGTACATGCGTGGTGAGATAAATTAGGCCAGCTTGTCGCTGGCCTAAAGGAGTATTTATTGTTGCTCTCGAGCAATAGCGCGATACGCAATATCAGTACGATATTCTACGCCGTCCCAGTGGATATCTTTAACGAGAGAGTAAGCACGCTTTTGTGCTTCAGTCACAGAGTGGCCAAGAGCAGTTGCACATAACACTCGACCGCCAGCAGTAACAACATCTTCACCGTCTTGCTTAGTGCCCGCGTGGAATACTTTTTCCCCTTCAGGATAGCTCACTTGAAGGCCTGTTATAACGTCGCCTTTCGGGTAGTCACCTGGATAACCTTTAGCCGCTAGAACAACACCTACTGCAGCGCGAGGGTCAAACTTAATATCAAATTTATCAAGCTCTTCTCTATTTGCAGCTTCAATGAGTTCAACCAAATCAGATTGTAAACGCAACATGATAGGCTGTGTTTCAGGATCGCCAAAACGACAGTTATACTCAATAACTTTAGGCGTACCATCAGCGGTGATCATCAGACCTGCGTATAAGAACCCTGTATATGGGTTGCCTTCGCTCGCCATTCCCTCAACGGTTGGATAAATCACTTCATCCATAACTCGTTGGTGGATTTGCGCAGTAACAACCGGTGCAGGAGAGTACGCTCCCATGCCACCTGTGTTCGGACCTTCGTCGCCATTGTATGCACGTTTGTGATCTTGGCTGGTGGCAAATGGCAGTACATTTTTACCGTCAACCATAACGATAAACGATGCTTCTTCACCTTCTAAGAACTCTTCGATAACTACGCGGCTACCGGCTTCACCAAACGCATTACCAGCTAGCATGTCGCGAATAGCTTCTTCAGCTTCGGCTTCTGTCATTGCAACAATAACGCCTTTACCCGCAGCTAATCCGTCTGCTTTTACAACAATTGGTGCACCTTGTTCTTTCAAGTAGGCCAATGCAGGCTCTACTTGTTCAAACGTTTGGTACTGAGCTGTTGGGATATTGTGACGCGCTAAGAAATCTTTGGTGAAAGATTTTGATCCCTCTAACTGTGCTGCCGCAGCAGTTGGACCAAAAATAGCTAGGCCTTCTTCGCGGAAGCGGTCGACCACACCAATTACCAGTGGAGCTTCAGGACCAACAATAGTCAGTTCTACTTTATTGTCCTTTGCAAATGTAACCAGCGCTTCGATATCTTCAACACCAATAGCTACGTTGGTTAGCTTAGGCTCTAATGCAGTGCCGGCGTTGCCCGGTGCTACAAATACTGTTTTTACCGATGGGTTTTGAGCGGCTTTGAACGCAAGTGCATGCTCGCGGCCACCACTGCCAATGACAAGTACATTCATGGCGTTATTTTCCTATTAAAGCTTTTTAAATTTCAGAGTCATGCGATCGCTTTCCCCAATAGCGTTGTATTTATCAGCTTGCTCTTCACCTAGTGCTAAACGAGGCGGTAAAGTCCATACTCCTTTAGGGTGATCAGCCGTGTCTTTTGGGTTTGCGTTGATATCGCTTTGTGCGACTAATTCAAAACCTGCTTGTTTTGCTACTTCAATCACGTAACTTTGCTTCATATAACCTGAGCGTTTTTGGTCAGCATCATCACGCTCTTCTGGTAAGCGGTGCTCTACCACGCCTAAAATACCGCCAGGTTTAAGCGCTTTATTAAATGCTTTAAAGGCACTTAGCACACCTTGATGTTCTCCTCGCATGTACCAGTTATGTACATTTCGAAAAGTCAGAACCATATCGGCGCTGCTAGCAGGTGCAATATCTAAATGAGTAACAGGTGCAAATTCGGTTATTTTAACTTCACTAAAGCGCGGATCATTCGCCACTTTGTCTTTAAAGCCATCTAAAGAGCGTTTGTAATACCCTTGTGAGTCAGCAGGAAAGTGTGCAGCATACAATGTACCTTGACCTTTTAACGCAGGAGCTAAAATCTCAGAGTACCAGCCACCACCAGGGGCAATTTCAACAACCGTCATACCGTCTTGAAGACCAAAGAACGCGAGTGTTTCTATCGGATTGCGGTATTGGTCACGAGCTCGGTTTTCTTCAGAGCGCTCTGCATTTTGTGTCGCAGAAATAATAGCTGATGCGCTCGCAGATCCGCCTGTCACCTGAGTGCTGTTAGCGTTATTGCTATTACAGCCTGTTAGCGCGGTTATAATCGTTGCAGCAAGTAGTGTTTTTAAACCAAATTTCATTCTCTGTTCCTTCACTTTTGTGATTGTGTTTTAAGCAGAATACTTGAAATTAGTGCAAACAAAAAGCGCGAATCGTTAAACGGTTCGCGCTGTAATTTTTAGTGACGGAAGTGACGCATTCCGGTAAATACCATCGCCATGCCAGCTTCGTCGGCTGCTGCGATGACTTCTTCATCGCGCATCGAGCCACCAGGTTGAATCACGGCGGTAATTCCAGCTTCAGCCGCGGCATCAATACCATCGCGGAATGGGAAGAAAGCGTCAGAGGCCATAACAGACCCTTTGACTTCTAAGTTTTCATCCGCTGCTTTGATACCTGCGATTTTTGCTGAATATACGCGACTCATTTGACCTGCACCGACACCAATCGTCATGCCATCACGGGCATAAACAATGGCGTTTGATTTAACGAATTTAGCGACTTTCCAGCAGAACAGCAGATCTTGTAACTCTTGCTCAGTAGGTTGGCGTTTAGATACAACTGTTAGGTCATCTAAAGTAACCATGCCCTGATCTCTGTCTTGTACAAGAATACCGCCGTTAACACGTTTGATATCTGCTTGTGTGGTCTTGGCACCCCATTGTCCGCATTCTAATAGGCGAACATTCTTTTTCGCAGCAACAATTTGTGCCGCTTCTTCAGAGATGCTAGGAGCGATTATCACTTCCACAAACTGGCGAGATACGATGGCTTCAGCAGTATCACCATCTAACTCGCGGTTGAATGCGATGATGCCACCAAACGCTGAGGTTGGGTCAGTTTTAAATGCGCGGTCATAGGCTGCGAGGATGTTGTCATCTACAGCAACACCACATGGGTTCGCGTGCTTTACGATTACACAAGCTGGTGCATCAAATTCTTTTACGCATTCAAGCGCTGCGTCTGTGTCGGCAATATTATTAAATGATAAAGCTTTACCTTGCAGCTGTTTAGCGGTGGCTACAGAGGCTTCTTGCAAATCATTTTCTACGTAAAAAGCGGCATCTTGGTGCGAGTTTTCGCCATAACGCATATCTTGCTTTTTAGTGAATTGCATATTGATAGTGCGTGGAAATTTGGTTTCAACAGCCGCTTCATCTGTGTAATCAGGAACCATATTACCAAAATAGTTGGCTATCATACCGTCATACTGAGCGGTGTGCTCATAGGCTGCGATGGCTAAATCAAAGCGAGTTTTATAAGTTGTCGAGCCATTATTTTCTTTTAGCTCTTTAATAACGCGGTTATAGTCATGCGTATTCACAACAATGGTTACATCTTTATGGTTTTTAGCCGCGGCGCGAACCATAGTAGGTCCACCAATATCGATGTTTTCAATTGCATCTTCAAGGCTACAGTCAGCTTTTGCAACAGTTTGTGCAAAGGGGTATAAGTTAACCACAACCATGTCGATAGCGCAGATATCATTTTCGGCCATAACGGCTTCGTCTTGGCCGCGACGCGCTAAAATGCCGCCATGTACTTTGGGGTGCAAAGTTTTTACACGGCCATCCATGATCTCGGGGTGACCTGTATAGTCAGATACTTCCGTGGCAGCAATGCCGTTATCCGTTAGTAATTTAAATGTACCGCCTGTAGAGAGGATTTCTACGCCGTGTGCGTTTAGTGCGCGGGCAAGTTCTACGATACCGGTTTTATCTGACACGCTTAATAACGCGCGACGAATTGGACGATGTATATCCATGATGGTTTGGATTTCCTCAATGATAAGTTAAGGGCTAGCTTAGAAGGGCGCTATTTTAGCCTAATTTACGTAAGAAAACGATCATAAACCGCGATGTGCCATTGAGAATTTCTGAATTTATTGTTGGAGCAATATGTTAGCGCGCAGGCATAAGTATAGGAATGAAGCATGAAACGTAAAAAAGCACCCTAAGGTGCTTTTTTATTTACGTAATGAACAGATTTGATTTTAGTTCATGCCGTATTTTTTAAGCTTTTTACGTAAAGTACCACGGTTGATACCTAGTAAAATCGCAGCGCGAGTTTGGTTACCACGAGTATAAGTCATTACTTCCTCAAGTAACGGCGCTTCTAGCTCTGAAAGAACAAGATCGTAAACGTCTTGCACATCTTGACCGTTAAGCTGCTTTAAATAGTGATGAACAGCTTTTTTTACTGCATCGCGTAAAGGTTGCGGTTTCTCTTGTGACTGAACATGAGCGTTAGTGATAAATGGAGAAGTCACATTTTGTTCGAACATCATTATGTCTCTTTCTTTCTTAGTTAGCTGCTAGTGTTTCAAAGTATTGTTCTAATGCCTCGATCTGCTCATTTGGCGTCTCAAGAGCATTAAATACTCGCCTAAACTGACCTGCTTGGTCATGAGTTTGCAAATACCATGATACATGTTTGCGTGCGATGCGCGCTCCCATCGGCTCACCGTAAAACTGATGAAGATTTTCTAAATGCTCCATCAAAATGCTACGTACCTCAGAAACTTCTGGTGCTGGTAGCTGTTCTCCAGTTCGCAAAAAGTGGTCTATCTCCCTAAATATCCAAGGGCGACCTTGGGCGGCTCGACCAATCATGATGGCATCTGCGCCCGTATAATCCAGTACCTGCTTCGCCTTTTGAGGAGACGTAATATCCCCATTGGCAACCACAGGTATGTTCACTGCACGTTTGATATCCCTTATCGTGGCATATTCAGCTTCTCCTTTGTACATACACGCTTTAGTGCGGCCATGTACGGCAAGAGAGGCTATGCCATTACGTTCAGCAATTTTAGCTATTTCAACACCGTTGCGATTTTGCGTATCCCAACCCGTACGGATTTTTAGCGTTACAGGCACTTCTACAGCTTCGACCACTGCTTGAACTATCTGCTCTACTAATTCTGGATACTGCAACAGTGCAGAGCCTGCTAGTTTCTTATTCACTTTCTTTGCAGGGCAGCCCATATTGATATCTATGATCTGCGCCCCATTTGCTACATTGAACTGCGCTGCTTGTGCCATCAACAAAGGATCGGCACCGGCAATTTGCACTGAACGAATGCCAGACTCGCCACTATGATCCATTCGGTTCATTGACTTATCTGTTTTCCATACCTTAGGGTTTGACGACATCATTTCTGATACAGCTAAGCCTGCACCCAATCGACGACATAATTGTCGAAAAGGTCTATCAGTGATCCCCGCCATAGGGGCCACAATAATGTTGTTATCAAGTTGGTATGGACCAATACGCACAGTAGTTCAATCTGCCTCTTTTCAAGGGGCGCTAAGTTTACGGTTTTTTTTGCAAAAATCAAAGGCTATAAATTGAACATTATTGCTTTTTTTTTGAACTTTCTGGGTTGACTTTTTATAACAGTTTGAGTCGTGAGTCTATTTGTTTGATTTTTGTTCAGAAGAAGATAGGGAGTGTATAAAAATAAATCGATGCTTGCTGTGAAAAAACAGTAAAGCCTGTTAAACACAGGCTTTAGCTGTTACAAGTTACTAACTCTGAGTTCCAATAAAAACTCTGCTTTTAAGCTTTTTGACCACTTACTCGAGTCCATTCGCCATCTTGTGCAATGTCATCAAGCGCAATAAAAGGCGCATACACGTCAGCAACTGATTGTGCTTGCTCAGCTAAGATACCTGACATGGCAATTAGGCCATCAGGTTTTAAAAAGCCCAAGATAATTTCGTGCAGCTCTCTAAGTGGCTGTGCGAGGATATTTGCAACCACTACATCGGCCGCAAATTCAGGCTGATCTTCGGGTAAGTAAACCTCTAATTTATCTGCCACGCCGTTACGCTGCGCATTGTCTAAGCTCGCAGCTAGTGCTTGAGGATCAATATCAATACCTATCACGCGCTGCGCACCTAGCTTGATGGCTGCAATTCCCAAAATGCCAGAGCCACAGCCAAAATCAACTACTGTTTTACCTCTTAAATCTTGGCTCTCTAACCACTGCAAACATAGTGCTGTGGTTGCGTGTGAGCCAGTACCGAAAGCCAACCCTGGGTCTAACAATACATTGATTGCTTCAGGGTCTGGAACATCTCGCCAACTTGGGCATATCCATAACCGCTCACCAAACTTAATAGGATGGAAGTTATCCATCCATTCTCGTTCCCAGTCTTTATCTTCAAGTTGCTCGATTTTATACGTAAGCGGTTGTTCACTATTGGCTTTTAGATAAGCAACAACTACATCCATATCATGAGCGGCATCAAACAAGCCAATCACAATCGTGTCTGGCCAAAAGATCACTTCACCAGGTTTTGGTTCGTAAACGGGGTTGTTGCTGCCGTCCATAAAAGTGACCGAAGGGCAACCTACATCGAGTAATAAATCACTGAGTTTGTCAGCTGTTTCTTTGTTAGCGTGAATGCGGATTTGGATCCAAGCCATGAGCTTTCCTAAAATTTGCGAGTTATTAAAAAGGCCGCAGTTGCGGCCTTTATTCAATTCTTGTTGAATTAAAAGGGCATTAACCTTTTACATCCAAAAAGCTTTTCAGAAGATCTGAGCGTGAAGGGTGGCGCAGCTTACGTAGCGCTTTTGCTTCAATCTGACGAATACGTTCACGTGTTACATCAAACTGTTTGCCCACTTCTTCAAGTGTATGATCAGTATTCATGTCGATACCAAAGCGCATACGTAGTACCTTCGCTTCACGAGCGGTTAAGCCCGCTAGTACTTCGTTGGTTGCACCGCGAAGACTTTCCATTGTTGCCGAGTCGATTGGCGACTCAATGGTTGTGTCTTCGATGAAATCACCAAGATGAGAATCTTCATCATCACCGATAGGCGTTTCCATAGAGATTGGCTCTTTAGCAATCTTCAGTACTTTGCGAATTTTATCTTCAGGCATCATCATACGCTCAGCAAGCTCTTCAGGGTTTGGCTCACGGCCCATTTCCTGAAGCATCTGGCGAGAGATACGATTAAGCTTATTGATAGTTTCAATCATATGTACCGGAATACGAATAGTACGCGCTTGGTCAGCAATTGAACGTGTAATTGCCTGGCGGATCCACCATGTAGCATAAGTAGAGAACTTATAACCACGGCGATACTCAAACTTATCAACCGCTTTCATCAAACCAATGTTACCTTCTTGGATTAGATCTAAGAATTGTAAACCTCGGTTGGTGTATTTTTTAGCGATTGAAATTACAAGACGCAAGTTTGCCTCAACCATTTCTTTTTTCGCACGGCGAGCTTTAGCTTCACCAATACTCATACGACGGTTGATATCTTTAATTCTTTCAACGGTTAAGCCGGTGCTTTCTTCAATAGCTTTAAGCTTGTTGATACAACGCTCAATTTCAGGTTTAACTTCGGCTAGTTTCTCAGAATGCTTTTCACCCGCTGCGATTTCAGCGTCAATCCAAGACATATCTGTTTCGTTATTAGCAAAATGCTTAACGAATGTTTTCTTTGGTACTCTAGCAATTTGAACAGCTTGTTTCATGACGATACGTTCTTGTACACGTACTCTGTCCATCATTTCGCGCATGTTGTTAACCATGCGGTCAAACTGTTTTGGCACTAGTTTGAAAGTACGGAATAACTCGCCAATTTCAAAAATTGCAGCTTGTGAATCTGGGTGTGCACGGCCTTTTGCTTCAAAGACTTCTCTTGCTTTATTATATAAAGCACGAAGCTGTTCAAAGTGAACGCGAGCTTCTTCAGGATCAGGCCCCGTATCGGCATCTTCTTCATCTTCGCTGCTTTCATCATCTTCATCATCTTCATCAGCTAAGTCTTCATCGCTTAGCTCCGAGCCGATGTGCGTTGCAGAGATTTGCGTCTCTTCAGCGTTAGGGTCAAAAAAGCCTGATACGATGTCGCTTAGGCGCATCTCTTCAGCTTCAAACTTGTCCCATTGCTCAAGCAAATAAGTGATAGCTTCTGGGTACTCTGCTACAGAGATTTGAACTTGGTTGATACCTTCTTCAATTCGCTTTGCGATTAAAATCTCGCCTTCGCGAGTTAGTAGCTCAACAGTACCCATTTCACGCATATACATGCGTACCGGATCGGTAGTACGACCGATTTCTTTATCTACCGAAGCAAGTGCTGCTGCTGCTGCCTCTGCGGCATCTTCGTCGGTAGTGGTTTCCTGCATCATCAATTCATCGGCATCAGGGGCGCTTTCGGCTACCTGAATACCCATGTCATTGATCATACTGATGATGTCTTCTACCTGATCTGAGTCTATTATGTCTTGTGGAAGGTGATCGTTAACTTCTGCAAAAGTTAAGTAACCTTGCTCTTTACCTTTCTGAATCAGAAGTTTGAGTTGTGACTGAGGAGATTGATCCATAGAGATTTATGCTTCCACTCTGATAAGTTGATACAACAGGCGCCAGCTAAAAACACCCAACAATTTGCATGACGCAGTGAATAGAACATTATAGCAGCAAAATTTAATTTTGACTAGCTCTTCTACCGCTTTAAAGCTTGCATCAATAGTGCACATTCTTGTCGTTCTTCGCTGGTTAAACCTTGTGTTTTGTCTTTTATAAATAAGGTCTCTAACCTAAAGTTTAAACATTGATCTTCAATAAACTGAAAAGTATTTTGAAATTCTTGTATTAAAGCTTGGTCATTGATCTCATGTTGCCAAACGGCCAGTTTTTGTAACGCCTGATATTGTGGTTTGTCCCTAAAATATTCAAGTAGTTGTGCTGTGGTATAACTTGGATGATTTAGACAAACAGACTGCAGCTCTAACAGTAACTCAATACCGGGAATATTCATTTGCGCAAGTTCGGGTAGGTAGTCAATGCAAGTCGCTAGGCTTGGATGCTGTATTAGCAAACCAATCGCTCTGCGCATTGGGGTTACCTTAAACTTTCGCTCAATATTTTTTTGCTGTTTTGGGGTTGCAAGCTTGGCAGATAGTTGTTCAGTGGTTCTGCCTATAAGCCGTGCTAGCTTTTCTAGTAAACTTTCTTGGTAAAACTCACTGGGGAGTTTACTTATCAAAGGTAAAGCATCACTGAGTAATTTAGCTTTACCAGCATCATTTGTTAAATCGCAACTTTGCGCTAACTTATCAAATAATACTTTCGAGAATTCTTTTGCTTGCGATAAACGTTGCTCGAACTTATCTTTACCTTCTTTTTGTACTAATGAGTCAGGGTCTTCGCCATCGGGTAAAAATACGAATTGCAGAGACTTGCCATCTTTTAAATACGGCAAGGCATGTTCAAGCGCGCGCCATGCGGCATCTTTGCCGGCTCTATCGCCATCATAACAGCAGATAACCTTATCAGTGGTTCTGAATAATGTTTGCATGTGCTCAGCTGTGGTTGCCGTACCAAGAGCTGCAACGGCATAGGTTATACCTTGCTCTGCTAGCGCCACAACATCCATATAACCTTCAACAATCAATATTTTATCAAGCTTATCATTAGCTTGTTTAGCTTCAAAAAGACCATACAGTTCAAAGCCTTTATGGAAAATGCGTGTTTCAGGTGAGTTGAGATATTTCGGCCCTTGAGCGTCTCCCATAACGCGACCACCAAACGCAATTACGCGGCCACGCTTATCCCTGATGGGAAACATTAATCTATCTCGGAAAAAATCAAATTGGCGACCAGGTGTCTTTTCCGATGCGAGTTTCAACTCAATTAATTGCTGCTTTTGTTGCTGATTTCTACCAACTTGTTGGCATAGAGATTCCCATTCTGGCGGGGCATAACCAATCATGTAATGTTGAACTGTTTCACCAGACAGACCGCGGCTTTTAACGTATTCAATGACTTGACTGGCATTTTTATGATGTTTCAACTGATGTTGATAAAACTTGGCAGTTTGCATCATTAAGTCGTAATCGGAGCGCTTTTGTTCAACTGTTCGCTCAGGTTTGCCAGTGCTTTGTTCACGAGGCACTTCTAGATTTAGAAGACTTGCAAGTTCTTCTATGGCGTCGACAAATTCAAGTTTGTCGTACTCCATCATAAATGAAATTGCGTTGCCATTCGCACCACAACCAAAACAATGGTAGAACTGTTTGTCTCTTGATACGGTAAATGAAGGGGATTTTTCGTTATGAAAAGGGCAGCATGCTTGATAGTCTTTACCTGCTTTTTTTAGCCCAACACGAGCGTCGATCAAATCGACAATGTCGGTTCTATCAAGTAATTCATCAATAAACTGTCTTGGGATCTTTCCAGCCATACTTATTCTAACGAAGTTCCTTTATGCCTAGACGAAGAAACCGAGCGCTAGGCTCGGTTCACTTTATCATACAATCTGTATGCGGGATTACGCGCTTAATCGTTGTTTAATTAAACCTGAGATCTTACCCATGTCGGCGCGACCTTCAGCTTTAGACTTGATTATGCCCATAACTTTACCCATGTCTTGCATACCTGCTGCGCCGGTGTCGGCAATAGCAGTATCAATCAATGCGACTATTTCTTCTTCAGTCAAAGGCTGAGGTAAGAAAGTTTCTAGAACAGTGATTTCATTTGCTTCTATTTCAGCTAAATCGTCACGACCAGCATCTTTATACTGGGTGAAAGAATCACGGCGCTGTTTAACTAACTTCACTAAGACAGTGGTAATACCTGCATCATCAAGTGTTGTTTGATTGTCAATTTCACGCTGTTTAATTTCAGCAAGTACCATGCGAATTGCACTAAGACTTAATTTGTCTTTAGCACGCATGGCATCTTTTTGTGCGTCTTTTAGCTTAATTAGAAGACTCATTTATACAAGACCGAAACCGATTAGTATAATTTAACGCGACGTGCGTTTTCGCGAGAAAGCTTCTTCATGTGACGCTTAACCGCTGCAGCTTTCTTGCGCTTACGCTCAGCTGTTGGCTTTTCATAGTGCTCGCGACTACGAACTTCTGAAAGGATACCTGCTTTTTCACATGAACGCTTGAAACGACGAAGTGCAACGTCAAACGGTTCGTTTTCTCTTACTTTAATTACTGGCATTAAAAATTCACCTACCTAATTAATGAGCAATGCTCACGCTGATCAAATGTTGATCAAGTGGTTCAAAAATGGTGCGGTATTGTAATCTGAAGCAACACCACATGTAAAGCCTAAATTATAGCTAAATGTTCGACAGCTTACTTGTGTCGTTGGTAAAGTCGGCACAACACTTGTCCTGCCTGCTTTTCCTTGATGATTTGCCAGTTATTTGGCGCGCTTAAATTAAGCTCTTTTTCTACTTCTACATAGATTAATGCATCGTCAGTAAGCCAATTATTTTGCTCTAAAAGCTGACAAGTGTGTTGCGCAAGTTCTTTTCGAAACGGCGGATCAACAAATATTAAGTTAAAAACTAGATTATCGTCGTTATTGGATAGTACATCGATAGTATTTTTGTTTAAAACTCGGGCATTAGTTAATTTGAGTGTGGTAATATTATTTTGCAGTTGTTGAGCAGCTTGCTTGTCCAGCTCGATAAAACAAGCGCTCTCAGCAAATCTTGATAAACACTCAAAACCTAACCCCCCAGAGCCTGCAAAACAATCTAATACAGTAGCCTCTCTGGTGTCTTGCATTAACCAATTGAATACGGTTTCTTTGACTCTATCTGTTGTAGGTCGCAATCCAGTTACATCTTTTACTGGTAGCTTTCGTCCTTTGAATTGACCGCTAATGATGCGGATCACACCGTCATTTTGGTTAGCGTGTGAGCTTTTGTTTTTTCTCATATGTGCCATTGGTCATAGAATCTTAATATTTTCACTTGGATAAATCATGGCAGCTACATTTTTCATCCCTCAGGAACATGATACACTGCGCGCTAATTTTGAATTTAATTTGACGGTTGCACGCATTCAACGAGCGGAATAAGCGTGACAGTCATTAATTGTGGTTCCTGATTGCATTCAACGCGATCAAAATTGAACCTTTGTCAGTTTATCAGATTTATTAAATACGGTATTTAGCGAGCATGGGAAAAAAGAACAAATTTCTGTCTTGGTTTGGATTTGGCAAAAAAGAAACAGAGCAATCACAGCAACAAGCTGAGGTAGAGGAAAATCTCGCTAAAGCACAAGCAGAACAAGAAGCGGCGGAACAGGCTTCACGAGAAGAAGCAGAGCGTCTGCGTTTAGCTGCAGAAGCGCAGGCTAAAGCACAGGCCGAGCAAGAAGCCGCAGAGCAAGCAGCACGTGAAGAAGCGGAGCGTCAGCGTTTAGACGCAGAAGCACAGGCTAAAGCGCAAGCAGAGCAAGAAGCCGCAGAGCAAGCGGCGCGAGAAGAAGCTGAGCGTCAACGTATAGCGGCAGAGGCGCAGGCGAAAGCACAAGCAGAGCGAGAAGCGGCGGAGAAAGCGGCGCGTGAAGAAGCTGAACGTCAACGTTTAGCGGCAGAAGCACAAGCGACAGCACAGGCTGAACAAGAAGCAGCTGAGCAAGCCGCGCGTGAAGAAGCTGAGCGTCAACGTTTAGTAGTAGAGGCGCAGGCAAAAGCACAGGCCGAGCGAGAAGCTGCAGAGCAAGCGGCACGCGAAGAAGCAGAGCGTCAACGTTTAGCAGCAGAAGCACAAGCTAAAGCGGAACAAGAAGCGGCAGAGCAAGCAGCACGTGAAGAAGCCGAACGTCAACGTTTAGCGGCAGAAGCACAAGCTAAAGCGGAACAAGAAGCGGCAGAGCAAGCGGCACGCGAAGAAGCAGAGCGTCAACGTTTAGCAGCAGAGGCGCAGGCAAAAGCACAGGCCGAGCGAGAAGCGGCAGAGCAAGTGGCACGCGAAGAAGCAGAGCGTCAACGTTTAGCGGCAGAAGCACAAGCTAAAGCACAAGCTAAAGCACAAGCAGAGCAAGAAGCTGCAGAGCGAGCTGCGCGTGAAGAAGCCGAGCGTCAACGTTTAGCCGCAGAAGCACAGGCTAAAGCACAAGCAGAGCAAGAATCGGCTGAGCAAGCAGAAAAACCAAAAAAAGAAGGCTTTTTCTCTCGACTGAAAAAAGGATTGCTCAAAACAAAAGTTAATTTAGGGTCGGGGATCGCATCTATTTTCAAAGGTAAGAAAATAGACGACGAATTATTTGAAGAGTTAGAAACCCAACTCTTAACTGCCGACCTTGGCGTTGATACGACTATGAAGTTGATCGACAACTTAACTGATGCAGCTGATCGCAAACAGTTAAAAGACGGTGATGCACTTTATGAATTAATGAAGCAAGAAATGGCTGATATGCTAAAAGAAGCCGAAAAGCCGCTTGAATTACCTGAAAATAAAAAGCCATTTGTGATATTGATGGTGGGTGTAAATGGTGTTGGCAAAACCACCACCATAGGTAAACTTGCCAAGCAATTCCAGCAACAAGGTAAGTCAGTGATGTTGGCCGCTGGCGATACCTTTAGGGCTGCTGCAGTAGAGCAGCTACAAGTGTGGGGGGAGCGTAATAGTATCCCTGTTATTGCTCAACATACAGGAGCTGATAGTGCGTCTGTTGTATTTGATGCATTTCAAGCAGCTCAGGCTCGCAATGTTGACGTATTAATTGCCGATACAGCAGGACGTTTACAGAACAAAGATAATCTAATGCAAGAGCTTGAAAAAATAGCGCGCGTTATGAAAAAACTAGACCCTGATGCGCCTCATGAAGTGATGTTGACTATTGATGCGGGCACTGGTCAAAATGCAATTAGCCAAGTGAACCTATTTAATAAAGCGGTAGGGCTGACAGGTATTACTTTGACTAAACTAGATGGTACAGCCAAGGGCGGTGTTATATTTGCAGTTGCTGATAAATTCCAAATACCAATTCGCTACATCGGTGTTGGAGAGGGCATTGATGATTTGAGAACATTTAAAAGCGATGACTTCATCGAAGCATTGTTTAGCAATGACGATGCTTAACTAATGAGTGATAGGGAGACAAGGTGCTCCTTTTCTTTGGTCTAAAACACAATTATAAGCAGGCCTAACATGATCAAATTTGACCAAGTCAGCAAAAGTTATCCTGGTGGCCACAGAGCGCTAGAAAAAGTGAGCTTTGAGCTAGGCAATGGCGAACTTGCTTTTTTAACCGGTCACAGCGGTGCAGGAAAAAGTACTTTACTAAAGTTGATCAGCGTTATGGAACGCCCCTCTGCTGGGCACGTTTTTATTAATGGTGTTGACTTAAATGGCGTTAGCAATCGACAGATCCCTTTCGTTAGACGAGATATAGGGATTATATTCCAAAACCATCGCTTACTTGAGCGCTACAACGTATTTGATAATGTTGCACTGCCTTTGGTTATCGAAGGTATGCACCACAAACACATTGCTAAAAGGGTGCATGCAGCATTAGACAAAGTGGGTTTGTTAGATAAGGTACGTTGCCAACCCAGTACATTATCTGGAGGAGAACAGCAGCGAGTTGGTATCGCTCGAGCGATTGTAAATTCACCTCCGCTGCTATTGGCAGATGAACCAACGGGTAACTTAGACCCTGAGTTATCAATGGAAATTTTAAAGTTATTTGAAGATTTCAACCGTCACGGTACGGCTGTGCTTATTGCTACCCACGACCTCGGACTCATTGCCAGAATGAAATATCGTAGTTTGACGTTAAATCATGGTCGAATGAGTCAAGATCCGCTAATGGAGGGAGGGTTATGAGCTTATTGTTTAAAAGCCGTGAAGCGCAAACCATGAGCCAAAATAAATCTATGTTCATGCGTGTTTACTTTTTTGTGATGACGGTACTGCGTCAAGGGGTCAATAGCTTAGGTGAAATGTGGCGCACGCCGATGGCTTCTATGATGACTATTTTGGTATTAGGGCTAAGCCTAACATTACCGGCAACCTTGTACATAGTGGTCAAAAACGTACAACAAGTGAGCAGTGGTTTTAACGATGCTGCAGAAATATCGCTATTTGTTAAAGAGTCAATGACTGAACAACAAACGCAAACTTTAGCTAAGCGGCTTGCACTGTATCCAGAAGTTGCGGATGTAAAGCTTATATCCAAATCGCAGGCACTTGATGAATTTAAACGTATCTCAGGATTTGGTCAGGCTCTGGATTATTTAGAAGATAACCCATTACCCAATGTGGTACTGGTCACACCCACTAGCCGTTATCGAAAACCGCAAGCAGCGCAACAGTTGTTAGACAAGTTAGAAAAAGAACGTGAAGTAGAGTTTGGGAAACTCGATATAGAGTGGTTAGAGCGCTTAAATGCATTGTTGAGCTTATTGAAAGAAAGTGTTGTGACTATCGCACTACTATTACTTAGTGCAGTGATCTTGATTATTGGTAATACCATTCGACTATCGATTATGGATAAAAAAGAAGAAATTCAAGTTTTGAAACTGGTTGGTGCAACAAACACGTTTATTCACACACCATTTATATGGACTGGTATATGGTATGGCATTGTTGGTGGTTTAGTCGCATTTATGAGCGTAGCAATGATGTTATGGTGGCTTGAGTCGGCGGTCTCTATGGTTGCTGGAGTGTATCAAAGCTCGTTTGTGTTACAGGGACTCAATTTAAACGAACTGATGATTTTACTGCTTTTGGCAATAACCTTAGGGTTTGGTGGATCATTTTTATCTGTACATCGTTATATAAAAGATATCGAGCCGGACAAAGTATAAGCTCCTTCTTTTTGGCACTTAAGTGCAATAATAATTACCTTAAGTGCCCGTAAAATGTCACAGTTGAGTCATAAAAACACGCTAGACTAGCAAGGTTATTATCTGTTTTCTGCGTTTGTGTCGTATTTTGACCTTCTATAAATCAATAGTTTAAGTTTAAGATCCACAGCAAAAAGAAAAAGCTTGCATTTTCTTTTGAAAAAGTATTATATACACATTAGCACTCTTGCTTGAAGAGTGCTAAAATGGACTGAAATATTTATCACTGAGGTGAAAAATGAGTAAAGACTTATATGCATTAGCACTAACAGCTGGACAACAAAGCGCGAGCTTAGATGGTTACTTACAAACTGTAAGCTCTATTCCTATGCTTGATGCCGAGGAAGAGAAAGTGTTGGCCACTCGCCTTCAGCAAGAAGGGGACTTGGAAGCTGCTAAACAACTCATCGTTTCTCACCTTCGCTTTGTTGCCCATATTGCGAAAAGTTATTCTGGCTACGGCTTACCGCAGGCAGATTTAATCCAAGAAGGTAACATAGGTCTGATGAAGGCTGTTAAACGTTTTAATCCTGATGTCGGTGTTAGACTTGTTTCGTTCGCAGTACATTGGATAAAAGCCGAAATTCATGAATATGTATTGAAGAATTGGCGCATTGTTAAGGTAGCGACAACAAAAGCACAACGTAAATTGTTTTTCAATTTAAGAAAAAACAAAAAGCGTTTGGGCTGGTTCAATCAAGATGAAGTAACCACCGTTGCTAACGAGTTGGGTGTGAGTGAAAAAGAAGTACGTGAAATGGAATCGCGTATGAGCGGCCAAGATATGGGCTTTGACCTAACTGGCGATGATAATGATGACGCACCTACAAGCAGTTACTCTCCTGTTCAGTACCTAACAGATTCAAACGGTGATTTGGCTGATGTGGTAGAAGAAGAGCAATGGCAAGAACAATCGCAAACGCGTTTATTTAACGCGCTTAAAACACTAGACGAACGTTCGCAAGATATCGTCAGTGCGCGTTGGCTGGCTGATGAAAAGGCGACACTGCAAGATTTAGCTGAAAAATACAATGTATCAGCAGAGCGCGTACGTCAGTTAGAAAAGTCAGCAATGAAAAAACTGCAATTAGCCATGAGCTAACAGATAATTGAATTAAAAGAAAAAGCCGCTACTTAGTTAGCGGCTTTTTTGTTTTTTGTTTTCCGAGTTATTTTTTGAGCTTACAAGTGTTCGCTATTTTGATTATAATGCGCCTTCGTAAGTGAGGAGAAAAGATTTTGTTGGCAGTATTACGCGTCTTAGCGATGGCATTGTTTATTATTTTTAGCTGTGTGTTTGGATTACTTTTATGTATTTTCAGGCCATTTCACCCCAACAATGTTCATATAATTGCAAGTTGGTTTGGCAGAATGTCTGCGGTTATTGGGGTGAAACTTGTTGTTTCACGCCACCCTGAAAGCGAGCATGTTGGACCCGCCGTATATGTGGCAAACCATCAAAATAACTATGACCTTTTCACCTTGACCGCTGCTGTTCCTGAAAACACGGTGAGTATGGGTAAAAAAAGCTTGAAGTGGATCCCATTTTTTGGCCAGCTTTATTGGCTGTCGGGTAATATTCTTATCAATAGAAACAATCGCACTAAAGCAGTTGGTACGATAGGCAAATCTGCTGAGAAGATTAAAAACACCGGCTTGTCTATTTGGATGTTTCCTGAGGGAACTCGAAGTTATGGAAAGGGCTTATTGCCGTTTAAAACTGGTGCTTTTCATACTGCTTTAAATGCACAAGTACCAGTAGTACCTGTATGTATGAATAGCACTAGTAATTGTATTAAGCTAAACCGTTGGGACAATGGTATAATCTACATCGATATTTTGGCGCCGATTTATTTAGACAAAGAGATCAGTGCGCGTGACCACGCTAAAGCAATACATTCGTTAATGGCGCAACGTATTGCCCAGCTTGATGAAAAGGTAATAGAGAACAATGGAAAACTGGCGCGAAATTAGTGAAGATATTGTTGAGTCACTTTTAGAAGATGGTTCAGCAACCGATAAACTATATGAAGTGGAACATCACTTTGTATGTGAAGACTTTAAAAAGTTAGAAAACGTAGCGCTTGCAGCGTTTAGACTTGGTTATGATGTTGAAGACCCTGCTGAATTAGAACTTGAAGACGGCAGTAAAATTTGGGGTTTTGATGTTGTCGTTGAGGCTGAGTTAGACACTGATGTAATCATGGAAGATGTTGATAAACTTGCGGCTTTAGCGCAAGAGTATGATGTCGAATATGACGGCTGGGGCACGTACTTCCAAGAGTAGTTTGCAACTTTAAGCTGGCTTTGACTCGATTAGGTGTATACCGTGCGTTTACACCTAACAACTTTACTTCAACTCCACTCTATTGCTTTTTTATCTAATAGTTAATTATTATTTAGTGCGCGAAATATAGACTCTTAGGGTCAAAAAGTGCTATTAATCGTACCTGTTGTCCTTTTTTATATGATCCTACTATGCGAGTGACTCTGCCGATTTCTGAACTCAAGCCTGGTATGTTTGTAGACAGTGTTCACAAGCAACGCGCAGACACGGGTGTCAAAATCAAATCTCGCGGGATGGTTAGAGACAGCAACATAATAGATAAACTCTCCGCTGAAGGTGTTTTAGAGCTCAATATTGACTTTGATTTGAGTGAAATCGCAATTCCAGAAAAATATCAGGTTGAAGAGAAAAAAGACCGTAATAAGCCTGAAACAACCAAGCTTGATGCCCGAGAGCGACGCCGAAGAGCTGGCATGGCGGGTGAAAAGCAGCAACAGCCAAGACGCGCTAAAAAGAAAGCTCAGGAGTCTACAGAACCTACTTCACTTGAGCGAGAGTTTGAACTTGCTAGCCAAGCTTTTGAGCTACACAATAGAAAAATACAAATATTGTATGGCGATGTGACTTCAGGGTTAAAAGCCGATGTTGGGCTGATCAATCAAATAAGCAAAGAAATCGTTGAGTCTGTTTTACGTAACAGTAATGCCATGGCTATCTTGACGCGTTTGCAAGACAGAGACGGCTACAATTGGCGACATATGATCAACTGCGCCATTTTAATAAGCGTATTTGGTAAATATTTAGGCCTTTCACAAAGTCTTATTCAGCAGCTTGCAATGGGGGCGATGTTGCATGATGTTGGGCACGCACGTTTACCGCAAGGCATAGTCAATAAACAAGACAAGCTCACTGATATTGAATATAAAGCGGTAAAAAAGCACGTTGTTCATTCTTTAGGTTTAGTTAAGGGGGAGCAGGGTATCACCCCAATGATCATGGATATGATAATCAATCATCACGAGCGAATTGATGGTACGGGTTACCCTCGTGGCTTAAAAGGGTTGCAGATAAGTAAAGCGGCAAGGATGATGGCGATTGTTGATGTATATGATGCTATGACCTCAGAGCGGCCATATCAACAAGGGGAAGAGCCTGTTCATGCACTGCGCTATTTACTGACGAATAGAGATAAGTTTGACCCAGTGCTGGTACAGCGTTTTATCAAATGTCTAGGAGTTCATCCTGTAGGCTCAATTGTGAAACTAACGAATGAGCGACTAGCTCTAGTGCTTGCTGGTAATAAACATGCGCCGACTGCGCCACATGTGAGAATATTCTACAATACTAAGCATATGCACCATATCACGGCGAAGGAGCTTGATTTGAGTTCTCCTGATCATGATATTAAAGTCATTGCCAGTATACGGCCTTTAGACTATCAAATTAACCTATCTCGCCTATTAAAAGACCACCTTTTAGCTTAATTCTTCTACTTCGTTTTAGAGCGTTGAATTTGGCAGACATTGACGCGCCTGCTAAACATGACAGTGTTAAAATAAGCCACAGTGCTGTTCCTTTATTTGTGTGTAATGCCAAACAGCAAAGCAGCAACGCCAATAAGGAGGTGCATATTCCAATCAACCAATAACGACTGATAGGATTATCGCATTGCCCAGCATGTTGGCAAGCGCAGTAAGTTGCTTTACACCAGCAGTAAACACTCACACCTGAAAAAACTAGAGCGCCTAATATCAGTAATAACATGTCCTTTAAATCCATTGTTGGGCTTTTTGTGAAGTCTAAATAATGTCTTAACTTTAGTCAATGTAAATGAGAATTATTTTTGTTTGTGTGTTTTTTGATATATATGTCAGTGTGAATTTTAATCGTTGATGTAAATTTGTTCGATTGATTAGAGTATTATCTCGAAATTGCAGCTTTTTAATCTTGTTTTAGGTAGTGTGTGCGGGTTTTAAAAATGTGACTGTACACATGGGATTAAAAAATGTCTGTATTTAAAAAAACGTTACTTGCATCAAGTTTGATGTTGGTATCTTCACACACTTTTGCAGCTGCCTTTCAATTGGCAGAGCAAAGTGTTTCGGGGCTTGGGCGCGCTTATGCAGGTGAAGCATCAGTTGCTGATGATGCTTCAGTTATTGCACGAAACCCAGCGCTTATGAGCCAATTTGATGGCGCTCAGCTGAGTGTTGCTGCAATGTATGTCGAACCTGATGTTAGCCTTCGAGGCACCTCGACAAATAATGGTGTTGCTCCAAGTAAACTTGACGATTCAAGCATAGCGCCAAGCGCGATAGTGCCTGCGGTTTATTTTATGACGCCGATTAATGAGTCATTATCTTTTGGAATGGGGATTTACTCTCAGTTTGGTTTGGCAACCGAGTTTGCGGCAGACTACGCTGCAGGGCAGCTAGCGGGTGAAACTGAGATTGTTACGGTAAATACCAATCTGAGCGTTGCCTATGAAGTTTCAAAGGAACTTACTGTTGCTTTGGGCATTAACCATGTATACGCGGATGCTAAAATAGTACGTACCTTTGGTGAGTCACCGCTTCCTGTGCCTGCGGCAACGCAGGCAATGCACTTAGAGGGAGATGATACAGGGTATGGCTGGAACTTAGGTCTTAGTTATCAGATTGATGATAACAGCCGCTTTGGCTTGCATTATCGCAGCGAAACCGACATCGTATTTGACGGAGAGTTTAGTAATCAACTACCTGCTGGAGCGCCTTTTAATGGGACAGCTGGCAGTGCGTATCCTGGCAGTGTAGAACTCACTCTACCTGCTATTGCTGAGTTCTCTGGTAGCCACACTATTAGCGAAGGTAGCTCATTGCACTACAGTGTACTTTGGACTGGATGGAGCAGCTTTAAGACTTTAGCTGCCAAGGTTGAAGGGCGTGGTACAGTATTTAGCAAAGATGAAAACTTTTCTAATTCGATGCGATACGCAATCGGTGCAGACCATCAATATAGCAAAGATCTTAAACTGCGTTTTGGGATAGCTTATGATAAATCACCTGCGGATCCTTATCACATGTCTATTTCAATTCCTGATACCGATCGTATGTGGTATTCATTTGGTGCAGAGTATCAAGTTTCTAAAAGTAGCTCACTTGACTTCGGCGTGAGTTTTTTACGCGGTAAAACACAACTCTTTGTTGAAAAAGATAATCTCGGACAAGCATGGGGCTTTGAATCTAACGGCCATGCAACTGTGCTTGGTTTGCAATTTAACTCAGCTTTTTAAATAAAAGCCAAAGAAAAGGGCAGTATCTACTGCCCTTTTAATACAAACTAACTCAGTCTTTATAGACTTTCAATTTTTGCCTTTTGCTCAAGTAGTTTCGCTTTAGCATCAGAAAACTCAGCAAGTTTTTCTTTCTCTTTTGCTAATACCGCTTCAGGTGCATTATTTACAAACTTTTCGTTCGCAAGTTTCTTCTCAACTTGCTCCAGACCTTTTTGTGCTTTTTCAAGCTGTTTTGCTATACGAGCAAGTTCGGCTTCAACATCAATCAAGCCCGCCATAGGGATCATGATCTCAAGGTTGCCGATAAATGCCGTTGCACTTGCTGGAGCTTCATCTGCGCTATCAAGCACTTTAAAGCTTTCAAGTTTAGCAAGCGCACTTAAGAAGGCTTTATTGTCTTCTAAGCGACGTAAATCTTGCTCATCAGCTTTAGTAAGTAACACATTTAATGGTTTGTTTGGACTAATGTCCATCTCACCACGAATATTACGAATTGCCAGAATAAATTGCTTAACCCACTCAAGATCTGCCATGGCAGTCTCATCAACCAGGCTTTGGTCAAACTCAGGGAAGCTCTCAAGCATGATGGTTTTCGCATCTATGTTTGCAAGTGGTGCAACACGTCGCCAGATAGTTTCTGTGATATATGGCATAAGTGGGTGCATTAAACGTAGCAAGCCTTCAAGCACTGTGATCAAAGTGTGTCGAGTGCCACGTTGCTGCTCTTCATTACCTTTGAACAAGATAGGCTTAGTCAGCTCTAAGTACCAATCACAGAATTGGTTCCACGTGAATTCGTAGATAGTGTTTGCCGCTAAGTCAAAGCGGTAGTTATCTAAGTGCTCACTGAAGGTTTTTACCGTGCTTTGGAACTGCCCTAAGATCCAACGGTCCGCCAAAGAGTACTCTTTAGACTTATCATTAAAGCCACAGTCTTGCTCTTCAGTATTCATCAGTACATAACGGCTTGCATTCCAAAGCTTGTTACAGAAGTTACGGTAGCCTTCTAGGCGGTTCATATCCCAGTTGATATCACGACCCGTTGATGCCATTGCTGCCAAGGTAAAGCGTAATGCGTCAGTACCATGTGGCTCAATGCCATCAGCGAAAGTTTTGCGCGTGTTTTTCTCAATCTTTTTAGCTAGTTGTGGTTGCATCAGATTACCTGTGCGCTTTTCAACTAAGCTTTCAAGATCGATACCATCAATCATATCAAGCGGGTCAAGGACGTTACCTTTAGATTTTGACATCTTATCGCCATTTTCATCGCGAATTAGGCCCGTCACATAAACGGTTTTAAATGGTACTTGTGGTTTACCATTTTCATCTTTGATGAAGTGCATGGTCATCATGATCATACGCGCCACCCAGAAGAAGATAATATCAAAGCCTGTAACTAGCGTATCAGATGGGTGGAATACTTTTAAGTCGTCGGTATTTTCTGGCCAACCTTGTGTTGAGAAAGTCCAAAGCGCAGACGAGAACCAGGTGTCTAGAACATCTTCGTCTTGGTTAAGTGCAACATCATCGGCAAGGTTATTTTCGCGACGTACTTCAGCTTCATCACGGCCAACATATACGTTTCCGTCTGCGTCATACCAAGCAGGGATACGGTGACCCCACCATAATTGGCGCGAGATACACCAGTCTTGAACATCACGCATCCATGAGAAGTACATGTTCTCGTATTGTTTTGGCACGAATTGGATTTCACCGTTTTCAACCGCTTCGGTGGCTACTTTTGCAAGAGGTGCAACACGCACATACCATTGGTCAGTTAATAGCGGCTCAATGACAACACCAGAGCGGTCGCCATACGGTACAGTTAAGCTGTGGTCATCGATTTTTTCTAATAGGGCAGCTTGTTCAAATTCATCAACAATCTTTTGGCGAGCATCAAAGCGGTCTAAACCGTGGAAACGCTCAGGAATAGGTGCGTCTAACTCGAGTGGCTTACCGTCAAATGCGTAGCATTCACCGGCACTTAAAATTGCTGCATCTTTGTTGAATACGTTGATCATTGGCAGCTCATGACGCTTACCAACTTCGTTATCGTTAAAATCGTGTGCAGGGGTGATTTTTACACAGCCCGTGCCTTTTGCCATATCAGCGTGCTCATCGGCAACGATTGGAATGCGGCGGTTAACGATAGGCAGTAAAATTTCTTTACCAATGAGGTTTTGATAACGCTCGTCATCAGGGTTTACCGCAACGCCGGTATCGCCAAGCATGGTTTCTGGACGTGTGGTTGCTACTACGATGTAATCTTTGCCATCCAATGTTTTAACGCCATCGGCAAGAGGATAGCGCAAGTTCCACATGTGGCCTTGCTTGTCTTTGTTCTCTACTTCTAAATCTGAAATCGCAGTGTGTAATTTTGGATCCCAATTTACTAGGCGTTTACCACGGTAAATAAGGTCTTCTTTGTGTAGGCGTACGAACACTTCTTTTACGGCTTCAGATAAACCGTCATCCATGGTAAAGCGTTCACGATCCCAATCAACCGATGCGCCTAAGCGACGAAGTTGCTTGGTAATAGTGCCACCAGATTGATTTTTCCATTGCCAAATTTTGTCGATAAAGGCATCACGACCTAAATCATGGCGGGTTTTATTCTCTTCAGCTGCAAGTTTACGCTCTACCACCATTTGTGTGGCGATCCCCGCGTGGTCAGTACCAACTTGCCATAAAGTATTGTTACCTTTCATTCGCTTGTAGCGAATGAGCGTATCCATAATGGTATCTTGGAACGCGTGACCCATGTGTAGGCTACCTGTGACATTCGGCGGCGGGATCATGATTGAGTATGCATCGCCTTTGCCTGATGGCTTAAAATAGCCATTTTCTTCCCAGTCTTGGTATAAAGACTGTTCTATATCTTGTGGATTATAGGTTTTATCCATTTCACAGAACCTTAATAAATACTTTAATTTTCAATTTCTTTGGTTGAAATACTGGCGCCAAGTTGGCGTAGATGCTTAAACCGCTCGCGTGCTGCTTGTGTTGCCTCTGGCTCGCTCGGAACAAAATCATAAACTTGCGTAAAGCGACGGATAAAATCCGGAAGCTTAGTTGCTAAATTGATGAGTACCGAACGTCTGCCAACGGGAGGTGTTTGACCAATTTCTACAGGTGCACCACCTTTTGCGCCTTCACCTTGTAAGTTATGTGGTACAAAGCTATCAGCATCAAAACACCATAAATGCTCGTCAATGGCATGGGCATCTGCAACATTATCAACGTAGATAAATACGCGTTGACCTGCTCTATATTGCGCGGCAGCAGTGCGAGCTGCTAGATCAAAATGAGCCGGTAGTTTAGCGTCCGGCTCATTGTCATGCTTTAACACATAGAATTGTGCATTGATGGTCATGGCGTTGACTTCATAATGGGCGGTTATTCTGTATTTCTACAGGCAAAACTCAGCGTTCAAAATAAAGCCGCATTTTGACACAGAAACCCCATGCCATCAATCAATCTGGCTAGGTTAATCTTGCTGTGCGTCTGTCACGTTAACGCGATTTAGCAAGTATTGGGTTAACATTGGCACAGGACGTCCTGTTGCCCCTTTATTTTTACCACTGCGCCAAGCTGTACCAGCAATATCTAGGTGTGCCCAATTATACTTTTTAGTGAACTTAGATAAGAAACATGCGGCAGTGATAGTACCAGCTGCTCGTCCTCCTAAGTTGGTAAAGTCAGCAAATGGGCTTTCTAACTGCTCTTGATAATCATCCCACAAAGGCAGTTGCCATGCTCTATCACCACTTTGCTCACCTGCTTTAAGTAAGTCGTGTGCCAACGGGTTGTGTGTTGATAATAATCCTGTTGCATGGGCGCCTAGTGCAACGATACAGGCACCTGTTAAGGTGGCCACATCAATGACTGTTTCAGGTTCAAAGGCTTCCACATAAGTCAATGCATCACACAGCACTAAACGGCCTTCGGCGTCCGTGTTTAGTACCTCAACAGTTTGACCTGACATGGTGGTTAATATGTCACCTGGACGATAGGCGTTTGAACTTGGCATGTTTTCACAGCCAGCCAGTACGCCAATAACATTGATTGGCAGTTGCATCTCAACGAGTGAACGCATTAAACCGAGTACGCCCGCTGCACCGCCCATATCGTATTTCATCTCGTCCATGGCTTCGCCAGGTTTTAAAGAAATACCGCCAGAGTCAAAAGTCAGACCTTTACCCACAAATACGATCGGCGCTTGATCTTCTGCACCACCATTATAGTGAATAACAGACATGACCGATTCATTGGCGCTGCCTCGTCCAACTGCTAGGTAAGAGTGCATGCCTAGCTCTTCCATTTCTTTTTCGCCAACTAGGTTTACAGAAACATTATCATACTCTTCTAGCGCTTTTGCTTGCTCGCCCAAGTAGCGAGGATTGCAGATATTAGGTGGCATATTAGCCACATCCTTACACAATTTAGCACCTGCGGCGATTGCCAAACCATGCTCAATTGCCGATTCACCAATGGTCAATTCACGACGAGTAGGGACATTGAAAACAATTTTACGCAGTGGACGGCGAGGGTCTACTTTTTTACTTTTCAATTGATTAAATGTGTATAGGCAATCTTGTGTTGTTTCAACAGCTTGACGTACTTTCCAGTAGGTGTCTCGACCTTTAACGTGCTGCTCGGTTAAAAAGCAAACGGCTTCCATTGACCCTGTGTCGTTAAGGGTGTTGATGGTTTTAGAGATAATTTGCTTGTATTGTTTATCGTCTAATTCTCTTTCTTTACCGCACCCTACTAGCAATACGCGCTCACTGAGTACATTAGGAACATGGTGCAGTAATAATACTTGTCCTGGCTTACCTTCTAAGTCACCACGACGTAATAAATTTGAGATGTAGCCATCACTGATTTTATCCAGCTGTTCACCGATGGGAGATAAACGGCGTGGCTCATATACACCAACTACGATGCAGGCACTACGCTGTTTCTCTGGGCTACCACTTTTTACGCTGAATTCCATTGCGACTCCTGAGTCTAAAGTTATGTCTTTTTGAACTTTATGCCGACGTTACTATCAATACCATTAATGCGTGATTATCTCTGACTGTTGGTATGATAATTAAATTTGATGGCATATAATAAACTGACTAAAATAACCAGTTTACTCAAAATTTCCCACTATTCCAGTGAAACACGAAGTTTTATAGGGGCAAACATTGCTAATCTTTCGTTATTTAACTGCTGAGGTATTAAAATCGCAGATCGCCGTGTTTCTCACGTTGATGACGATTTTCTTGTCGCAAAAGTTCGTTCGGATCCTCAGTGATGCGTCAGACGGTGACTTACCAGCAAAGCTTGTGGCGTCGGTGTTGATGCTAAAACTACCACAACTGGCTGTCTATATTTTACCGCTAAGCTTGTTTTTGGGCATTATTTTAGCTTACAGCCGCGTGTATGCTGATAGTGAAATGACCGTGTTGAGGGCTTGTGGCGTCAGTGAGTGGTATGTGGTTCGCGTCACTTTAGTGTCGAGTGTTTTTTTTGCACTGCTTGCTGGAGTGGTTAGTTTGTATGTTGCCCCTTGGGCGTCTGAAAAAGAATATCAACTCAAAGAGCAGGCAGAAGCTGAATCTGGGTTGTCGGCTTTGCGTGCCGGTCGATTCCAACAAACAGGTAACGAAAAAGCAGTGGTGTTTGTGCACAATATTTTGGATCAAGGTAAGGAGTTGGATAAAGTCTTTGTGGCACAACTTCCGAACAAAGATTCAAACCAAGCAGCGCGCATAGTTTACGCTCAAAAAGGGCGCGTTATCGAGCAAGAAAGTGGTGAGCAACAGCTCGTGCTCAATGATGGAAAACGTTACGAAACGGACGGCTTAAGTCAGGCATTAAACAAAACCGAATTTGCCAGTTATCAAGTGCAAATACGAGAGCAAATCATTGAACATCAACGACGTAAGTTAGAAGCAATACCGACCTTACAGTTACTCGCAATGGATACACCTCAAGCCGCTGCTCAGCTTCAGTTACGCCTGTCAGTACCCATTTCTATTATTCTGCTGACGTTACTGGCGGTTCCCCTAAGCGTTGTTAATCCTCGACAAGGTAAATTTGCCAAGCTAGTGCCTGCAATCAGTTTATATCTTGGTTACTTCATTTTATTAAACGCCGGAAAGTTTTTGGTTGCAGAGGGTAAGATCCCTCCAGCTGTAGGGCTTTGGTGGATCCACTTAAGTGTATTATTTATTGGTGCTTATTTGATTGCTAAAGGGCGACCATTTGGTGTGTGGGTACGCTCACTGTTAACAAAACAGGCGTCGGTTGCATGATGAAAACATTAGATTGGTATTTGGGTAGAAGCATCTTGCAAACCACAGGGTTTGCGCTTTTGGTGTTTGTTGGGATCAATACTTTAATCAAGTATATTGAACAGCTGAAATCTGTTGGCCGCGGTAGCTACGATATGACTGACGCTATGCTGTATACCTTTTATAGCATGCCATCGGATATTGTGGTGTTCTTCCCAATGGCTGCATTAATTGGCGGATTGACTGGACTGGGCGCGTTGGCATCGAGCAGCGAGCTGGTTGTTATGCAGGCTGCAGGTATGTCACGTTTACAAATCATCGGCTCAGTAATGAAAACAGCGATTGTACTTGCTCTTTGCATGACGGCATTGGGTGAGTGGGGAGTGCCGCAAGCCGAAAAGGCCGCTAAACAACTGCGCAACAATGCTATTTTTGGCGGTGAGGTGTTTAATGCGCAAAAAGGTGTTTGGGCTAAAGATGGCAGTAACTTTATTAATATCGGCAATATTGAAAAGTCGGGCGATCTTAAAGATGTGAGCATTTACTATTTCAATGATGATTTAGAGCTTACTAAAGTGATGCGGGTAGAACATGGTAAAAGTGTTCCACAAGGTTGGATTTTTAACGGTATCGAAGAAGTCACTCTAGGTGAAAATAAAATCACTACGCATTATCGTGAGTCGCAAATATACAACTCTCAGCTTACAGCAGAAAAGCTCGATGTGGTGTCTGTCGATCCTGAGTCGTTATCATTTAGAGGGATTTGGTCTTATTTGTCTTACTTAGAGCAAAATGATCAAGATACCAGCAGCTATGATTTAGCACTTTGGCGAAAGGTTATGCAGCCACTAACGATTGCGGTGATGCTTTTGGTGGCCCTCTCGTTTATTTTTGGTCCGCTGCGCTCAGTGAGCATGGGAGCCAGAATTATCATGGGTGTTGTTACGGGGTTGGCTTTTCATTTGAGTAATGAAATATTTGGTCCAATCGTGATGGTATATAACGTGCCTGCGGTGGTTGGTGCGATGATGCCAAGCTTGCTGTTTGTGGTTATTGCCAGCTACTTGCTCAAGCGTAATCAGTAAAGCGATTAAGCCCAGCATGCTATGCTGGGCTCAACCATGTTAATCTAAACTATTATATACTTTCTTATTTTCTTCTTTAGTCAATACAACTACTTCGGTGTTACAAAGCAGGTCTTGTAAAGCACGCTTCTTTTTAAAATCAACTAACACGAGTAAATTTCCTAATCCACACAGTGCACATACGCTTCGTAATAAAGCTGTAGACCATGGTAAGAGTTCACCAGAGTGTGTTTGCACTTTTAATCTCCACGCCCGCATACCAATAGTTTGGCCGCTTTTAGTCCAAAAGTAGGCGTAGAACAAGATACCAACTAACACCAACAAAACGGCGCGAATTGCGTAAAGAATAGGAGATGCTTGAATATAAGCTGAGACATCAGGATGCTCTCCGATAGCTAACACCCCCGCAGATATAAAGCCTTGTACAATTAATAGATAAATCACGGTTGTTAGCATTGCAAAAGCAATAACAACTAATCCGTCATAGATTAGTGAAGCGAATCGACGAAAGAAACCAGCGCTGGGAAACTGTGACATGTGTGAACTCTCACTCAAAACAAACGATCAGATTTGCAGTATTTTACACAACCCAGCAAATAATGGCGAAAATCATTGTAAATGGCGGTTTTATAGCTGTTTTGTACAAATACCAAGCAGTTGGTGTGGCTCTGTTAAAAAATTGCTTGCCCAGTGAAGCGATGTTTGTATAATGCATGGCATAGAGACGAAGGCATTATAAACAAAGCCTAAGCTCAAAGTGGTTTTTCTTTATTTTCTCTTGCTTTAGAAGATGAAAGAAAAATTATGCCAGTGTGATGGAATTGGTAGACATGACGGATTCAAAATCCGTTGCCTTCGGGCGTGGCGGTTCAAGTCCGCCCACTGGTACCACTTTTTATAACCCTAACCTCTTGGTTAGGGTTTTTTTATGCCTGAATTTTGCGATGAAAACTCTATAAAACTTTAACATCCTTGATGAGTTATGGGGGCGACGCTCTCTGTCGGGTTTCCTTGCCACAAAATTGATCGCTTACTTAAGCTTATTGATACGAAGTTTCTATTCTAGTCTTAAATTAAAATCTGTAAGAGATAACTTGTTTTATATAAGGTTACAGCAAGCATTTTTTATTTATCTGCGCTAAAATAAGCGGTTACAACTTAGGCTGCTTTAAGTGCTTTCTTGGTGTTTCGAGAAACTTTTTGAAGTGGCGTACACACGACATTATTCGCATTCTCACGGGGTTTTTGTATGTCAGATAAGTGCTATATCACCGCACAACAGTTGCTAGAAGATTCATTTCGTCTTGCTGCACAAGTTTATGAAGATGGCTTTCGCCCAGACTTTATTATCGGTATTTGGCGAGGTGGTGCGCCAATAGGTATCGCAGTTCAGGAATATTATGACTACAAAGGCATCGACACTGATCATATCGCGGTGCGTACTTCATCGTACTATGGCATTGGTAAGCAATCAAAAGAAATAAAAGTGCATGGCCTGCATTATATTATTGAAAATGCCAATGCAGGCGACTCGTTATTGATTGTGGATGACGTATTTGATTCTGGGCGCAGTATCTATGCCTTAAAAGAGAAATTAGCAGAACTAATGCGTCTTAATTTACCGAAAGAAATTCGTGTTGCTTGTCCGTATTACAAACCTACAAATACCAAAGTTCCCATGAAGCCAGACTACTTTATTCACGAGTCTGATGAATGGTTGGTATTTCCTCATGAGTTATCGGGCTTAACACCGGATGAGATCATTGCTGGTAAATCAGATCTGAGCAAGATCCAAGATCTTTTTAAATAACCAGTCTATGCACTAAGCTGGTTTACTCACCAGCTTAGTGATCACACTTGTGAAAAGCTATCAACAAAATCTTGTAATGCGTCTAAATCTACCGGTTTTAATCCCTCGCTGCTTCTCACTATCAGGCCCTTATCAACCAGCTCAGTAACCACGCGTCTGTATGCCCGTTCAGTGGTTGCAAATCGCTCAGCTTCGGCATTAACGGTAGGGTAAGCGCGCAGTAACGTTGGGTTGTTGTTTTCGGCTCTTAATAAGCAGTCTTTGGCTATGTTATAGCTTAAAGGCAGTAACAGTTTATCTAAGTTAATTTTTTGATTTTCAGCAAATTTTGCCGCAATTGTTTGCGCCGTATAAAGACTCAATTCAGGCTGATCGAGTAATAATTGACGCCAGTGTTTTAGCTCAATTAAATTGTATTGCACGTCGCTTAAACAGGTTACTGTATAGATACACGGCTGGTTGTTGAGCGCTTCGATCTCGCCAATGAGCGTATTATTACAGTCAAGCTGTCCGAGCAGTAGGCGACGACCGTTGCCAACATCATAACTAAAAGAAACTGTGCCGCTTCGAACTAAAATAAGTTTAGTTAAAGGTTCGTCTTGATGGATTAATACGTCTTTTTTACTGTGAACAAATGCATTGCCAGCGAAGCTTAGCAACTGTTCTACAAGATTGCTTGAAAAATGATATTGAAACATCTAGATGGCTCTTCGGACATTTGTCCTATTTATTAATATTGAATAAAGATAGCATGACCACAATGATTTTATGCTAACTCACACCTGCTATTGAGGTTTTTCTCGTTTAGCCCCCATCCCGTGTTAGAGCTTACTAGGGTACTAATTCAAAGGGGTTTGTGAGTTAGCTTTTTTATTCTAGGCTTTACCATACATATATCGTTATTACGCGACCCTCTATGCTAACTCAACTAATTGGAGAGAACAAATGACTTGGGAATATTTAGGCTACATTGCCTCAGTTTTTTTAGTTATCTCTCTGATGATGAGCAATGTGATTAAATTACGCTGGTTTAACTTAACGGGATGTGTGTGTTTTACCATCTATGGGGTGATGATAGAGGCTTGGCCGGTGGCTTTAACCAATGGGTTATTAGCATTGGTTAATATTTACCATTTGTATAAGCTGCATCGAGTGCAATAACCTCAATGCAGCTACAAAAAGCTATTGCTGGTAAGCTAAATTACCAGCCAGCCATGTTTGTATGACTTTTATGTCATCGATTTCAGACGCATCAATATTAAAATAATCTTTGTCGATTAGAATAAAATCCGCCCACTTTCCTTTTTCTAAGCTACCTAGTTTATGTTCTTGAAACGCGGCATAGGCTGCATCAAGGGTAAATGCTCTCAGTGCTTGCTCTTTATTTAGTTTCTCTTGAGCTAGCCAGCCTTTTTCTGGTTTGTTATCGCGAGACATTCGGGTAACTGCCGCGTGCAAGCCATAGAAAGGGTTTGCTAACTCCACCGGATAATCTGAACCAGCTGCAATTTTACTACCTTGCTTTAAGAATGTTTGCCATGCATACGCGCCACGAAGTTGTTGTTCATCTAAGCGCAGCTCGGCCATATGCATATCAGATGTTGCATGAATAGGTTGCATAGAAGGGATAATACTAAGCGTTTTAAAACGAGGAATATCATCGGGGTGGACTATTTGTGCATGTTCAATGCGATTACGCAGTAGTTTCCCGCCCACGGTTTTAAATATATTTTCATAGCTATCAAGCACTATGCGATTGGCTTTATCGCCAATGGCGTGAGTATGCGCACTGTAGCCATGGGCAAAGCTTTGTTTAAGCAATGATTCTAGCTGCGCTTGTGTCTCAAGCATCAAGCCTGTGTGGCCCTTTCTATCGTGATAATCTGCCAATAACGCGGCTCCTCGACTGCCAAGTGCCCCATCTGCATAGATTTTTACGCTGCGAATACTCAAAAAGTCGTCTTTTTCTTTGATAACGCCGTGTTTGAGCATAGTTAGTAAGCGCTCATCACTGGCACTTAACATAGCGTAAATTCTCAAAGGCAATGTGTGTTGCTCTGCACGCTGTTGATACAATTGCCAAGTCCCATGATCAATGCCTGCATCATGGGTTGAGGTAATACCCAAACTTAGCAAATGCTGACCCGCTTTGTTTAAAGCTAATTGCCTTTGCTCATCAGTGGAGGGGGGAATGTGAGTTTTGATTAGTTGCTCAGCTTTATCAATAAATACACCACTTGGTTGGTCATCTGATAGACGAATGATCTCCCCCCCTGCGGGTGCTTTAGTTTGTTTATCAATGCCTGCAAGCGCCATGGCTTTGCTATTAACCCATATGGCATGCCCATCTACTCTGGTGAGAACGACGGGCCTGTCACTTACATACTGGTCTAACTGTTTAGCAGTTGGGAACTGTTTATCAGGCCAAAGGGTTTGATCCCAACCCCTGCCAATTAACCACCCCTTAGGTGCTTGTTTTGCATAGTCACGTAACTTTTCACCAATGGCTGATACTGATGTTATGCCTCTGACATCGAGCCTTAACAAGTTATCACCCAAACCAATAACATGGCCATGCGCATCAATTAAACCGGGTAACAGTGTGTGGCCTTTACCATCAATTTGAGTTGCTTGAGGGAACTCTTTAATAATGTCTTTTTCGCCAGTTTTTACCACTTTACCGTCTTTGAAAACCAGCACATTAAAAGTGTTTAATTCTCCTTTGAGTGTAGGACTGTAGCCCTTTACATTGTGAATCACGATTGTTTGAGCATAGGTTAGGGTGCTGCATATCAGCACAGCTAGACTTGCCAACAGTTTCATACGGTCACCTATTTTTGTAGTTATTGTTAGCCACCATAACTTAGTTTTAAGATGGACTCAAAATAATGATATGATTGAATTTTGTAGTTAAAAAGGAAACTTTCAATGCAGTTGTTTATGGTTTATTTGGGTGGACGAGTGAGTGGCTGCCATATTGAAATGCACGATGTACGATTTGTTATTGGCGAAAAAATCGAAGATTGCTACCAAAAATTAAAAGCACAGTGGGTTGGGGATAAAGCTGCTGTGCATATGGACTCTTATGTCGCTATCAATCATGTAGATGGTTATGAAGTGAGTTTAGTGAAAGAGCAGCCTAAGCATGCATTAAAACTTTATTTTGTAAATATGGGGGCTTATGTGCCAGAGCGCTTAGCCGAGCAACACGATTTTGCCTTGTTTGTAGCACAAAACGAGCAAGAAGCTAAAGCAAAGGCCAAACAGCAGCTACTTAACGGTATGAGCCACCTTCATAAAGACAACTTACATGATGTGGATGACTGCTTTGCCATTGACTTACTAGATGAGCAGTACTTTATTGAGTTAAAGGCAAGCGGCAAAAATCAAACCTTGTCACCAGATTGGTTTGGCTATCACATCCTGTGATCATTACTCGTGCTTATCAGCTTTTATCGCAATTTTTATCGCAATAAGCACGATAGCAAACATTAAAAATGGTAACGCTGCTAAGGCATATTCGGCGATATTGCTGTCTTGATAGTTAGGTTGCAGGATATAATGTCCACCTATGCATAACGCAATTGTCACAAGTAAAAGCGGTAGCATTATCAGTTCTTTGCGTTTTGAATGTGCTTTCATAATATTTAATCTCCTAACCACCAGTGTGATGCCTTTTTCACAAATACTTATTGATACTGATCATTAAAAGCCATCGAACATTCTCATTTAATTATTACCTTGAAAACTGTTTATTTTTTATAGCCACAAGGCAAGTAAATGACGCGCGATTCTAGCACTATATCGACATATGAACAAAATTAACTTGTGCCACGCACAGGCTTTGATATAACTGCTTTTTTAAATACTGGAATAGGGCTATGGGGCAGCAAATAATAGTAATAAAATTGGGAACTAGCGTGCTTACTGCGGGTGATGTTCACTTGAACAAGCCACGCATGGTTGAGTTGGTTCGCCAGTGTGCCGAACTAAAAAAACAAGGTCATCAAATCGTATTGGTTTCAAGTGGTGCTGTTGCCGCTGGCCGTTCTCAATTAGCCCAGCCCTGTGGCGATTCTATTTCAGAAAAACAAATGTTGGCAGCGATAGGCCAAGGTCAGCTTATCCACTTATGGCAAACCTTGTTTGCTTTGTATGATATTCCTGTCGCTCAAATGCTACTTACCAGAGCGGATGTAGAGCATCGCGAACGGTATCTTACGGCCAGAGACACCCTTACACAGCTGTTAAAGCATCAAGTGATCCCCATTATTAATGAAAACGATGCGGTTGCGACGAGCGAAATCAAAGTAGGTGACAACGACAACTTATCCGCGATGGTGGCTATTTTAGCTAACGCCAGCAAGTTGATCCTGCTGACTGATCAAGTTGGTTTATTCACTGCTGATCCTCGCATCAACCCTGAGGCCGAATTAATTGCCCAAGTACACCGCATAGACGATGACTTACGCGCATTAGCGGGTGGCAGTGGTACCTCTTTGGGCACAGGTGGTATGGCAACTAAGTTGCAAGCAGCAGATATTGCGCAGCGCGCAGGTATTGAGACTGTCATAGCCAAAGGCAGCGAAGCGAATATTGTACTTAAAATCATGGCAAAAGAGGCACAAAGTACCACGTTTATGCGTTTTGACGCGCCTGTTGAAGGACGCAAAAAATGGTTACTCTCAGCGCCTAAATCGACCGGAACTGTGATACTTGATGACGGCGCTTGCAAAGCAATTACGCTACAAGGTGCGAGCTTATTGGCTAAAGGTGTTGTTGCTGTGTCAGGGCAGTTTGTTAGAGGTGACCTCGTGAGCGTTACTAATCAGAGCGGGCAGATCATCGCCAAAGGATTATGTGGCTTTTCAGATAGAGAACTAGATACGATTAAGGGCTGTCACAGCGCTGAAATTGCATCGGCGTTGGGCTATAAAGCTTCCAGTGTAGTGATCCACAGAGATGATATGGTACTGCTGTAAAATTATCCTAAACACATGCAAAATGAGAACCTTACGCTAAGATTAAACTTACAGTATACAAGGTGAGGAAACAAATGAGTAAGGTCTCATCATGTGGCTATGAATGGACAATTCAGCTTGTGTCACAAAACAGTGAGCATACGCTTGATAAATGCTTATCCAATATCTTAAGCACAGCGCTTGCTAAGCCTTGTCCGTTTGCATTTTATTTCAGTAAAAGTTTATCGATACAGCAAACGCCTTGTGTAATATTTACCTCAAGTGAACAGTGGTTTGACGAACAATTAGATGTACCAGCACTTGTTACGCGCTTAAACAAACTTAACCATGATGTACAACTGCTTAGTTTAGCGCAGATGCAAATACTTCCGGTGCGTTATCAAGGTTTGATACTGGGGTTTTTGGCTGTAGACAATAACGCCATCATCCCCACCTCTGAACACAATGTCTTAAATCACATCTTAAATATTTATGTACATCAATTAGCTACTTTGCAATACGCTAGAATAGACCCGCTAACTCAGCTATTAAATCGTCAAACGTTCGATGAAAAAGTAATAGATATTGTTGCTGGAAAAGAAGCGTGGCTTGTTAGGGAGCATGGCAATGACGTGAAATGGTATATGGCGATGGCAGACATAGATCATTTCAAACACGTTAATGATAATCATGGTCATGTTATTGGTGATGAGGTGATATTGCTGGTGGCACAGTTGCTAAAAAGTAACTTTCGTATTGGTGATTATGTGTTTCGCTATGGTGGTGAAGAGTTTGCAATAGTATTCCCTTGTAAAAATGAAGGGGAGGCAATCGAAAAACTCGATAATGTGCGCGCAATTATCGCTGCAACACGTTTTCCGCAAGTTGGTCACGTTACAATTAGTTTGGGCGTTGTGGAGCTTAAGGATATTGCGCAAGTAGCAGATTTTGTAAATCGCGCCGATCAAGCTTTGTATCAATCGAAGTTAGATGGCCGCAACCGAGTAACCGCTTTTTCTAGCTTAGATAGTGGTAAGGACAGTCATCGAACAGGTGATATTGAATTATTTTAGGTTGTGATATGATGGCGCCCATTAGAGTTTAGTAATGGGAGCAAACATGAAGTTTGTACGTTGGTTTTTAGGGCGCATTATTTTGTTGCTCGATTTTATATTTACTCCGCGCAGCAAAAAACGTCCATCAGATGAACAGCAAAAATTAGACGCTCACACCGCAAACATGAAGCTGTATCAATTCAAAGCATGTCCATTTTGTGTCAAAGTTCGTCGCGCCATTAAGCGTGAGGGACTAAAAATAGAGACTCGTGATGCCAAGAATAATCCGCAATTTAGAGAAGAGTTAGCTCAGCAAGGCGGTAAAATAAAAGTTCCGTGTTTGCGTATTGAGCAAGATAATCAAGTTACTTGGTTGTACGAATCAAGCGATATTGTTAGCTACCTAGAAAAGCTTGAAAAAGCCGCATAATTTCACTCACTATCTATGCGTGAGCGTTTGAGTTACCAAGCGGTTATGCTAGCATAACCGCCCATCATCTATTGTCAGAAATTTAAAGAGAAACACCATGACTATCCGTACTCGTGTTGCACCTTCACCTACAGGTGATCCGCATTTAGGTACCGCTTATATTGCCCTTTTTAACTACTGTTTTGCTAAGCAGCAAGGCGGAGAGTTTGTTTTACGTATCGAAGATACCGACCAAGTCCGCAGTACTTTAGAGTCGGAGCAAGCGATTATGGATAGCTTACGCTGGTTAGGTCTTAACTGGGATCATGGTCCAGACGTAGGCGGTGAATTTGGTCCGTACCGTCAATCAGAGCGTAGCGAATTATATAGAAAATATGCGCACCAACTTGTTGAACAAGGTAAAGCATTTTACTGTTTCGCTACCGCCGAAGAATTAGATGAAATGCGCGAACAGCAAATGGCAGAAGGTCTGCGCCCTAAATACGATGGCCGCGGTCTACTGCTCAGCGAAGAAGAAGTAAAAGCCAATCTTGAAGCGGGCAAACCTTATGTGATCCGTATGAAGATCCCAAGTGAAGGTACGTTCAAGTTCAATGATTATCTACGCGGTGAAATAGAGATCCCGTGGGAGAACGTTGACATGCAAGTGCTGCTAAAAGCAGATGGATTTCCAACTTACTTCTTAGCGAATGTTGTGGATGATCATCATATGCAGATCAGCCATATCTTCCGTGGTGAAGAGTGGATCAACTCAGCCCCTAAGCTGCTTAAACTTTACGAAGATTTTGGCTGGCAAGCGCCTGTGCTTGGCCATTTACCACTACTACGTAACCCTGATAAGTCAAAACTATCGAAGCGTAAGAACCCAACGTCAATCAACTACTACAAAGAAATGGGCTTTTTACCTGAAGCCGTGTTGAACTATCTTGGTCGCATGGGTTGGTCTATGCCCGATGAACGTGAAAAGTTTACTTTGGCTGAAATGATTGAACATTTTGACATGAAACGTGTATCACTGGGTGGTCCTGTATTTGATGTTGATAAACTCAGTTGGTTAAACGGTTTGTGGATCCGTGAAAACTTAACTGACGAGCAGTTAATTCAGCGCTTCGTGGATTGGAAGTTTAATACGCAGACTTTGAGCCGCATTTTACCTGAGGCAAAAACACGTATTAATACGTTATCTGATTTAGTTGATTTAGCGGGGCACTTTGTAGCTGGCCAGCCTGACTACGATCCTGCGCTGTTAACAGCAGGGAAAGCTGATGAAGACACGGTACGTCAAGCACTGCAGTTCTTTATCTGGCAATTAGAAGGGCTAAGAAGCTGGAACAAGTCTGAGATCTTTGCAATCGCTAAAAATGTAGCGACGTTCCATGAGCTGAAAATTAAGGATTTCCTAGAGCCAATCTTTGTCGCCATTACAGGCAAACAATCATCAACATCGGTGATTGATGCGATGGAAATTTTAGGCTCTGATCTGTCTCGCGCACGTTTACGTGTTGCTTTGGCACACATTGGCGTGTCTAAAAAGCAGGCTAAAAAGCTAGAAAAAGCATACAGAGATTTTTCAGAATCATAATTTATCTTGATGATATTTAATGAAAAAGCCGCATAGAGCATTATGCGGCTTTTTTTATTATGCATAAAAATAAACAGATATGACCTCTAGTTAGTAATATTCTGCTAACATAGCGCGGTTTTATAATCATGAAAGAAAAGGTTTATGTTAAGTCAATTTTACCAACTAGACGGTGATCAGGTTGTGATCTCTCGCCAGCAAGGCAGTGAATTTGCCAAGCGTGTGGCTGATGATTTTAACCCTTTGCATGATGTCGATGCGAAAAAGTTTTGTGTGCCGGGAGATCTACTGTTTTCTTTGGTGCTAGCACGTTATGGTGTAAGTGAAAATATGCACTTTACCTTCGCAGGAATGGTTGATGAAACCTCTAAACTGGACTTTCCTGCTGGTGGTGAAGAGTTTGATATCACCTCTGACGGTAAAGTGATGCTCAGTGTTAAGCGCGATGGCGTAAATAACCAGTGTCAAAGCTTAGTGAATAGCCTGACAAAAAATTATGTTGAGTTTTCGGGCACTGCGTTTCCTCATGTCATTATCCCTTTAATGGCAAAGCAGCAAGTGATGATCAATCCAGCCCGTCCAATGGTTATTTATGAATCAATGGCAATTCATTTAGATACGCTGGACGTAAAAGAACTTGAACTTGAAACAGATACGCCTGAATTTAGTTACGAAGGGAAACGCGGAAAAATCATTCTTAGGTTTAACTTGCTTAGCGATGGAAAGCGAGTAGGGCGCGGAGAAAAGCATATGTTGGTATCTGGGATCCGTGATTATTGCCAAGATATGGTTGATGGTCTAATTGATTACTACAATAATCGTAAAGACACGTTATAAGCTGCAATAGATTATCAAGCGCGCATCCAAAGCGCGCTTTTGTTATACTGGCAGCTATCTTAAGATTGCCCTAATTACATACATGTCATTTAAAGCCTTTTTGCTCGCTGATGAGCTCAATCAAGCATTAGAACAACTTAATTTTGTTGACCCAACTCCCGTGCAAGAACAATGTATTCCACTGTTGTTGTCAGGGCGTGACTTAGTAGCAACAGCGCAAACTGGTACCGGTAAAACCGCTGCGTTTATGTTGCCAATTTTACAGCAGCTATTAGCACAGCCACAGCAGCAAGGCGTTGTTAGGGCCTTGGTGGTTGCGCCTACCCGAGAGCTTGCTCAACAAGTGGCACAAAACACCGAAAGTTATGGGCAATATACGGGACTAAAAGTAGCTTGCTTGTATGGCGGCGCAAACATTGGGCCTCAAGAAAAGGCGCTTAAAGCGGGTGTTGATATTGTTATTGCCACGCCTGGAAGGCTGCTTGATCATCTTATTAAAGGGACCTTATCACTTGCTCAAGTGAAACATTTGGTGTTTGACGAGGCCGATCGTATTTTGGATATGGGGTTTATTGGTGAGATCAAACGTATCATGCGTCATCTGCCTGCAAAGCGGCAAACCTTGCTGTTTTCAGCCACAATAGATGAACAAGTGCAGACGCTTGTTAAACAGTGGTTGAACGATCCCAAACGGATCAGCGTAGATAAAGAAAACAGCGCAGCACAAAAGATAGAGCAAGTATTTTACGCGGTAGATGAAGACAGAAAGCGAGAGCTTATGTCTTATTTGATTGGTAAGAATAATTGGCAGCAAGTGTTGGTGTTTACCCGCACCAAAAATATGGCTGATGACTTAGCTAAGGAACTAAATAAAGACGGTTTAGCGACGCAGGCGATCCATGGTGATAAATCACAAGGCGCTAGAGATAAAGCGTTGGGCCAGTTTAAAAGTGGTCAAACTAGAGTGCTGGTTGCAACAGATGTCGCTGCCAGAGGTATCGATATATTAGACTTAGATTATGTGATTAATGCTGAGTTACCTTATGTCGCAGAAGATTATGTGCATCGTATAGGCCGTACAGGACGTGCAGGAAAAACAGGACATGCAATTTCGTTAGTGAGCATTGATGAGCAGTGGTTACTTGAAGAGATAGAGGTATTATTAGATGAGCGCCTTACACCGCAATGGCTGCCAGGTTATGAGCCGGATTTAAGTAAAGAGCCAAAAGATAATCGTAAAAATACCAATAAATCACGTAAGCAAAGAGATAAGAAAAAAGTGTTAAATAAGCGCTCATCAAGGCGCAGATAATAACCACTTAGGCAATGAAAAAGCACCGATTAAGGTGCTTTTTTACGTTTTAAGCAATTTGTTTTTCGGCTAGGGTCAGTTCCATCGTCGCTTTGAGTAGGCGATATAAATTAATGGATGCATCAATTTCTTCTTTTCGATTGGTTAAGCTCTCGATATTTAACCCAAGCGGTACGTCTAAGTGCGCGCAGCTTTTTAGGATCTGATCAAGGCTTTCTTTACAGATCCTAATTGATTCACTCAAAGAGTTTTCAGCGTCTAGAATACGCCATTGTGTGGCTTCAGGTACCGAAATTCCCAACCACTGCATAAATTCAAGCGTCTTTTGCCCACCGCATGGCGTAAAAGTTAAGATAATACGCTTAGGCGTTTGTCCTTGCTGACGGCAAGAGCGTGCATAACTGGTGATCAGATCAATGGTTGCTTGTGCGTTATACACCGCTTGCGAAATGAAAAACTCACACCCTTGTGAGGTTTTTTCTAGTAAACGTTCATGTTCGTTGTGCTTACTTGCGTGACGTTCCGCAATAGTTACGCCGCCAAGAAAAAACTCATCCTGATGCTGGCTAAGAGCCTGATAAGCATCTGATAGGCCTAATCTAATCTCTCCATGAGAAGAAGGGCTGCCAACCAGAACGAGGTTTTTTAAGCCATATTGATGCTTAGTGCTGGTTAACCATTCGTTGAATTCGCTGGCTTCACGTTGTGCAACACTTTTATAGGTGATCACATCGAGATTCGATAGCTTATGTATTAACTGACTATACTCACAAGGGTCTACAGTGTGCTTAAATGGAAATGGACGAGGAGCTTGAGTGCGGCTACTTTCGTCTTGGATATCATAAATGACCACACCGTCGTATTCAATTTCGTGCAAACGACCCAGCAGCTTAGCGGCGATATTTTCCAGCTTTTCTTTATCAGTGCCAGCTTTAGGTGGCGTTGTACCAATTAAGTATACCCCTTGGTTAGGGTCTAATATTTTCTCTTGCAGTGATAACGCCATGATCCTCATCCCAGCTCAATGTGTGTCGATTGGGGATAATATAGCAGCCATTTAGACGTCTAGATAGATTTTTTTGATGAAAGATATTCAATGACTATGAATTTATTTCAAGTTAAGGGCTCTCTCAGATGTACTTGGATAAATTTGTTTACACTATTTTGCTCTCGGAAATGTCATCACGCTTGAAAAGTCATGCATAATGAAACTGGTTTACTCATCTTTTGATGATAACTGCGCGATTAAATAAAAAACTCAGGGAATACTATGAAATTTAAACTTTTGGCAACGAGCCTTGCGGTAACGCTTGCGCTAACAGGGTGCGTGAGTACTGATAAACAGCGTGCGACGAGTGAGATACAAGCACAAGCGAATGATAAGGTATTTTCGCAAGACTATCTTTTAGAAGAGCTAGAAAATGGCTTGCGCGTAATGGTAGTTAAAACCGATTACCCTGACGTGGTTTCTGTACAAATCCCGGTCTCTGTCGGTTCGAGAAACGAGGTTGAGGCTGGTCGCACCGGTTTTGCGCACTTCTTTGAACATATGATGTTCAAAGGTTCAGAAAAATACCCACAAGATGTTTATGCTGATATTTTGAAAAACTCTGGTGTTGATAACCGAGCTTATACTACCAATGATTACACAAACTACTATCTGAGCTTCTCAAAACAACACTTAGATAAGGTGTTGGAAATTGAGGCTGATATCTTTCAAAACTTAACTTATACACAAGCGCAATTTCGCACAGAAGCACTCACCGTTAAAGGCGAGTATTTAAAAAATAATGCAAATCCAATTCGTCAATTGATTTCAGCGGCGCGCGATGTAGCCTTTGAAAAGCATACTTATAAACACACCACCATGGGCTTTTTTGAAGACATTGAAGCAATGCCGGATCAAATGAGCTATGGGCAAACATTTTTTGAGCGTTTTTATAACCCAGAATATGTATCTTTGGTGATAGTGGGTGATGTTGACCCACAAAAAGCCATGGCAATGGTGAAAAAGCACTGGGGCAGCTGGCAAAAAGGCAACTACGTGGCTGATATTCCACAAGAGCCAAAACAGCAAACAGCAAAATATGTGCATAAGCAAAGTGAAGGACTTCCAGGTCATTGGTTGTTGGTGTCTTATAAGGGCACGGCATGGCAGCCCGAAAAGAAAGACCGTGCAGCACTGGATTTAATCGCTGATCTGTATTTTTCGAAAACATCTGAGTTGTATCAGCAATTGGTTGTTGAGCAACAAGTAGCCAGTCAGATGTTTACATACAATCCTGAAACAAAAGACCCAGGCTTGCTACACGTTTTTGTTAAAGTTGAGAATGAAAAAGACGTTGCTATGGTACGTGATGCTATCAATCAGACGTATGCCAAAGCGCGCACTCAATTAGTTGATGAAGATAAGCTTGCGGCGTTGAAGTCTAATCGTAAATATAGTTTTATTAATGAGTTAGATTCATCAGAGGCGATTGCCTCGACACTTGCCCAGTATATGCATTTTGAGCGAGATCCTGAAGTTATCAATCAGCTTTACGCCACAGCTGATGCAATTAGCGCGCAAGATATTCAAGACATAGCCAATAAGTATTTTGTTGATTCAAACCGCACAACGGTGACTATGTCAGCATTAGAGTCTATTACCGGGTTTGATAACGAAGTATCTCTGCAGGCCTTAGTTGACGCTGAAAATCAGCCTAAAGAACGTTATTTCAATGTGTTAGATAAAACTAATAGTTCGCCATTAGTGGATATGAATTTATTGTTTTACACCGGTGCTGCAGCTGATCCTCAAGGTAAAAAAGGTCTTGCTGCTATGACTGCGGCGATGATTGCCAATGGTGGTTCGCAAAGCAAAGCCTATAAAGACATTCAAAAAGCGCTTTACCCAATAGCGGGCTCATTTAACTATCAAGTAGATAAAGAAATGCTGTCTCTGCGTGGACGTGTTCACAAAGACAACATAGATCAGTGGTATGACTTGGTCAGTGAGCAGCTGTTAAATCCTGGGTTTAGAGAAGATGACTTCAGTCGTTTGAAAAAAGAAATGTTAGATAACATTAAAGCCAGCTTAAAATCTTCTAATGATGAAGAGCTGGGTAAAGAGGTCTTATATCACAAGCTTTATCAAGGTCATCCATATGAAAGCTACAATTATGGTGACTTATCAGATCTAGAGTCATTAACGCTTAATGATGTTAAAGCGTTTTATGCGGAGCACCTTACGCAGGCTAAGTTAAATGTCGGGATCACTGGTGCTATGCCGCAACAGGTGAAAGATAAGTTGTTCATGGATTTAGCTAAGTTACCAAAGGGTGATGAGAAGCGCTTAACAATTCCAGATGCACCTAAGCTTACAGGTCGTCATGCAACTATCGTTGAAAAAAGTGCAAAATCAACGGCGGTCTCTTTTGGTTTCCCTATCGACACAATTCGTAGCAGTAAAGACTGGACGGCTCTTTGGCTAGTGCGTTCGTACTTTGGTGAACACCGAAACTCGAATAGCTTCTTGTATCAGCGTATTCGAGAAGTACGTGGTATGAACTACGGTGATTATGCATACATTGAATATTTTCCACGCGGTATGTTCCAAACCAAGCCTGATGCCAACTTGGGGCGCACAGAGCAAATATTTCAAGTGTGGTTGCGACCACTGCGTTCAAACAACGATGCACACTTTGCAACACGAGTTGCGATGTATGAGCTAGATAAGATGATTAAAGAGGGCATGAGCGAGGAAGATTTTACTGCAACGCGTAACTTTTTAACTAACTATGTCGCGCAACTTGTTGCTAGCCAAGATAGACAATTAGGGTATGCGCTTGATAGTCAGTTCTACAATATAGAAAGCTTTGTAGATTATGTACGTGAACAGCTTGCTAGCTTGAGTGTTGAAGACGTTAATCGTGTCATCCGTGATAACCTACAAACTCAAAACGTACAGTATGTGTTTGTGACTGGTGACGGAAAAGACATGCAGCAGCGTTTAGCTGATGAGATATCTTCGCCATTAAGCTACAACTCTGAAAAACCAGAGCAGTTGCTGACAGAAGATAAAAAAATTGCAGATTATAAACTTAATATCCCAAGCGATAATATTGAAGTGCTTGATGTGAAATCAGTATTTGAGTAAATATTTGCGCTGTTAGTTTAAGCCGCACACCATGTGCGGCTTTTTAGTCTGCGCGCTTTATTGCTCGCACATTGCACTGTAAATAGCACTTTGTTATAACTAATTACTATATTGTTTTCTATTACGATAACACTTGCTAAAGTTTTATCGTTAGAATCACAACAGTTGATATGAATTAAGGTACCGCTATGCGTCATGAAATATGGCAACAACTTCGTACAGAAGCACAGGAGCTTGTTAGCCGAGAACCATTACTTGCCAGTCATGTTTATTCAAGTGTTTTGAATCATGAATGTTTGGGAGCGGCGTTGAGCTTTATTGTGGCTAATAAATTGGCAGATGCTGTGGTATCGGCATTTACAATTCGTGAACTGTTTGATCAAGCGTTTGTTGACTGTGATCACATGCTCACTCATGTTGCTCACGATATCAAAGCGGTAAAAGACCGGGACCCCGCCGCAGATAGCTACTTGACGGTTATGCTCAACCTCAAAGGGTTTCATGCCATACAAGCCCATAGGTTGGCGCATTGCTTATGGCGACAAAACCGCAAAGAGTTAGCTCGATTCATCCAAAGCAGAACCTCTGAAGTATTTGGCGTTGATATTCACCCTGCGTGTAAAGTCGGTCATGGCATCATGTTTGACCATGCAACAGGCATCGTGATTGGTGAAACAGCAGTGATAGAAGACAATGTGTCTATATTACAATCGGTTACTTTAGGTGGTACGGGTAATGAACAAGGTGATCGCCATCCTAAAATTAGGGCGGGGGTGCTTATTGGCGCAGGAGCTAAGGTGTTAGGCAACATCGAAGTAGGTGAAGGGGCTAGAATAGGCGCGGGCTCTGTAGTGCTTCGAGCTGTAGCGCCTCATACTACGGTGGTGGGGGTTCCTGCTAAAGTTGTAGGCAGACCTTGTAGCCCTTGTCCTGCAGAAAGTATGAACCAGAACTTCCTAGATGATGATCCTGAAAACGAATCGCATACTAGTGCGATGATCTAAGGGGACCTATGCGAGGGTTAGTTGTCATTATTTTAATGCTACTGGCCTTTGCGCTGGGAATTATCGTTGAGCGATTATGGCTATCTGCACAGCCTGTCACTTATAACGCTTCGCGTCCATCTGACTTAAATCCAGAGAAAGAGCAAGTCGTTCAACACAGTGAACAACCACTGGTACAGTTAAATGCACCTCTTAAGGTGCATGAACAAAGTACAATCACTAATCAACTCACACTAGCTCAGCAGCAAATATCGCGTTTAGAAGCCGAAAATGAGCAATTGCAACAACGTTTACTCCAAGATAAACAAGCCTCAGAATTGCCACCCGTTGCTGTTCCCAATGGCGATTTGAATGCTATGTTGGAGCAGCAGTATCAACAACAAAGCCGGGACGCTGTTTGGGCCGATGAAATAGAACTGCAAATGAACGACTTTCTTTATCAAAGTGATTTAAGTCACCTAGTTAAGTTGCAAGAATACGGATGTAAATCTACCGTGTGCCAAATGAAACTGGTGCCACAGGGAGATGCGAAAGACTTTGACGAAGACCTATGGCGGGTGGTCAGTGAAAAGCTCTTTTCGCAAACCTGGTTTAAGCGTTTTACCATGAGTACCTCGACAAGCACCCAAGATAAAATGGTGGTCCATCTCAGTAAACAACAAGTATATGATCAGTAGGTATTAATTTTTAATACTTTTGAGTGTACTTCGCCATCGTGTAGTTGTGTAACAAGCCGTTGGTTTTGTGAAACATCGGACACCGACTTGATCACTTTATCCTCATGTTTGGTAATACTATACCCTCGAGCTAACACGTTTAAAGGGCTGATGCTATCTAGCCGTGCAGCATACAGTGCTAATCTATTTTGATGACTATTTAAGTTTTTTTGCACAGCTTGGTACAAAGCTTCTTTCAACTGCTCAAGCTGCTTTTGCGCATCATTGAGTTGCTTGCTTGGATGCTGGTGGTAAAGGCGTTGCTTTGCAAGCGCCAATGTATTGCTGCGTTTAGCTTGTATCTGCATAAACCCGCGGGTTAGACGACTAATTAGTTCATCAACTCTTTGTTGTTGCTGTAGCAGTTGGTTTTCAGGGTGTTGTAACTTAAGTCTTTGCTCAAGCACTTTACAGTGCTGCGTGGCATGCTTAAGGGCTTGCAAAATTTGGATATGTAAGGCTTTGCGATATTGTTGTACTTGTTGTTGTAAAGCTTGTCTGTCGGGACTAACAAGTTCAGCCGCAGCAGAAGGGGTTGCGGCGCGCAGATCTGCAACATAATCGCAGATGGTGGTGTCTATCTCATGTCCTACGGCACTGATGACCGGTAATTGGCTGGCAAATATAGCACGTGCTAATTGCTCCTCATTAAAACACCATAGATCTTCAAGTGAACCACCGCCGCGACCGATGATTAATACGTCAACTTCATTACGCTGATTGGCAAGTGCTAGTTTTTCGCATAACTGCAGGTGTGCTTCTTTACCTTGCACTTGCGCTGGATAAATGATGACTTCGAGCTGTGGCGCACGACGTTTTAAGACCGTTAAAATATCTTTTATTGCAGCGCCAGTCGCTGAGGTGATAATTCCTACCTTGTTAATTTTGTCAGGTAAAGGCTTTTTATACGTACTACTAAATAATCCTTCAGCTGCCAAGCGCATTTTTAAGGCATCGAACTGCTGCTTGAGCATTCCTTCACCAGCAGGCTCCATTTTTTCGACTATCAGTTGATAATCGCCGCGTGGTTCATACACAGAAACCCTTGCTTGTACTTCAACTTGTGCACCGTTGCTTGGTTTGTATTGGCAATAACGATTGTTACCACGCCACATTGCAGCTTTAATTTGGGCTTTGTCATCTTTTAAGGAAAAATACCAATGTCCTGATGCCGGAGCAACAAAGTTTGAAATCTCACCAGTTAGCCTGATAGAGGCAAAACCTTGCTCTAAAATGGCTCGTATTTCGCGGTTTAGTTTCGAAACGGTGTAAGTTGTATTCGAAGTCGATGCAAAGCTTGTCAATGACATAAGTCGCTCCATAAAAAATTCATGGCTACTTTATCATATTTTTTACTAAATATTATTTACTCGCATAAGGAACGCTGATAAAATTTGCACGCAATTCCTTATACTCAGTTCCACGTGAGAGAAACCGCAACCATGCTAAGAATTGCAAAAGAAGCCCTAACCTTTGATGATGTGTTATTAATACCTGCACATTCTACTGTTTTACCTCATACAGCAAATCTATCAACGCGATTGACGCGTGGTATTAAACTTAACCTGCCTCTTGTTTCTGCATCAATGGATACAGTGACAGAAGCTCGCCTTGCTATTGCCCTTGCGCAAGAAGGCGGTATTGGTTTTATTCACAAGAACATGACCATTGAAGAGCAAGCTCGTAACGTGCGCAAAGTTAAAGCTTACGAAGCGGGTATTGTATCTTTTCCGGTTACCGTTTCTGCTGATTTAACGATTGCTCAAGCAAACGCATTAGCAGAAGAAAAAGGTTTTTCAGGATTTCCAGTTACTGGCAAAGACAACCAGTTAGAAGGCATTGTTACTAGCCGTGATATGCGTTTTGAGACAAGGTTGGATCAGCCTGTTTCAACCGTTATGACCACGAAAGAAAATTTGGTGACAGTAAAAGAAGGTGCATCTCGCGAAGAGATCTTAGGTTTAATGCATGAGCACCGCATCGAAAAAATTTTAGTGGTTGATGATGCGTTTAAACTTAGAGGCATGATCACTGTAAAAGATTACCAAAAAGCTCAAGATAAACCTAACGCTTGTAAAGACGAGCAGGGCCGCTTACGCGTGGGGGCGGCTGTAGGTGTTGGCCCAGGTACTGATGAGCGTATTGCTGCGCTAGTTGAAGCGGGTGTTGACGTGTTGTTGATTGATACCTCGCATGGTCATTCTCAAGGTGTTATTGACCGTGTTAAAGCTACACGTGAAGCATACCCTGATTTACAAATCGTAGCTGGTAACGTAGCAACAGCTGAAGGTGCGATTGCATTAGCTGATGCGGGTGTTGATGCTGTTAAAGTAGGTATTGGCCCAGGTTCAATTTGTACAACTCGTATCGTAACGGGGTGTGGTGTGCCGCAGATCACTGCCATTTCAGACGCAGTGGAAGGTTTAAAAGGCCGTGACATTCCAGTTATTGCTGACGGTGGTATCCGCTTCTCTGGTGACATCGTAAAAGCGCTCGTTGCTGGTGCATCATGCGTTATGGTTGGGTCAATGCTTGCCGGTACTGAAGAAGCGCCGGGTGAAGTAGAGCTGTATCAAGGCCGTTACTACAAGTCATACCGAGGTATGGGGTCATTGGGTGCAATGAACCAAAAAGAAGGTTCATCTGATCGTTACTTCCAAAAATCAAATGAGGCAGACAAGCTAGTGCCTGAAGGTATTGAAGGCCGAGTTGCTTATAAAGGTCCAATTGCGACGATTATTCACCAGCAGGTGGGTGGTATTCGCAGCGCGATGGGCTTAACTGGCTGTGCCACAATTGAAGAGTTAAATAACAAACCGCAGTTTGTACGTGTCACATCTGCTGGTATGGGTGAGTCTCACGTTCATGACGTACAGATCACCAAAGAAGCCCCGAACTACCGCTTGGGCTAACATCAAAACGGGGCTAGCGTTTGCTGGCCCTTCTTAATTTTAAGTAAAGCGTCAATTTGTGCTTTACTGAATTAGTCGTTTACTAACTAACGAGATTATCAATGAGCAAAGATATCCACGATTCCCGCATTTTGATCTTAGACTTTGGTTCGCAATATACGCAGTTGATCGCACGTCGTATCCGTGAGATTGGCGTGTACTGTGAGCTATGGGCTTGGGACGTTACCGAAGAGCAGATCCGTGAATTCAATCCGCAGGGTATTATTCTATCTGGTGGCCCAGAGTCTACGACGCTAGATAATAGCCCAAGAGCGCCTGAGTATGTGTTCAATGCAGGTGTGCCTGTATTAGGGGTTTGCTACGGAATGCAAACAATGGCTATGCAGTTAGGTGGATTGGTACACAGCTCTGATAAGAAAGAGTTTGGTTATGCGCGCGTTGAAAAAGTAGGTAACTGTAAGCTGTTTGATCAAATTCAAGATCATATCGAAGATGGTGCTGATTTCTTAGATGTTTGGATGAGCCACGGCGACAAAGTTGTAGAGATCCCTGATACGTTCGTAACGACGGCAAAAACAGATACCTGTCCTCATGCGGCAATGTCATGGGAAGAAAAACGTTTTTACGGTGTACAGTTCCACCCAGAAGTAACACACACACAACAAGGTCAACGCCTTCTAGAGCGCTTTGTAATTGATATTTGTGGTTGTGAAAAGTTATGGACACCAGCGCAAATCATCGAAGATGCTGTTGCACGTATTAAAGAGCAAGTCGGTGATGATGAAGTTATTCTTGGTTTATCAGGTGGCGTTGACTCATCAGTGGTAGCAATGCTGATTAACCGTGCAATTGGTGACAAGCTGACGTGTGTATTTGTAGACAACGGTTTACTACGTCTAAACGAAGGCGAGCAAGTAATGGAGATGTTTGGCGACAAGTTCGGGCTGAACATCATTAAAGTGGATGCCGAAGAGCGATTCTTAAAAGCGCTTGAAGGTATTGATGAACCAGAAGCTAAGCGCAAGTCAATTGGTCATACATTCATTGAAGTATTCGATGAGCAAGCTGGTAAGCTGCAAAATGCTAAATGGCTAGCACAAGGGACTATTTACCCAGACGTTATTGAATCTGCGGCATCTGCAACAGGTAAAGCACATGTTATCAAGTCTCACCACAACGTGGGTGGCTTGCCAGAAGATATGGAAATGGGCCTAGTTGAGCCACTACGTGAGTTGTTTAAAGACGAAGTACGTAAGATTGGTTTAGAGCTAGGCTTGCCTTATGACATGTTATACCGCCACCCATTCCCAGGTCCTGGTTTAGGTGTGCGTGTACTGGGTGAAATCAAAAAAGAATACTGTGATTTATTGCGCCGCGCTGATGCTATCTTCATTGAAGAGCTACACAAAGCTGATTTATACCATAAGGTATCGCAAGCATTTACTGTGTTCTTACCAGTTCGCTCTGTTGGTGTAATGGGTGATGCGCGTAAGTACGACTGGGTTGTTTCACTACGTTGTGTCGAAACGATTGATTTCATGACAGCACGTTGGTCACACCTACCTTATGAGTTCTTAGGTCAGGTATCAAACCGTATTATCAACGAAATCGATGGAATTTCTCGTGTTGTATACGATATCTCAGGCAAACCACCTGCGACCATTGAATGGGAATAACAGCAAATAGCTGATAAAGCCTTAAAATGAAGGGCGAATAGTTAAATATTCGCCATTTTGCTTATTTAAAAAGCAGTTAAACGCTATTTTTATAATTTTTCTTTACCTTTTCAAAAAGCTCTTTATAATGCGTCGACATTGCAGGGGCGTAGTTCCAATTGGTAGAACAGCGGTCTCCAAAACCGATGGTTGCGGGTTCGAGTCCTGCCGCCCCTGCCACTTCCTTACTTTTTGCTTTATGCTCTTTAAAGCAGTATATTCCCAAAAGATAAAATAGCAGTACCGCAGGTTATTATGCACCCTATGTACGCCGAGATTCTAGATGTTACGCCATTATCATTAAATGCGCATTTTCGCGCACAAGATAGTGTTGATAGTTCAACTTCGCAGCACCTAGCTACAAAGCTTGTAAAAGAATCTACCGAGGAATCTTTGGATATCAATTCAACGTTGTTTGCGGATATAAACCGAGCCGCTGGGCAAGCGTTTTCCGGTATATTTGTGGCAAATAAAATGCAGCGCCAAGAAGGGCGTTTGTATATTCCATCAGCAACATTAAGCAGTGCGCAAAAGCGCCAACTATGGGCATTAATTAGTGGATAAAGTTGTTCAGCGTGACATTCTATCGAGCCTGCCATTGACAGAATTAATGGCGATAGAAGTAGCATGTCATGATTTTCCTTGGTCAGAAAATACCATGAAGTCTTGTTTATCAGGACGATACTTTAATGGTGCTATTTACCAGCAGGATACCTTAGCTGGGTTTTATATCGGTGAAGTGGCGGGACCTGATCATACTCTGATGGATATATGTGTTGCACCCGCCTATCAAGGTAAAGGCTTAGCCAAAGCATTGTTAAACGATTTTATGTTGGCGAGTGAACAAGCTGGCGCAGAAAACTTATTTCTAGAAGTAAGAGAATCAAATACAACGGCTATTGGGTTATATCAGTGGGCTGGCTTTAGTGAAGTGGGTATACGTAAAGACTATTATCCTCGTGTAAATGGTAAAGAAGATGCCATTCTCATGGCTAAAACTCTTAGCTTTGGCTCTGGGAGTAGCTTTTAGTATTCGAAGGCTGCTTTTTTAGCGTGTATTTAATTGCTTCACTCAAAGATAGCATCGCATAGTGCCAATGGCTCTCATCGTTAGTGCGAAGGCTTTCTTCGAACGTTTGTGCTGCGCTATGAATATTCATAAACCCAAAGCACCCAGCACTGCCTTTAAGGCTATGCGCCAGCGCTCTTAAGGCATCCCAGTCTTGCTCTTGATAGTGTTGCTCTAATTGCGCTAAATAGTTGGGTAACTTTCGCTTATAGTTTTGGGTGATCTGTGCAAATTTCTCACTTTTTAACAAAGAATCCCATTTTGAATCACTAGCAGCTTGTATTTGCAGGTGTTTTAAGAGCACGGTACCCAGTTGTAATCTGTCAATGGGCTTTGCAAGAGTTGCATCGCATCCTGCTTTTAAATATGCATCTATGTCATGCTTCATAACATTTGCTGTTAGGGCGATAATGGGGCCATCATAGGCTGCATGTCGAAGCATTTGTACGGCCTCTAGGCCTCCCATCACAGGCATTTGCATATCCATAAGAATGATTTGATAGTCATTAACTAGGGCTTTTTCGACGGCTTGTGCGCCGTTGTTTACCACATCAGGAGTGATCCCCCAAGCATTGAGCATAAGACAGATGAGCTCTTGGTTATCGGGGTTATCCTCAGCAAGTAAAACTCGCGCATCAAATTGCGTTTGAGCGAATTCTTGAGAAATATTGTCTTTTGCTGATGGTTCATCAAGCCTCTCAAGCATATCCGGTACTTTGCCATGAAAGTTGGCATGCACAGTAACGATAAACTGACTACCAACACCTTGCTTGCTTTTAACATTGACATCACCGCCGAGCAACTGAGCCAGATTTTTTGCAATACATAAGCCTAACCCAGTGCCGCCAAAGCGGCGGGTAATGGTACTATCAGCCTGCTCAAAAGGCTTAAATATCCGTGCTATTTCTCCTTGAGACATGCCAATGCCCGTATCTGTGATGATAAACTCAAAAAGCTCTGTGGATTGCTCAAAGGCAATATCTATAACCACACTGCCAGACTCGGTAAACTTAACTGCGTTGCTACAAATATCAATTAATATTTGTTTTAACCGAGTAGCGTCACTGTTCAATGTACGAGGAATCGGTAGTTGATAATTGATCGACAGGGAAAGTGCCTTTTGTTCGCACAGTGGCTTAATGATATCAACGACATCGTCAACAATGCCTTGCAAGTCAACTTCAGATTGATCTACAGCGAGTTTTTCCGCTTCTATCTTTGATAAATCTAGAATGTTATTGATTAATTCGAGCAAGTGCTTTGAATTTCTGAGCATGGTTTCTAGATGACGTTGGGAGTATTGCGTATCAGGGTTATGTAGCAACTGTTCGGTAAAGCCAATTATGGCAGTTAAAGGCGTGCGGATCTCGTGACTCATGTTGGCTAAAAAGTGACTTTTTAGCTCATTTGCTTGCTCTGCTTGAGTATAAGCGGCTTCCAACTGTTGGTTCATACGTTCCAGAGCCAAGGTGCGATTATCCACTTTCTCTTCTAGGTGTAGTTTGTAATCTTCTAACTCTCCTTGGAAGTCTCTGATCTGCTTTACCATATGATTAAAGTCTTGAAACAATTTACCAACCTCGTCGTTATTTTGATTTGGTAAAAAAACACTTAGATCGCCATCGCCAACTCGATGGCTCGCTTCTCCCAGCAACTCTATAGGGTTGATCAAAAGCTTTTTCACGACAATAAAGACTAAAATCGGCAGTGCGATAATGGATAAAACAACGATCAGTGCTGTAAGGCTTGTAATTGCTTGTCCAGATTCATAGAGCAGGTGATTGGGAATAGTAGACAAGTAATAATAATCATCGCTTAGTTGCACTGCATAACCAACCATGTTTGGCTTGTCGATGCTATCAAGATTGTTATTTGCTAACTCTTCATGCTCAGATAGAGACTTTATTTGGTTTACTTCATTTGGGCTGAGTCTCACTATATTTAAAGGCGCTGATGAGCTAAATAGTATCTCGCCTTTGCCAGTGATAAGGGCGTTAAATGCGCTTTTGTAAGGAGACTCAAAGATAGAATAATTAATAATTGATGGGTCGACTCTAATCACCACGTAGCTGGCCGTGCTCACAGAGTTACTATTAAGTAATTGCTGTACAAAAAATAAATGTGTGGTTCCCTCGTCGGTGGGCATCATAAAATACTGTTGGCTCAAATTGCTGTTTAAAACTTGAGGGAAAAAAGGGTAGTCTTTAGGCGGCTTACTTAAGTTACTTGCTTTATAGGCCAAACTTTCGCTTTGTTGATTAACCAAATTAATACTTAGAATATCTGGATAGGCTTCGCTGTAACTTGCAAATACGTCTTGTAAAGCAACTTGGCGTTTATTTTTGTCAGCTAAGTTACCCATATCATTACTCAAATACTCGCTTAATACCGGTGAGGTAGAAAGTAACTTTGCCGTAGATTGATATACTTTTATATAACTGAGGATCTTTTGCTGCTGTTGTTCAACAAAGCTGCTTACTGTTAATTTGGCTTGTTTTTGCGTTGAGTTTGTGACCGTTGTTAGAGTAAAACCACCCAAAAAAAGCGAGGGCAAAATCACAAGAGGCGTAATATAACGCAGTAGCTTTATGCTTAACTTACTTATTTTCATAATATTAAAGTTATTTCCCTATTACGTGGTCAAGTTAGATTTCAAGCCCAAACTACCTACATAATCTTATGTCTATATATGGCATTACTCAAGTTTGATACAGGCTTTGTAGTAGCTAATTATTATTGTGATTTGATAAATAGCCACCGCTCTGTATAGGCGAATTTGCCCAATAACGCTATTTAGTCAGCTTGCTGTGTTGCTGTTAGCGCAGGTTGTTAAGAGGTTTCGTTGTTCTTAAAAAGCCGCAATAAGCTCTTTAAAGCAATTTAGAATGTCGCAAATCTATATGACATTATTATCAATAAACGCTGTTGATAAAGCGGTGAATACGAACACCTAACAGCAGCGTGCAACAACAATTTAAATTACTCAATCATGTGCCTTTTTTGCCCAGAGTAAAACAGGTATAATCGGCAAAATTTTAATTTAGTTCGCGCAATTGAAGACGCGACTTACAGGGCAAAAGCTGCTTACATGTCTAATATCGTCAACGAAATTCAAAAGCGACGTACGTTCGCTATTATCTCGCACCCTGATGCGGGTAAAACAACCATTACCGAAAAAGTATTGTTATTCGGAAAGGCACTACAAAAAGCGGGTACTGTAAAAGGTCGTGGCTCAAACCAGCACGCAAAATCAGATTGGATGGAAATGGAAAAAGAACGTGGGATCTCGGTCACCACCTCTGTAATGCAGTTTCCTTATAATGACGCACTGGTTAACTTGTTAGATACTCCCGGACACGAAGACTTCTCGGAAGATACATACCGTACGTTAACAGCCGTTGACTCATGTTTGATGGTGATTGATGCGGCAAAAGGTGTAGAAGACCGTACCCGTAAACTGATGGAAGTAACCCGTTTACGTGATACGCCGATCGTGACGTTTATGAACAAACTAGACCGCGATATTCGAGATCCTATGGAGTTGCTAGATGAAGTAGAAACTGAGCTGAATATTGCTTGTGCACCAGTATCATGGCCAATTGGGTGTGGTAAAGAGTTTAAAGGTGTATATCACATCCATCGTGACGAAACTGTGTTATATCAAACGGGTCAAGGTCACACTATTCAAGAAAAACGTGTGATAAAAGGCTTAGAGAATCCAGAGCTTGACGATGCGGTGGGCGCAGAGCTTGCTGAACAGCTGCGTGAAGAGCTAGAGCTGGTGATTGGTGCATCGCACGAATTCGATCAAGAACTCTTTTTAAAAGGTGAGCTAACGCCCGTATTTTTTGGTACGGCCCTTGGTAACTTTGGTGTTGACCACATGCTAGATGGTTTAACGCAATGGGCTCCAGCGCCTATGCCACGTCAAACAGAAGAGCGTGAAGTAAAAGCTGAAGAAGACAACTTCTCGGGTTTTGTATTTAAAATTCAAGCCAACATGGACCCTAAACACCGTGACCGCATTGCGTTTATGCGTATTGTGTCTGGCAAATACAGCCAAGGTATGAAAATGAACCATGTGCGTATTGGTAAGCAAGTGAGTATTTCTGATGCGGTTACCTTTATGGCCGGTGACCGAGAGCGTGCACAAGATGCTTTTGCAGGCGATATAATTGGTTTACATAACCATGGCACGATTCAAATCGGTGATACTTTTACGCAAGGTGAAAAGCTTAAGTTCAGTGGTATTCCTAACTTTGCACCAGAGCTATTTCGTCGTATTCGCTTAAAAGATCCATTGAAGCAAAAGCAGTTGTTAAAAGGCTTAGTGCAATTATCTGAAGAGGGGGCTGTACAAGTATTTAGACCTCTGATCAACAACGATTTAATTGTAGGCGCTGTGGGTGTACTCCAGTTTGATGTGGTTGTCGCCCGTTTAAAAGCTGAGTACAACGTTGATGCGCTATATGAGAGTGTTAATGTACAAACCGCACGTTGGGTAAGCTGTTCTGATGAAAAGAAAATGGCTGAATTCAGACGCAAATGTGAAGCCAACCTTGCATTAGATGGCGGCGATAATCTTACTTATATAGCGCCAAGTCGTGTCAATCTTAACTTGTCGATGGAGCGTTACCCAGATGTTGAGTTCCACCATACTCGTGAACACTAAGCCGCAGACAAAGGATAAAGCATGAACATTAAAAAGATTCTAATTGAAAAAGCCAATGCGGCAATGCTAGCTGCAGGTATTCCTGAAGGTAGTAACCCTGCGGTGACACAAAGTACCCGCCCACAATTTGGTGACTACCAAATAAATGGCGCAATGGGAGCGGCTAAAGCACTCAAAACCAACCCAAGAGAGCTGGCGCAAAAAATCATTGATAACCTCGATGTGAGTGATATTGCAACGCAGACCGAAATTGCAGGCCCAGGTTTTATCAATATTCATTTAAAGCCAGAGTTTTTATCAGCGAGTTTAGAGGCTGCTAACAACGACGCGAAGCTTGGTGTTTCTGAGCACCAACCGGCTAAGAAAGTTGTGGTTGATTACTCTTCGCCAAACCTTGCCAAAGAAATGCACGTGGGCCATTTACGCTCGACCATCATTGGTGACGCAGTGGTGCGTGCGTTAGAGTTTCGTGGTGATACCGTTGTGCGTCAAAATCACATGGGTGATTGGGGTACTCAGTTTGGTATGCTTATTGCTCACCTTGAAGATTTATTAAACCAAGGTGTAGACCTCGAAAACGTTGCATTAGCAGATCTTGAAAGCTTTTACCGTGATGCTAAAAAACGCTTTGATGACGAAGAAGGTTTTGCAGACAAAGCCCGTAATTATGTTGTGAAGTTACAAAGTGGTGATGCGCACTGCAAAAAGCTGTGGCAAATGTTTATCGATACCTCAGTGAAGCACTCAGAAGAAGTATATCAGAAGCTGAATGTAACACTTAGCCGTGACGATATCATGGCTGAGAGTGCATATAACGACCGCCTAGCTAGCGTGATTGAGTTACTCAAGTCAAAAGGTATTGCGGTTGAAGACCAAGGCGCACAAGTTGTGTTCTTGGATGAATTAGCCAACAAAGATGGCGAACCTTCAGTCTTTATCGTACAAAAATCGGGTGGCGGTTTCTTGTATTCAACCACAGACTTAGCTGCATGTGACTATCGCTCCAATGAACTGGATGTAGATCGTATCTTGATTTTTGTCGATGCACGTCAAGGGTTGCACTTTAACCAGGTTGAGATCACCGCACGTAAAGCTGGTTTCCTCAAAGACAAAACGACATATGAGCCAAGCTTATTTGGTACCATGATGGGCGATGATGGTAAGCCATTCAAAACCCGCACAGGTGGTACAGTTAAACTAGCGGACTTACTTGAAGAAGCAGTAAGTCGCGCGGCAGATAAAATAGCCGATCGAACAGCCGATTTGAGTGAACAAGAGCGTAGCGAAATTGCCCGTAAAGTAGGTATTGGTGCGGTTAAATATGCGGACCTCTCTAAGCACCGCACCAGCGACTATATCTTCAACTGGGATTCTATGCTGAGCTTTGAAGGTGCAACGGCGCCTTACTTACAATATGCGTATACGCGTGTCAGTGGTATTTTCCGTAAAGCGGGTGTAGAGCGTACAAGTCTTGCTGGCAGCATTAATATCGTTGAGCCACAAGAAAAAACGTTGGCGCTTAAACTGCTTCAATTAGAAGAAGTGCTTGATTTGATGATCAGTGAAGCGACCCCACACGTACTATGCGGATACTTATATGAATTGGCGAGCTTATACATGACATTCTACGAAGCATGTCCAATTTTAAAAGATGATGTGGCAACTGATGTACGAGAAAGTCGTTTGGTACTGTGTAATCTAGTTGCAAACACTTTACGAACAGGCCTTGACTTACTTGGTATCGAGGTAATGGAGCAAATGTAATTTAGCATTTGTTTGATTATTTGTAATACACAAAATGTGTTAACTTAAGAGCCGCATCGAACCCTGTTTATGCGGCTTTTTTGTAAGGAAAAATCATGAAGCTTGAAGATATTCGCCGAGAATACACAAAAGGCGGTTTACGCCGAGAAATGTTGGCCGATAGCCCCATTACGCAATTTGAAAACTGGTTACAACAAGCAGTTGACGCAAAGTTTGCAGATCCTACCGCAATGGTTGTTGCTACGGTGGATGAACACGGTCAACCATCACAGCGTATCGTTTTATTAAAGCATTTAGACGAGCATGGATTTGTATTTTTTACTAATACAGGCTCGCGTAAAGCACAAGAGATAAAAAGTAACAACAAGGTGTGTTTGCACTTTCCTTGGCATGAAATCGAACGCCAGGTGATAGTATACGGTGAAGCAAAAGCCTTATCGACGGCTGCTGTTGCTAAGTACTTTTTGTCACGACCACAAGAGAGTCAATTGGCTGCGTGGGCATCGCAGCAATCACGCCCAGTATCTTCGCGTAAGGCGCTGATGGAAACCTTTCATGCAATGAAAGCCAAATTTGCCAAAGGGCAAATTCCGCTACCAGACTTTTGGGGCGGCTACTGCGTGGAACCTACAAAAATTGAATTTTGGCAAGGTGGTGAGCATCGCCTGCATGACCGTTTTATGTATATAAAACAAGATGATGGTTCTTGGCAGGTCGATAGGCTAAACCCTTAAATCAGCTTCCGCGCAGCATACCTGAGGTCGGGCTATCACTCGACCTAGGCTGTTTAACGTGTTTATACTTACAGATAAACCAATAGTCAGCTATTGCCATGCACTTTATTGATAGCCATTGCCACTTAGATTTCAGTGAACTCAAGAACGACCTACATGGCCATATAGCACGTGCCCATGAACTAGGTGTTCGGTATTTTGTTGTTCCAGGGGTTACTTACCCACAAAGTGCCGCTTTGTTGAAGTTTGCAAAGACCTACCCAGCGTGTCGTATCGCTTTGGGGCTGCATCCATACTTTATTGAACAGCATAATGATGACGCATTCTTTTCGTTGCAGACACTGGCGCAGACTCATCGTAATGAAATTGTGGCTATCGGAGAGTGTGGGATCGATGGCACTTGCCCCAATATTGAATATCAAAGCAAATTATTTGTTGAACACATCAAACTCAGCAATGCTTTATCGCTTCCTTTGATAGTGCACCACAGACAAAGCCACCATTTAATTGCACAAGCACTTAAAACTTGCCCTGCACAGTATGGCGGCGTGATACATGCTTTTTCAGGTTCTCTACAGCAAGCGCAATACTATATAAATCGAGGTTTCAAATTAGGCGTGGGAGGCACGATTAGCTATACACGTGCGAGTAAAACTCGGCAAGTATTAAGCCAAGTGCCATTAGAGAGCCTGTTGCTAGAAACCGATGCCCCTTCAATGCCGTTATCAGGGTATCAAGGGCAGGTGAATGAGCCTCACAGGCTCGTTGAGGTATTTGAGCATTTGTGTGCACTGAGAAGCGAGCGTCCAGAGCAAATAGCGCAACAGCTTTATTCGTCGTCTTGCACACTTTTTCGGATTTGACGTTTTACTTCCCAGCCCTTTAGAGCTCTGCCAATTTGCCACGTAAAAATACAAGTAATGAGTAACATGACGAGTACCATTCTTCCTAGTTCATGAAAATGATAGTGACTTTGGCTCATCGCGGAAGTTGTTAGGTAAACCATACTTGCAAAGCCTAAAGGTTGTCCTTGAAAAATAATGGGCTCAACAATTGGCGTTTTTAGTTTACTGATCCCCGCTACATCTGCAGGTAAGCCATAAACATTATCGCTATCTAACGCTTTGCTAATAGGAAGAATAAGTTCGCCGTCTTGGCTATACAGGGTGATGCTTAGTACATTGTCATCACGCTCAAGATGTTCACTGAGAGTTGTTAATTGAGTGAAGTTGTCTTCGCTTAGAGGCTTGGCAGCGTTCAAAGCAAACTGCTTAATTAAGCTTCTAGCATTCAAGTCAGCTTGTTTATGTAGTAGTTGGTGAGATTGAAAGCTGGTATTTACGCCCAACCAAGCGATTGCAATAAAGCATGCCGCAGCGATCAATAGACGGATCAAGCGCCTTCCTCGAGAAGATTTTAATAAATCAATAGCATGTGTATTTTTCATATTACCTGCGTTGGATGCTGACAGTATCCATGATAGATGTTAAAAAGGACGAGTCTGTTATTTAGGAGTCTATGTATGCCAACCTCTAGCCTTGTGCAATTACCTGATCATGATTTGTCTCATATCTTCACTTTAGCAAAATGGTATCAAATTGAAAATGGACAATATGAGTTAAGCGAGCGTGCGCCTGAAGCATATAGTGGGGTATACATCACTTTGTTTGGTGAGCAGCTTACCACTGCAAAGCTACAGAACTTTTTGGCTTTTTTGCACGACTCTAAATGGCCTGTCAGTGCCATATGCCAATATCACCCTCATCCCGCTTTGCCCGAAGCTATGGTCATGTTTGTGAAAAGCCAATACATATTGACTGTCACCGAGCAACTAAAAGCTCAATTGAGAGAAGCTGCGCACTCACTTTGTTTGCAAACGGCCGTTTTGCTTAACCCACCCACAACAACTAAGCGAGGCTTGTTGGTGATGGATATGGACTCAACGGCAATTAAGATTGAGTGCATTGATGAGATAGCACGTCTTGCCAATGTTTATGACGAAGTAGCCGAAGTCACCGCGCAAGCGATGGCGGGTCAACTTGAATTTAGTGAAAGCTTACATCAGCGGGTAAGCAAGTTAGAGGGAGTCAAACTTAGTTTAATTCAAGCGTTAAAAAGTGATTTGCCACTGATGGAAGGGGTGCAGGCATTATGTGCCCACTTAAAGAAGCACAACTGGCAGCTTGCAATTGCCTCCGGCGGATTTACTTGGTTTGCTGAAGCTTTACAAGCGCCATTGCAGCTGGATGCGTTCTATGCCAATGAATTGGAGATCAAGGATAACAGCTTAACAGGCAAGGTATTAGGTGACATTGTTGATGCCCAGAAAAAAGCCGATATTTTAAATATGCTGGCAAATGAGCTTGAATTACCAAAAGCACAAACTGTTGCGATGGGGGATGGTGCCAATGATTTACTCATGATGGCACAGGCAGGATTAGGCATTGCTGTGCACGGTAAGCCTAAGGTTGTTGCACAAGCTGATGCGGCGATATGCGAAGGGTCATTGTTACAAGTGCTTTATTTACTTTCTATTCCCCAATAAAGGGTACTATTTATAAAATAAAATGGAGAGTTAGATGGGCTGATTCTCCATTTTCGATATCAATGCTACAAGGTCGCCCTAGCCGTTTACTCTTCTGTGATTGCCAACCTTCTTGTTATTATAAAAAGCGCTATTTTAAACTGGGTTTTCACTCTAAAACTTAGAGTGAAGTGTGAAAGTCGGTACTGTGATTACCCAAAGTGAAAGTTTTTTATTTGCTAGTATTGGCCTTTTATAATGCAGGAAGTTGTGTTTTTCTTGTTTTTATATATTAATTTTTTGTTTTTTGTTTTTTGTTTTTTGTTTTAATTCCAAAAAACAGGATAAAAAGTTATTCAGGTTTTACTAGCAAATTTGCCCGCTTACTCAACCTTAAACGCAATTACTTCAGGTATTTTTGTTACCTGTTTATCGTTTTTTGAAAAACAAAAATGGGGGTTGTAGCCTCTTTATGTTTTTTAAAATGTAACAGTCTAATAGCCCTATTCAAAAGTGCTATTTTAAAGGGACAAAAAGCACCATGTCTCGCCTATTCAGATGTAAGTTACCTCGGTTTTTTAAATTCCTTGTTGTTATTTTGTTAACTCACTTATCGCAATAATCAAGGGGGTGGGTGTTGATTTTTGTGTTTTTTTTGTTAATGGTTCTTTTTGTTTTGATTTTTTTAGAGTTGTTATCCTTATGTTTTTAAGGTTTTTTTTTATTTTTGATGAATTTATTTATTTTTACTTTGTTTTATTTTTGTTTTGATTTGTTCCTTTTGTGTTGCTAGTATGCTGCCGTTATTTTCTCTGCTTTGCAGAAATGTTTCATTAGTTGTATTTTTTGGCGGTGTTGGTTGTGAAAGTAGAAGATTTGCCAGTTTTTAGTCACCTTTCTGATGGACAAATGTCCAACTGGTATATAGAGCGTTTAGAAAATGGTTCGAATAAAGCTGCATCAAGTAATAACATAACCGCTGCGTTTGAATTAATAGGGCCGCTAGATGGATCGCGCTTATGTATCGCTATTGAAGAAGTTGTAGAACAAAGTGGTTTGGTAAGATATGCATTTTCGGAAATAGATGGTACGCCTGTACAGTATCTATTTGAACCTCCTGCTTTTCATGTTGAGCAAATTACATTGCGACGTGAACAAATCAAAGCGAATCTTAATGCATTTTCTCAAGCTACTTTCGACCTCAGTAAAGGTAATTTACTAAGTTTTAGATTGATAAAGGTAGAACCACAGCTGAGTATACTTGCTTTTTGCATACACCATTTAGTCTGTGATGGTATTAGCATTAAGCTATTATTAAAGAGTATATCTGCAAGGTATAATGGCATTGAACGCAATGTTAGGGAGATACCTGACTATATTGAGTTCTGTAAACATCAAAAGCTTAATATAGACAATGGCAGGTTTGAAAATCAGTTAGACTTTTGGAAAAGCTTACTGCAAGGTAAAAATTATAATTTAGCGCTGAATATATCCAAGTCTATCAGGCCTAAAGGGACCCTGTAACTAAATCTGTGTAACTGCCTATTATTAATCCCTATAAAGGGTTTAGGATAGGCAATGATGAATAAAAAAGAACTGGAAGCGTTTGCCAAGCAAGCTGCTAAATCAATTA
>NZ_JAAUWV010000008.1 GCF_014694405.1 Pseudoalteromonas sp. S16_S37
GCTGACAACGCAGAAGAGAATTTACGGAAGAAAGCAGTGTGTTAAATCTGGCCTTGTGCATTAAATCAGGGGTGACAGCGTGTAGCATATTGTGCAAAATAGTATCAGCATTCATGGTGTTATATTGTTCTTTTTTTATTTAGCGATTCATAAGATCACTAAACATCATGAATGTTCCCCACATTTTCCAAAATTTCTAAAATCTCCATCTTATTGATATATAAACACTAGTTTTGGGGATACCTTAGGTTTTGAGGGGTGAGAAAACAAACGTTGCAAAATGAGGATAGTAAGATCGTTTAGATCATCAAGAAGATCAATGCATTAAGTGATTTTCAGTGTCGACTAATTACAGGTAATAAAATAAAAGCAAAAAAAAGAGGCTTTCGCCTCTTTTTGGTTCAAACAAAAAACAAAAATAAAACTATTTTAATGCTCGTATAGGTTTATTATAAACAACCTTACTCATCGGAATAAAGCATGAAACCAAAGAAACAAGCAATATTGAAAAAAAAGCTAAAATCAGTGCCAAATAACTAAATGCAACTTCTAATTCGTAGTAACCATTAGCTAAAAAATACAACCCAAATATAAAGGAAACACTCACAATTAACCCTAAAACAACAGGCTTACTACAATCGAAAACCACTAATTTAGATAGTATTTTAGGCGACCCACCCAAGGCCATTCGAACACCTAACTCATAGGTTCTTAAATTAACGCTGTAACTTAATACACCATATATACCCATACCAGCTAGTAATAGAGTTAATAATGACAATATCGAAGTTATCGTGGCAATTGCAATGTCTCTAGATAGTAAAGAACGGTATGCCTGTTCAACATTTATATATTCACCCACTCTAAGATTTCTATTAATTTGCCTAAGCATTTTGTTTAACTCAATTTTACTTAAATTTGCATTAGGGCTAACACTGATCATAAAGCTCAGACTTGAAGTTCTGCCAGTAAACATCTGTGGCACCTCTCCTGCGCGAGGTACGTAGACATCTTTAACAATACCAATCACCTTGTAAGGGTCTTCTTTATCGTCCCAATATAAGTTTTTACCCAACACTGACTCAGCGCCACCAAAGCTGTTTGCTACCGTTTCGTTAACCAACATAACCTTTTCAGAGTTTCTGATTTCTTCAGCTTTAAAGTCTCTACCCATCACTAAAGGAATATCAAAGGTGCTTAAGTACTTCTCGTCAACTAGATTCACATTAGGGAGCACTTTCTCCCCCGCTCTTGCAGCATCTTTTGTTAGAATGGATGTCCAGTTATTCGTAATTAAAGGTGGGTATATTGCATTACTAACCTTATTTACGCCTGACATATTATCTAACTCGCTCGTGAGGTGATCTATAAATGCAATTCGCTCATCTCTATTGAACTGTTGACCACTTGAATCAACCGAAACCCAATATATATTTTCCGTTTTAAATCCTGACGGCTGTTCTATCACCTGCAAAGAGCTTTTGAAGAATGAAAAGTTAATGGTCAACAAAACGCCAGCCAGCGCAACTTGAGATATAATTAAAACACTTCTCGTTTTTGCTGATATTTGCAAACCACTCCCTTTACCACTTACCCTTAGAACATTATTCAAAGCTTTATAATCTATTAAATTTGATATTATAAAACCAAAAACAGATGCGATTAAAAAAGAAATAAATATAGAAAACAACACAACAATATAGTTGATTGATAATTCTTCAAGCCTTGGCAAATGGCCATCAGCATATTTTCTTATAAATGAAAAGCTAAAGTGAGATAATACCAATCCAATAACCGTCGCAGTCAATGTCAAAATAAATGACTCAATAAATATCCCCCTGAAAATATGATGTTTTTGCGCACCTAATGTAGCTTGAATCGCATATTGTCGTTGTTTTTCAGCAGCACGAGACAGGAATAAGTTAGATATATTGGCACACGCAATTAATAATAAAGCAAAAACAGCACCTAACATCATCAGTGATGTCGAACGACTATCACCTATGATCACCTCTTCAAAGGTTTTTAGTTTCGCTTTCGTAGATACATTTTGTCCCCATGGAAAAGCTTTCGCTTCTTGTACAAAACGCTCATTTATTCTTGCACTTAAATACTGCTGTGCTTGTGCAGGTGTTACGCCAGTGGCAAGTTTTCCTACAAGCTTGAGCTCAAAGAAACCAGCAATCCAATTTCGGCGGGTTTGCTCATCTCGACTGTTAAAGTCAAAAGGAAGCCAAATTTGTGTTTGTCTACCCTGCATATGCAGCGCAGGTTCTACAAATTGTTCAGAAAGAACACCAATAATCTTATAACCAACCTGCCCTATTTCTATCTTTTGGGCCAAAATGTCAGCACGGCCATTAAAGTCTTTTTGCCACAGATCGTAGCTAATAACGGCAACAGGAACATTGGTATCAAGCCCCTCATTTTTATCAAAATAGCGACCAACTGCCATTTGGGCACCCAGCAGATTGAATAACTCAGAAGTGGTAAACGTTGTAAAAACCTTCGGTATTCCTGCAAGGTTACTCACCTGTAATTCTTCATAATGCAATAACGCAGACTGCGAAAACTTATCATTATTTTTATACGCATCAACGGCTCCAGCATACGAATGTACGCCAGCTCCTAAAAACTTCCCGTTATCATATCGCTCCCCCTCAACAACAAATAATCGCTCCTGCTGAGGATATGGTAGTGGCTTTAGTAACACGGTGTAGTTTAGTGTCACCATAGTGATAAATGCGCCCAGCGTTATACTCAGGGTTAATATGACTACAGCCGCAAAGCTAGGCCGTTTGCTCAAACTATAAAGCGCAACCTGTAGTTCTTTTAGCCAGTAATTCATACAGCCTCCCGCAGTGGTTCTTGCGCTTTTTGGATTTGACCATCAAGTAAGTGGTAGTGAATGCTGGCTCGGTCTGCATAACGAGGATCATGGGTAACAAGGCAAATCGTTGTGCCATCGTTATTTAGCTTTTCTAATAGATCCATAATGGCATCACCATTTTTTGAATCTAGGTTACCGGTTGGCTCATCCACTAACAAAATTGCTGGGTTAGCGACAAGCGCTCGTGCGATTGCGATACGCTGCTGCTGACCACCAGATAGCATATTTGGTCGATGGTCTTTACGATGCAGCATCTCTACACATTCTAAACATTGCTCGACGCGCTGAGTTATCTCTTGTGCACTATATTGCTGCTGACTATATTGCAAAGGCAGCGCAATGTTATCAAACACTGACAATTCATCAATAAGGTTAAATTGTTGAAAAATAAAACCGATTTTCTCAGCTCTAATAGCTGCACTCTGTGCTAGTGATAGTTTGGTTACATCATGGCCTTCGATCATGTAGGTGCCCGATGTTGCTTCATCAAGTAAGCCAAGAATAGACAGCAAAGTAGATTTACCACAGCCTGAAGGGCCAGATATGGATATATACTCACCACTTCTAATTGTTAAGTCGATACCTTTTAGCGCATGTGTTTCCATGCTCTGCGTTTCGAACACTTTAGTGATGTTAGTCATTTGAATTTTAATATCTTGCATGTTCTTGCTCCTGTTAATGAACGAGTTTGATTGTGGGTTCGTTTTTCAGATATGACAGGTCAGAAATAACTAAACTATCACCAGGAAACGCTCCTGATTTAATTTGAATATATTCTCCAGCCGTTACTCCAAACTCTATTTGTGTTGCATTCGCAGCTAGTTGGTCCGCTGACAACTTATACAAAGAAGACGAGGAAAAGGCAGAGATATTGGCAGGTCTTTCAATGAAGTAAGCATCTTCAATATCATCAATATAAACAACAGCATCGACAGTTTGCTCAGGACGTAAATTGACTGAATCAGCGCTATCAAAAGCGATTTCAATTTCAACCGAGCCACTTTCCACGGTGGGGCTTACTCTGACAACTTGTGATGCAATTTGGTATTTGCCGGCGCCTACTGATGCTTTCTGACCAACTTGAACTTGGGAAGCCTGAGCCTGAGGTACTTTTATCAAGGCAATGAGATCTTCTGTGCCACCAATTAACGCTATTTTCTGACCTGCCGTTAGGCTTTGACCGAGCTCAACATGCTGCTTTTGCAATATGCCATTCATACCAGCTCTCACAGTTAATTCATCGTAGCGCAGCTGGACTGATGCCAGATTGCTTTGAGCATCGACGATGGCTTCTTTTTGAATATTGATAGATTCAACATGCACCATTTTTAATTTTTCTATGTTTTTCTGTGCAATGGCGATGCGTTTCTTATACTGCTTTGCAGATAACACAACTTCTTTATAATCCAATTTAGAAACAATCCCTTCTTTAACAAGCTCTTCCATTGCTTGCCTGCGCATCTGCGCAGTTTCATATTCTGATTTCACTTGCTCCAGTTTTTCCTCAACCGCTAACAACTCTTGCATTTGCGTTAGCTTGAGCTTGCGAAGATTTGCTTGCTCATGATTGTAGGCACGCTGTGCCGCTTCCAATTCATGTTTAAGTTCGGGGTTTTTAAGCAACATAATCACGCTGTCGTGAGTTACCATAGCCCCGGGCTTTAGAATGATCTCTTCAACGGTCGCATTGCTTGTACTCGTAAGTAATTTTTGTTTGCTCGAACGCAGCTTTCCATAGCCTTCAACCTGAACTTGCAAAGCCCCTTGCTGAACCGTATTAATAACAAGCTCATTACGCTCCACAGCTTCTTTTGAGCCAGAGAAAAACCACAAACCTGCAACAATTAAAAATGCTGCCGCGCCCCCTAAGAGGGTGCTTTTGTTATTCCTTTTCTTGTGCTTTTTTACGACGTCCATAATATGCCTCATTTACAAAGTTTAGACTTAGCCACTTCACGCTCTTTAACCCCTATATATGGTAAACTGCGAGCTAGCGTGGCTATTGGTGAATTTCTAACTAATGAGTTAGTTCACTTGTGCCCAAATTAACGCCCATTAAGCGACCTTTTCATTATCGAGTTGAGCAACTGGTGAATTGGGATGAGCCATACCTGTGAGTATTTTTCGCGGCCCAGTGAAAGATTCTCTACCGTGCGTAAAGAGCATGTTATCTAGCAACATGACATCGTGTTTTTGCCAGTCAAAACGAACCGTTGATTCACGGTATAATGCTCGAATCAACTCCAGATCACGCTCGTCAATAGGGCTACCATCACCGTAAAAGCAGTTGCGTGGTAAATATTCTTCACCAAATGTCTCAATCATGGTTTTACGCACCTCATCATCCAAACTAGATACATGGAATAAATGTGCTTGGTTAAACCACAACTTTTCTCCCGTTTTCGGATGAAAAGCAACCGCTGGATTAACCTGCTTGGTACGCAGACGATCGCCATCTAACCACTCACATTGCAGTTGATTTTGTGCACAATATCGCTCTACCTCAGCACGGTCTTCTGTTTGAAACACTTCAGTCCAAGGCAAGTCAACATTGGAATAATTGCGCACATACATGATGCCTTTTTCTTCCATTTTCTGACGGATCTCGATGGGTAAGTTTTGATAGATGTAACGAGAGTCACTAATCGGTGTTGCTCCACCGGTTTGGCTTGGCAACATGCATAAAAAGCCAATTCGATTGGGCCAACTTTGCGAGTAAGCATTCTCGTTATGCTGTGGGATAACCTCAGTGCTGCTATATTCAGTCGCAGTGTACACATTGCCTTTAAGGCTGGTTCGTGGCGTCGAGCGATATACATATTCAAGTAGTGGTCCACCAAATAATGTTTCTAGCAACTCACCAAATTGTTTTGAGCTATTTACTTTTAATCCACGCAACAGCAATGCACCATTTTCTGACACTAGTCGCTGCACTTGCTCGGCATTATCTTGGCACCATTGAGTAAGTTTTTTCCCACCCATATCAACATTCAGTAGCAGCTTCATACCACCGATAGACTCTAAGCTCTCTACAGAGACGCTCTCTAAATTCGTATATCCTGAATTTTCCATTTTTAATCCCCAAAATTATTTCAAAAAACTAAAGACTTAATATTCTGAACAGTGTTATCTAAATAAGGTGGCTGAAGTATGTCAGTGTGCTGTGCGACAAACTCAGGTGCAGGCACATAGCTCAGCTCCTTTGATGTAAGTTGTTCTTTTTCAAACCATGGTTTTGCAAGATGCAGCTGCGATGGCGGAACATACCTATCCAAAAGCACGACATCACAGTCGACTTTTATCACTTTGTGCCTGCGCGATGCATGGTGATAAAAATACAGTGATTGCATCAACGAATATGCAATCTGTTGCTGGCTTTCATCTTTTATCATGCCAAGCTCAGTCATCACTGAGACTAAATGTGCAATGACGACATCTCTTGGTCGGTTGTCAAATTCCGCCCAATTCAAGGCGTTTAGATCTAGCTGATATTTATTAGATAGGTGATGTTTTAGGAAATAGAACTCACTTAAGTTCTCTGCTTTTCCCGTCATGATGGCATCAAGCTGAGAGCCAAATAACACAACTTTGCTTACTTGTTCACCTGCGATTGACAGCTGATTAGCTAGCTCAAGTGCTATTGGACCCGCTGAGCAATAACCGAACAGGATATATGGTCCCCTCGGTTGCACCTCTTTTATTGTGTCAAAGTGGTACTGGGCCAGTTCGGGTATAGAACGATATTGATAGTTATCATAGATACTAGGATCCTCTAAGCCAAACAGCTTAGCATCGCTAACCAATCGTTCGGCAACATGTTGGTAAAAATCGACACCGCCTCCTCCTGTATGCAAGCAAAATACGTTTTGCTTTGCCTGCGACTGATTGAGTGCTATTAAAGTTGGATGATTCATAGTTATTCTCCGTATCGCCCCAACAACTGGGGCGTTTCACACAGTTTGGATATATCAACGCTAGGCTGATTGATGCAGCTTCAGTAACTTTGACTTAAACGCCTCAACCAGCGCTTCCCAACAGCTTTGTTCAATAAGCAGTTCGTTCGCAGCCAATATGCACACTTGTTGCGTGTTACCGTTTAATAAAGTCGCTGCTAACGGTGTGCTTTCAGGCGAAGATGTTTTTTCACTTAGCTGTGCTTTGTGCATTTGCACCAGCGATTGCGAAATAACCGTTTCGTCTTGCCACAACCACAGTGCATTTGTGTGTCGACGAGAACGCTTAATACCGAGTTTTTCGACACCATCAGCGGTGTATTTCAACTCATAAGCAAGCTTCTCATCCGCGAGGAAAGAATGAATCACATGTCTTAAATAGCTCTCATCTAATAAAGAGTCCAAATAAACAACGGCAATCAGACTACTACCTGCCTGAATATGCGCAGCTTCTGATACAGATAAGCTTTGGCATACTTGCTCTTTGTTAATATCATCAGCCAATCCCTTGATTGTTGGATTATTCCAGATTTGACCAACGGTTAGTTGTATCCCCTTCGCTTTTGCCTCTGAAATAACTTGGATCACTTTCAATGAGTTCCCACCCAACTCAAAGAAATCATCTTTACAACCTACTTGAGCGATTCCTAGCACGTTTTGCCAAATGCTACACAATGCCTCTTCGAGTGGATTTGCCGGTGCCACATACTCAGCACGCTGAAGCGCCACATCTGGATGAGGTAATTTGTTCCGATCGACCTTACCGTTGTTATTCATGGGCAAAGTATCTAGTAACACCAAGGCGGATGGGTGCATGTATTCAGGTAGCTGTTCACTTAACTGGGTTCTCACAGCACTGATAAAGCTTTTTTGTTCCACAGAATCATGCACGTCAATAGAGGGCTGACTTGGGACTATATATGCTACGAGAGATTTATTACCTTCCCCCTTATCGAATGGGATAACACACACTTGCGACACACATTCAAATTTAGAAAGAGTATGCTCCACTTCACCTAACTCAATGCGATAACCATTAATCTTCACTTGATGATCTATTCGGCCAAGGAACTCTATGTTGCCATCCGTGCCCCAACGAACTAAATCGCCTGTTCTATAAAGTAGTTTGCTACTTGATGCGTCATCAGGATTATAAAATGGGTTGGCAACGAATTTTTCTTTCGTTAAGTCTTCACGTCCTAAATAGCCTCGGGCTAGGTTGACCCCTCCTACCAACAATTCTCCAGGCACTCCAATTGGAGCAAGCTGCCCATTATTCATAATAAATGTACTTACATTCGGTAATGGCTTACCAATGTGTAAAACACTTTGTCCTGGCGAATAACAACCGTAAGTTGCACATACCGTTGTTTCTGACGGTCCATAAGCGTTAACAAAACGACGGTTTGGTGACCACAATTCAGCCATCGCGATGCTGCATGCCTCTCCTGCAACTATCAATGTAGATACACTAACCCAACTGCTTTGACATAATTGTGGTAACAACACTGGTGGCAAAGTCGCGTGTGTAACTTGATTTTTTTCAACCAGTTGCGTTAACGATTCTGCCGATTTTGCTTGGTCTTTATTAGGGATCACCAACGAAGCACCATTGGTAAGTGCCATACACCATTCCCACGTCGCAGCATCAAAGGCAATAGAAGCAAACTGCAAAACCTTGCTGTGTGCTGTGATCTCGAATGCTTGTTGTTGTGCAAAGCCCAAATTCACAAGCCCTTTATGAATGAGTTCACACCCTTTTGGTTTCCCTGTTGAACCTGAGGTGTAAATAACATAAGCAAGACTGTCTGTGTTAACCCCTATTGTTGAGCACTCAATGTTTGATTCATCATATTGCTCAAGGTCATCATTAAGCTGTTCATCATCTAAGATGATGTGTGTAATGCGTGACTCATTAATATCTTGCACTAAGTGTTGCTGGGTAAGTACCGTCGTGACAGAGGCATCTTCCAGCACATATTTAATGCGTGCATTTGGGCTACTTGGGTCTAATGGTAAGTATGCACCTCCGGCCTTCAAAACCGCCAAGATCGAGACAAACATCTCAATTGAACGTTCACAATAAACACCGACTAGACTATCCGGTCCAACTAGAGAGTAGCTTCTTAAATAGTTAGCCAATCGATTTGCTCTTTGGTTGAGCTGATCATATGTAATCTCTTGATCTTCAAAGATAAGAGCGACCCCTTTTGGGTTCGATTTGACCACATCTTGAAATTTCTCATGGACACAACGGTTATCTACCTCATGGACTTGCCCCAATGACCAAGCCATTAATTGTGGGAGATCTGGCTGAGCAACCATCACTTCAGAGATAAGCTCGTGCGGACGGTGCAGCAAACACTCTGACATCGCTTGCAGTGCATGGATCATATAGTCCATAACACGTTCAATATTGACGGACTTATCAACCTGAAAATCTAGGTTGAAACCTTGTTTCATATCATCAACTGACAAGCTAAATGGGTAATTCGTACGCTCTTTGGAGCTTAATAACCTCACACCATTATCAGTGCCCTGAGTTGCCGCTTCACTATCGCTATTGGCCACTGAGTGTCTATAGTTCAGCACAGCACTAAACAGGTTACGGCCATGTGATAAGCCACTACATTGTTGAGCTAGCGAGAGCGAAGCTTGCTCATAAGGAATAAGTTCCTGCAATTCGTCTCGAATTGACATGACAAATTCCAGTACGCTCTTGTCTTGTGTATTCGCTCTGATAGGTAAGGTGTTAATAAACATACCAAGTACATTTTCTAAACGCTCAGACCCACTCAGCCTGCCAGATAACACGGTGCCAAACACCACATCATTCTTAGCACAACATGCTGAGATGACTAATGCCCAAGCAGCGTGGAATACCAAAGCAGGGCTAATGTGTAAGTCTTTTGATAATCGTCTTATCTGGTTCTCTAAGTGTGAAGGCACAGCAGCTTTAAGTTCCGCCATGTTGCTCCCATCTCCCATGACATCAAGCAAATTAAAGGGTAAGCTCGACTCTGTCACATCCGCTAATTTGGCACGGAAGAAAGCCTCTGCATCATATTCCTTCGCTTGATTAAGTACTTGCGCAATAAACTCTCGATACGGTAACGGCTGCTCAAGAGACTGCGTATTCGCGTTTTGGAATGCCGAGATTTCCTTTTCAATGATCTCCAAGCCAACGTGATCTGCAATAATATGATGATATTTCAACGCCACGACGTAATGCTGATTTATATGATCATGTGCAACATCCAGTTGAATTAAAGGGGCTTTACTTAGATCTAGTTTTAGCTTTCCAACTTGGTTCAACTGTTGGATTTGCTCAAATACGTCTTTATCAGCAGCCAATTGTGGCCAGTTGACTGGTAGCACCGCCTCTCTTTGCACAACTTGATGCGGCTCAGGTAGACCTTGCCAATATATCGCTGTACGAAGTACATCATGCCTATCAATAATAAACTGCAGGGCTTGTATAAAGTTCTCTAATTGCGCGTCACTTTCGACTGTAAATAACGACGTTAAAACATAGGGGTCATTGTCTTGAGCACTAATATGGTGATACAAGATCCCTTGCTGCAATGGCGCTAGCGGATAAATATCTTGAATGTTTTCGTACCCGCCATCAACACTATTTGCAATAGACTGAATCTGCATTTGTGTTAATTCAGTCAACGGCAACATGTCTGGCGTTATATAGCTACATTGCTGAGGGATTAAGTTCTCAGGCACTTTAAATTGATGGGTTAACGGCTCAGTTTGGTTATCAATTTGAGCCGCTAAATCTCTCAAAATAGGACTTGAGAATAGCATTCTGGCTGTCATTGAAAGCCCTTTTTGCTCAGCTTTAGACCTAACTTTCATAACCAGAAGGGAATGCCCACCTAACTCAAAAAAGTTATCTTCAATACCTACTTGCTCTAAGGTGAGAACCTCTTGCCAGATATCACATAAAATCCGTTGAGTTTCACTATGTGGTGCAACATAAGCTGCTGCCTGTGACGCGAAGTCAGCCTTTGGCAATGCTTTTCGGTCAATTTTGCCGTTTTCCGTTAGCGGGAAAGCGTCAAGATATACAAATGCACTTGGGATCATGTAATCCGGTAATGACTGCTTCAATGTTTGGCAAATCTTAGCGCTCTGGCGTTGCTGACTGTCAGAGTCAGTTAATAGCCCTCTGAGTTCAGAAGAGGCTATAACATAGGCTATCAGTTGTTTATCTGCACCATCGCCTGCAACAAGTAGCGTTGTATCACAGACATCCTCATGTTCAGCAATCGCATGCTCTATTTCACCGAGCTCAATTCTAAAGCCACGGATCTTGACTTGATGATCACGTCTGCCAACAAACACTATGTTGCCATCTTTTTGTTGATAAACGAGATCCCCTGTTTTATACAGTTTTTTACTGCTATTTAGCGCTGCTGGGTTATAGAAAGGATTGTCTACATACATTTGCTCAGTTAAATCGGTACGATTCAAATATCCTCTTGCGACACCTGCACCACCAACATACAACTCACCAACAGTGCCCGCTGGTAGCAAAGTCATATTTGGACTCAATACAAATGCCACACGATTTTGCAAAGGTTTACCTATTGGCAAACTCTCATATTCATAGAAGTTTTTCGGTAATAAGTAAGATGTGCTGAAAGTCGTATTTTCAGTTGGACCGTAAATATTGCTAAGTGCAATCGTAGGGTTCAACTCTTTCATGCGTTTAAACGATTGCTTATTAACAATGTCTCCACCAACCATAAGGTACTGCAAGTTGGGCAAAGGTTTTTGGTAAATTGCCGTGAAAACATCAAATAGTGCCGTTGTTAAGAACGCCGTGTTGACATTATTTTTAAGCAGAAACTCACCGAGCTCTTCCATCTCAATATGCGGTTTACTTTGAATGGCAACCTGACCACCATTGAGTAACGCCCCCCAAATTTCAAACGTCACCGCATCAAAAGACAAGGTCGCGCCATGCAACATCACCGTTTGTTCAGACAACGAGACGAAGTTGGGGTTATCTACCAGCGAGATCACGTTGCGGTGTTCAACCATCACCCCTTTAGGTTTACCTGTAGATCCAGAGGTATAGTTTATGTATGCCATATGAGAGGCACACTCGAACGCTTGATTGAGGTTGCTATGGTCACAATCACGTAGGCGAGTTTGGATTAAGTCCGTGTCTAAAAACAGCCACAGCATGTCACTATGCAAGCCGTTTATGTGATTACCTGAGACGGAAATAATCGTCTTAACACCAGCATCTTCTGCGATGAATCGAGCTCGCTCTTCTGGTAGAGAAGGCGATAGCGGTACATATGTTCCCCCAGCTTTGAGAATGGCCAGCAAAGAAACAATTGCCTCAATCGAGCGCTCCAAACACACACCAACAGGTTCTTCTTTGGTGACTTTACAATGCGCAATTAAATAGTGAGCAAGTGCGTTAGCTCTTTCGTTCAATGCCCGATATGTTAATTGCTCGTCATCACATGTCAGCGCAATTTGGTGTGGCCTTTGGCTAGCAACCTTTTCAAATTGTCCATGGATGCTCGCCTGCATCTTTGCCACTGAGCACGTATCATTCCACTGGATAATTTGCTGCTTTTGCTCGCTCATTGTTAGTACTTGGGCATCAAGTACTGGCGCTTGCGGGTTAAGTAACAAGTCTTCAAGCAAAAGATTAAAGCGCTCGGCCATCGCCGAGACAGTATCCGTATTAAATAAGTCTCTATTGAATTCCCATCCAATGACCAAGCCATTTTCATTTTGCGTGATATTGATTGTGAGATCATATTTTGCGCACAGCTCACTTGGCTCTATGAGGCTCACATCCATATCATGTAAAGTCAGATCACTTTTCTCATTGTTTTGCAGCGCTAACATCACCTGAAATAAAGGGCTATGACTTAAGCTACGAGATGGTTGTAACCTTTCAACTACTTGCTCAAATGGCACTTGTTGATGAGCATATGCATCGAGTAATGTGCGCTTACTTTGTGTTAGCAACTGATCAAATTGCGGATTAGACGATAGATCACTGCGTAAGACCAGCGTATTAACAAAGAACCCGATCAGTGGCGCAATCTCTTGCTGTTCCCTATTTGCCACAACAGTTCCCATAACGATATCACTGGCATTGCTGTGCTGAGCCAGCAAAGTAGACATCGCAGCATGAAGACCCATAAACAACGTTGCGCCGTTAGCTTGACAAAATTCGTTCAATGCCTGAGTTAGCTCAGGGCCAATATGCGTGTGTAGCTTCTCACCGTTAAAGCTTTGTACCGCTGGGCGAGGTTTATCCAAAGGCAGACTATGGACAACAGGTAAATCGGCAAGCTGTTGACACCAATAGTCAAGCTGCTGATCTAGCACGTCTCCTGTTAGCCAACTGCGTTGCCAATAGGCATAATCAGCATATTGGATATCTATCGGTGCAAGGTTGAGCGGGGTGTCATTGGTATAAGCGTCATACAGTGCACATAGCTCTTTAACTAAAATGTTTAATGACCAACCATCCGATGCAATGTGATGCATCGTCACTACGACAACATGTTGTTCAGCTGCAATTTGAGCGACCCCAACTCGAAGCATTAAATCTGCTTGCAGATCGAAATGCTTTGTTGATTGTCCTTCAATCCATGTCCGTAGTTGCGTGCCATCGTTAGACTCTTTAGCCGTACTTAAATCAACATAATCAATGTTGAAAGCATCACTACTGTGAATAATTTGCACAGGGAAATCACCACTGCCTTGAGCAAAACAGGTTCTCAGGCTTTCATGTCTGTCGACGATCGTGGTAAAGGCACGCTCTAGCGCCGTTTTGTTTAGCTGCCCTGATAATTTAAGTGCTGCAGATATATGATAATGGCTACTACCACCATCAATTTGCTCTAGCATCCACAGTCTTTGCTGCGCATAAGACGTTGGAATTTCTCCGCTTCTCGCTACGCGGCAAATAGGCGGCTGCTTTATCGCCCCCTCACTTTCTTTTAGCTGAGATTCTAACTGTTCTATTGTTGGGAAGCTGAACAACGATTTTAAATTGAAATTGCTGTCAAACTGTTCGTTTACCCGAGCCACTAACCTAATGGCCATCAACGAATGTCCGCCAAGCTCGAAAAAGTTATCAGTAATTCCTATTTGCTCAATTCCCAAGACATCTTGCCAGATTTGGCATAACTGCGCTTGTTGTTGGTTTTTAGGTGCCGTGTAATTAAGATGTTGTTGAGCTGTTTGTTCTAGCTTTGCCAGCGCTTGGCGATCAATTTTACCATTGCTAGTAAGTGGCATATTTTCCACAATGATACAGTGTGACGGTACCATGTAGCTCGGTAGTTTTTGACGCAATATCTTTATATAATCAGCCGCTAAATTTGCTTTATCGGTCTCACTAAACGTTTGCTCATATGGTGTTACATATGCACTTAGCGCATGCTCATTGCCATCATCTTTTGCAATGACCAATGTATCCCTTACTCCTTCAATTGCGCGAATAGCACTTTCAACTTCACCCAGTTCAATCCTAAAACCACGGATTTTAACTTGATGATCGACGCGTCCAACAAACACCAATTCTCCATCATCTCGTAACCTGACTAAATCGCCTGTTCGGTATAACTTTTCACTCTTTAAACTTGGGTGCTGTACAAAGCTGTACTGGGTTTGCTCATCTTTGTTTAAATAACCCAAAGTTACGCCATCACCGCCAATGTAAAGTTCACCGATGGTGTTAAGGGGCTGAGGCTCCATGTTTTGCGACAAAACATATAAACGAGTGTTGCAAATGGGTCGCCCAATAGGCACAGCACCACTGACATCTAAGTTGAGATCATCGATCTCGTTATGCTGCGTTGATACGGTATAAGTACTACACCCTACTACGGTTTCTGTTGGGCCATACTCATTGATAAATGTACTGTTGGGTAATAACACTTTGGCAAATTGCGTCAGCAAAGATTGGTTCAACTGATCTCCGCCAATCACAATACAATGGCTTGCATTATGATTGCCTGATTTAGGTAACAAATGAGACAGCGCTTCTAAGTGGGCAGGGGTAATCTTAAATAGCCATGATTCATCCTCCCCTAATTGACGCGCTAAGTACTCTAACTCCTCATCGCCACTAGGGAGGAGTTTTACCGTTTTACCACCCATTAACGGCGTAAGTAATGAGGTAAGCGTTGCATCGAATGCCAGTGGCGAACTGACCACGGCACCTTGAATGTGATCTCCTAAATAATTCGCTTTCGCATGACACAGATAGTTTACAACACCACGATGAGGCACCATGACGCCTTTTGGCTTACCTGTAGAACCTGAGGTATATAAGATATAGGCTAGACTTTGTGCAGATACTGCAACTTCATCTGCAGACAAATTATCGCTTTCGTACTCTTCCATCCACTGTTCATCGGTGGCTGCGTTATCCATCAATAACACATCCACTCCCGACATCGGGAAAGTTTCCATTTGCTCTGAATTCAGTAACGCAACATTGATATTCGCATCTTCGATAATCGTTTTAATTCGACTACTTGGGTAACTTGGCTCCAACGGAACATAAGCCGCACCGGCTTTCATAACCGCAAGCACAGCAATTAATAAATCAGATGAGCGCTCAAGGTAGATACCAACATGGTCGGCAGGCTCAACCCCAGAATCAATTAACAAGCGCGCTAATCGATTAGCTTTGGTGTTAAGTTCATCGTAGGAAAGTACATGGCCGTTAAATTCCACAGCACCGTTTGATGGATAACACCGAACTTGCTGCTCGAATAACTGGTGTACAGTGACTGCATTGTCGTAATCAGTTTGCGTTGCATTCCAAGCTACTTGGGCTGACATATCGGCGTCATCTAGCATAGGCAAAGAAAACACATTATCATCAGGCGAAGCAATTGCACTGGCCACTAGATTACGAAAATGAGACGCCATTCTTTCGATAGTTTGGCGTTTAAATAAATCCGTATTGTATGCCCAACCAATCTTTAAGCCGCTCGCCGTTTCATCAATGTTTAACGCTAAGTCGAACTTTGCAGGGCTATCCTCACGCTGCATTGGTTGAAGACTGATGTCAGGAACATCAAGCTCTCCCTCGTCATTATTTTGTAGTACTAACCACACTTGGAATAAAGGGCTATGACTGAGGCTTCGTTTAGGTTGTAGCTTTTCAACTACTTGCTCAAAAGGTACCTGTTGATGTGCATATGCATCTAATAAAGTGCCTTGGCTTTGCTTTAATAACGTTTTAAAAGTTGGTGAGTCAGATAAATTGCTACGCAATACCAAAGTATTGATAAAAAGACCTATCAATTTACCAACGCCTTCTTGCTCTCGGTTGGCAACGGGACTGCCAACTACAATGTCGGTTTCATTGCTGTAGCGTGATAGCAATACAGATAATGCCGCATGTAAACTCATAAACAGCGTGACACCGTTCTCTTTAGAGAACTTATTGAGCTGTTCAGATAGCGCTGGACCTAGCCAAGAATCGAATGTGTCTCCGTTGTAAGTCTGAATTTGAGGTCTAGGTTTATCTAACGGTAAGCTGTGAACCACAGGCAAATCGGCCAATTGGTTTTCCCAATAGGCGAGCTGTTTATCAAGTATCTCACCTTTGAGCCAATTGCGCTGCCAATGAGCATAATCAGCATACTGCAACGGCAAAGGCTCTAAAGGATTATCTTGCCCCTCAACGTAAGCACTATATAAGCTACAGAACTCATTGATAAGCAAGCCTAAAGACCAACCATCCGAAGCAATATGATGCATAGTTGTCATCACTATATGCTCCTGTGGCGCGAGCCTAAGTACGGCAACTCTGAGCATATAGTCTTTACTTAAATCGAATAGTTTTACTGCCTCAGCTGCCACCCGTGTTTGGACTTCTGACTCTTTGTCTGCATCATTTAGCATCGACAGATCATCAAACTTAACGTCAAACCCTTCTGCTGATTGAATTTCTTGCAGTGGGTTGCCTGGGCTCTCTTCAACAAAGCAGGTACGTAAACTTTGATGTCTCTCTACCACACTTTTGAACGCGCACTGCAACGCACTCAAGTCTAAATGACCAGTTAATCTAAAAGAAGCTGGTACATTATAATTGGCACTTCCCCCTTCAATTTGATCAAGTAGCCACATACGCTGCTGAGCATAGGAGGGTAATGTTCGATCACCCACATTGCGCTCAGCCACAGTGATTGCAGGAGCGCTGCTAGCGCTGGTTTGCTCTAGCAGTGCGATAATTTGCGGTTTTAGTGCCACTATTTGCGTTTTTAGCGCTTGAGTCATAGACCCAGAGGGCCCTTTAAATGCCAGCTGACCGTTATCAAGGTACAGTTTGATACCTTTACTTTTGGTCAGTCTCAGTAGTTCAAGTAGAGTCATAGCATGCCCCCTTCTTCAGACACAGAGGCGTATTCGTCATCTTGGTTTAATAAAATTAAAGGCTCAATGTGCGAAGCTAACTGCGCCACTGTTTTGTGTTCAAACAACACACGGACACCAATATTGATATCAAACTGTTCAATGATGCAGTTAAGCACTTTCATTGCTGCGATTGAATGACCACCAATTTCAAAGAAATCGTGATTGGTGCCAATCTTAAACGGTACATCAAGTAACTGCTGCCAAATGGCAATAAGTGCTTTTTCTGTTTCTGTTGTTGGCGCTACATAGCTCTGATTAGAGAAGTTGATGGCTTGTTCTAACAGCGCACGTTTATCTAACTTACCGTTTGATAAATAAGGGAACTCTTGTAAAGAAATTACCTGCTGAGGCACCATATATTCAGGTAGAGCCGCTTCTAATGAGGCAATGAGTTCTTTTTCACTCACCTGAGCATCAATGTAAAATAGCGCTAAAGCATTATGCTGAGCATTGAACAAACAAGTCGCTTTGGTCGCTAACCCATGATTGGAAACAAACATCGCTACTTCTTCAGGTTCGATACGATAACCATTTAGCTTAACTTGGTCATCTAAACGCTCTTGGAATAGCAAGTTACCGTCCGCTAGGATCTGTACGTAATCACCCGTTTTATAATATGTTCTGCCATCACCTAGTTGCTCATTTAGCGATGCAAATGTTAATTCAGGCTGCTGGTAGTAACCATTAAATAAAGAGTCACCGGCAATATACAGCTCACCTGATTCACCTTGGCTGGCAAGATGACCATCGGCTTTAACTACTCGCATAATTAAGTTGTTAACAGGCATTCCAATTGGCACAAAGTCTGTTTTCAAGTCGCTGCGGTACTGCCAGGATGTGGCATTAACACAACACTCTGAAGGGCCGTATAAATTCACAATATGACAGTTGAAGATGTTTTGAGCCTGACGCGCAACTTGAGTTTTGAGCGCCTCACCACCGCAGAATATGGTGACTAAACTATTGCTTGCTGAAGGTCCTGCTTTTTCGGTAAGTAGCTCTAACAAAGAAGGCACAAGCTGCATTCTGCTAATTTGCTGCTGCGTTAATACATCAAGGAACTGCGCCATATCATAGTTGATATCTTGTGGCGCAATGACCATTGTGGCGCCAACCAATAATGGACTCCAAAACTCCCATACTGAAGCATCAAAGCTAGCAGAGGTACGCTGTAAGAAACGGTCATTTGCAGTGAAATCAAAGGCGCTATTAATCCAACTCATTTGATTTACAAGTGCACGGTGGCTTATGCTGACACCTTTTGCTCTACCCGTTGAGCCCGATGTGAATAATATATAGGCCAGATCATCACCGCTGACTTCAATCGCAGGCTTGTCGGCGGTATACCCTGATAAATCAGCGGCCGATAAATCGATGCCTTGGCAACCTTCAACTTCAAAATTCCCCGCGCTAATCAATGCTTTTGCCTGCGCATCTTGCAGCATATTGGCGATACGTTGACGAGGCAGTGACACATCCACAGGCACATAAGCCCCACCCACTTTTAGTACGGCCAACATAGCTACAACAAAGTCTATAGAGCGTGTAAGGCACAGCGCTATCACATCACCTTTGTTCATGCCCAAAGAAATGAGATGGTGAGCAAAACGGTTGGCTCGCTGATCCACTTCAGCCAAAGAAGCGCTTGCACCGTGCACTTCGATAATTTGCCCACTGCCCTGAGATACGCTTTTTGTTAGCATATCTAATACTGTTGCATCCGCTGCGTCGATTGCTTTTCCTTGTAACAAGAAATCACGCTCTTGGCTTAGCTCAATACCAGTGGCAGAACCTAAATCTGATTTACATGCATTTAATAATATGGCTAACGCATCAGAGTCGATTTCAGCTTGGTCATAGGTTACCTGCAACTTAGTCGCATCGCCTTGCTCGATAAGTAAAAATTGGATTTTGCATCGCTCGTTTAAATAAACGAGTTTTTCAATGGCAGGAGATGCAGACTGCCCACAATCAATGCTATCGAAACAGAAACTAAAGCCTTGTTGTTGGTATTCATATGGCTTACTAAAGCATTCAACATAATCGACGCCGTTTGCAGTACAATCAACCTCATCGCGCACTGCATCAGCAAAGTTACTGTGTGTACTTGGAAACAAAGGTAAAGTGCGAGTAAGTGGCCCTTGCGCCGTTGCCAAAGACTCATCATCACGAATGGCAAATGCCCTAGCAAGCTTTGCAGAAGGTGCATATTTACTCAAGGTGATCCGTAAACTGGCACATACCACTTCAGCGACTGTTGCCTGATGCTCACCTGCGACCTTTTGTAAATCAGCGTAAATATCACCCAGTGCAATATCAGCCGCTTTGTAACCAGACTGCTCTGTGTGGGTATATCGAGCTAGAGACAACGACGACTCAAGTGCCGCAGCACTTTTATCTTTACTCCAAAAAGCACGCGCTTCAGCCATTTCTTCTTCAACTAAGAAGTCAGCCAGCCAAGGAGCCAACTCGCCATATTGGATCAGTTCATCTTCATCAGCAATAATCTTACCCGTTGCGCCTGCTTGCACTAAACCCTGAAATATTGCGTAGATTGAGTAGGTATCCGTATTAAGCGCCGACACTTCAAGGTAAACCCAAGTTTTACCAGGCACTTTTGCCAACACGAGCTTATGCCATGCGGCTTCTATACTTACATCACTTTTTTGTGCATAAAGCTGCTGCTTAGCCTGCTCTATTTGACTGTCATCAAGGTCACGCCAATCACACTCTGTCACATTGCATGATATAGCGGATGCAACTTGCTGCCAAAGTGCACCATATTCATCGCTTTGGTAACTAGTACGTAAGATCTCTAGCTCGGTTAAGCTGTTTGCCAAATACTGCTGCATCTTAGCGCTGTCCAGATCCCCTTCGTATGTACAGCTAATGGATGCCGTGCTCAGCTGCTTATCGGTATCTTCTTGTAACTGAGAAAAGTGTGAGATCTGTAGTGGAGAAGCCGGTGTCGTATTACTCATTTTATTACCCTTAAAAGCTTAATTCGTTTGCAAAAGCACTATTTTTTATTGTCAACACTAGTGAGTACCCTATTTCACCAATAGGGTATAAGTTATTGTTATATAGTTTTTTTTGATTGCCGGTAAATTACTGGCCAGTGCCATTAACCCATTGAAACCAGAACGCTGCGGTTTCCTGTAAAAGGCTTTCTGCCATGTGCCACCTTCCAGTTATCCAGTAACATGACGTCACCTTCGCGCCAATCGAACTTACATTCCTCATCAGCATATGCCTGGCGGATTTCGTCGATGGTTGTATCGTCAATAGGCGAGCCATCACCAAAGTAGGTGTGGTAAGGGAGTCCCGATGGACCTAAACTGCTTTCCATCGTTGCTCTGATAGTTGGACACAGACTGCTTGGGTGCCAAAAAGAAATATGATTAAACCACAGCTTATCGCCGCTTTTGGGGTGTGAGTGCACAGCATCACGTACTTGCTCAGTTTTCACTTGAGTGTCACTTATGATAGTGACTTTTAAATTACGTTTTTCACCATAAGCTTTTATGTCTTCAACGTTGTCCATACCGAATGCTTTGCTCACTGTTGGACCAAAGCCGGTACCGTAGTTGCGGCATAATAACCAGCCATTGCGGCTGTTAAACTCATCGATAATTTTGCTGTCGATACGTTGATATACTTTGTTTACATCAACTATGTGGGTTTGACCGCCAGACTCTGGTGCTTTTAAACAACAAAACACCAGCTTATCTGGAGGGTTCATGGTATATGATAGTTCGTTATGTGGCGCAATTTCTTGGTCAGCAGGAAACTCAGTGGCTGTATAAATACCATCATTTAATTGAGTCCTGGGCGTTGCACCTTCAACATACTCCGCTGTTTGCGGGATCATCTTAGTGACAACACTTTGAAAATCACTTTGGCTATTGACCTTGAAGCCTCTAAAAAGGACAGCTCCATATTTATCCAAGTTAGCTAAGATAGCCTGTTCGTTTTTTTCGTACCAAATAGATAAATCGACATCAGGGACATTACTTCTATATACCAAAGGTAGTGTTGGTGACTCTTCAAGAAATAATGTTGATACCAATTCGCCGCCCCCCAGTGTAGGAGATGCGGCTTTTTTGTTGCGCCACTTATCAAACTTCATATTTTCATTTTCCTTTCGCTATTTTCGAATACCTCCCGGCTTAAACTTGCGTTTAGCTGAACGCATTCTGTTACGCACCTGCTCTTTTAGTTGTTGTTTCACTTCAACAAGCGTGTGTAGTTCTTGCCCTGTAAGCCAAGGTAAAACTGCATTTAAGCCACTTGTGAGTGCACTAATCGTTGAGCTGCTGTAAAGGTCTGTATCGACGTACCATTCGCCTTTAACACGATGTAAATCTATCGTAGATATTTGCAACAAAACACCTGCGACATTTACATCTTGCTTTTGTGTTTCAGGTTGTGATACATTCGATGGTTTTGTAAAATTCACCTCTAGCGAATAAAGCGAATCTCGTTTGCTGTTATGGTAGTCGTTGTACTGCGCTGTAACCCAGTCTTTATCTACCGCGCCACACGATAAGGTTAACTCTAACTGGGCGCTTAACTGTGCTAGCAACTCAGCCATTGGCAAGTCTTCATCTAATTGATTTAGGTTAATGACAGATCTGACAGGTTCCACTAAGTGTGCAACAGTCACCCCACTTAGCGCATGGCTCACTATCTTGCTTTCATCATGAATACTCTGAGCTATGGTCAGTGCCACACACAGTGCTCGTGATAAATCAATTGATAGCCTATCCGCCAAGCAAACTAATGCCTGTTGAGCTTGCTCATCAAGTGCAAAGGCCATTTTATCTCTTGCAGTAAGCGACTTCGTTGACAGATTGTTCACTGGCAACTGTGCAAACGCTTTGATATGTGACTTCCAAAATGCGACTTGCTGTCTAACCATCAGCCTATCTATCGCACCACTAGGTAGTAGCGGCAATTGCGGCACTGGTAGCAAATGCTCTGGCACCATATAAGCGGGTAAAGAATGCTTCATAATATGTACCAAGGTCGCAAGCGCAGCATTAACATCCTCACAGTCTCGACTATAGCGAATAGATACGTTGTCATCAGTCACCGCTACTTGCTCCACAAACTGCTGACGAGCAATGAATTGCTCCACTTGCAACTGCTGCGAACTCACATTTAATGCTGGGCTTGCTAACAGCTCTAAGGTGCCATCTGGTAGTGCTCTTGCCGTTAATCCGGTATCAATGTGCACATCCGGCGTATCACCTTGTATGTGCAAACGGCCTCTTGCACCGACAGGTGCAACCTGTTTACCTTCGTGTAGAACGACCAACGGTTGATAGTCAGACATTAAGCCTAAATTAAACGTCTGTTCATTACTTACCTTGGCCTGACTCAAGTAACTATATGGCCCAACATTGAGGATACTACGCACCTCATAAGCACTCGCCCACTGCCACAATAATTGCATGTTGGTGTCGGCTTGTGTGATACACAGTTGTTGCACTTGGTAGTCTGTTTGCCATGGGATACTGGCAAGCTGCGCTGCGCTGATGGTGGCATGGGTGATTGCACCGCTAGCAATAGCGAGCGCCAGCCCCTCATTGTTTGGAGCCAAATGCAATTTAGCGCCTACCAGTAACGCCCCAAGCCAATCGCTCGCAGACACATAGCAGCTATCTGGACTCAGCAGCACTTGCGCATCTTTGTCTATCGATTGCGTCGCTAATTGAGATTTTATCTGACGATAAACAGCCAGATGTGACAAACGGTGCTTGCCATATTGCAGCGCATCGTTAAACACCGATACAAATACATCGTATAAGTTGCTCTGATCGTAATGCTCAAACAACTCATACATCATTACCATCTCTTTTGGACTCGATGTGTGGGAGCCAGCCTCCATTACTCGCCATTGTTCCGATGATGCTGCTAACACATCACAACTATAACTAGCACCAAGTTTTAACGCCGCTAACATGGCAACATATCGACTTTGAGTGTGAGGTAAATCTATATATAAAGTATCTTTTGCGCAAAATCCTTGCGCTTGAAGGTAGCGTGCAAACTGGTTGGCTTGACCATTTAGCTGCGCATAAGTTAGGCACTCGTGCGCACTTTCAATTGCAACGGCACTGGGCTGCTGTTGTACCATTTGCTCAAACTGCAAATGAATGGGCTGCGCCTCTAATTCTGGCAACTCAACGTATTTTGTACTGCGTTGCAGCTTTAACTTCTCAATGGCAATGTCTGGATTATCTGCAATTTGTTCCAGTATCACATTAAAGCTCTCAGCCATCGACTTAACCGTTTGTTCATTGAACAAATACGTTGAGTAGTTCCATAAAAACTGAATACCACTGTCAAGCTCTGCAGCCTCCATTTCCATATCATATTTGATAATATCGTTGTCGCCGCCCAGCGCTTCCACTTGCAAACCAGGTAAATCAAGCTCGGAGGTTTCATTGTTTTGCAATGTAAACATCAGCTGGAAAATAGGGCTATGGCTAAGCTCTCGAGAAACTTTAAGTTTATCAACCAAAGTTTCCAGTGGGATATTTTGATTATCGTAGGCTACTAATGTATTCACACGGTTTTGCTCTAACAATTGCGCAAACGATGTGTCTTTATCCCATTGGCTGCGATACACAATACTATTGATAAAATAACCAATTAACGGTGCCACCTGCGGATGTGTGCGCCCTGCAATCGGGCTGCCAATCACCACATCTCGGGTTTGACTCCAACGGCCAATGACAATTGAATACACACTATAAAGCACCATAAACAAGGTGGAACCCCGCTGTTTTGCCATGCTTTTTATTTTTGTACGTAACCTGTCATCAATCATCCAAGTGTAAGTGCGTCCTGCAAATTTTTGCTGTGGCAAACGCGCATAGTCTAACGGCAGTGAGTGGCGCTTAGGCGCGCCGTCAAGGCGCTCCTTCCAGTAAGCAAATTGCTGATCCAATGCTTGCTCATCATAAAATTTACGCTGCCAGCTGGCATAGTCACCATATTGAATTTCAAGCGGTGCTAAAGTGCTGGCGATCCCTTTGCAGAAGCAATCATAAAAGTGGATGAACTCTCTGACCAACACAGCCTGTGACCAGCCATCAGACACAATATGATGCATAGTAAACATCATAATGTGCTCATCAGCCGATAAACGAAGTAATTTGGCTCTGAGCATTAAGTCAGTGCTCAAGTCAAAGGTTTTAGCCATTTCTTGGGCAACCAGCTTGTCAACTTCTACTTGCTGTTCGCCAGCCTCCATATCTGCCAAGTCAATGACCGGAAAAGCCACGCGCTCGCTCGGCATGACCCGTTGAAATGGCTCACCGTTATCAACCACAAAGATAGATCGCAGTACCTCATGACGCTCAACTAATGCATCAAGCGCGCGATGAATTGCATCGATGTTCAGCGCTCCACGTAAGCGAAATGCCGCAGGAATATTGTATTGACTACTACCGCCTTCTAATTTATCGACAAACCATAGCCCTTGCTGCGCATAAGATAATGGCAACAAAGTTTTGTTATCGACTGGCGTGATCAACATAGGATCGGCTTTAGCCTGTTCTTTTTCTCTTAGCTGCTTTAAAAAGCTGATAATGCTGTCTTTATGTTCTCTGATCTGCTCTTTGAGCTGGGCGGGAAACCCGCCCTCCTCGCTCACATAGGCAAGCTGATCACCTTTGAGGTATAAAACAATGTTGTTGTTGCGTGCTTGTTCGTAAATCTCTAGTGATACACTCATTAGAACACTCCTTCTTCAACGGCTTTACCAGCGCCTAAAATATGTTCTTTAGCTTCAAGCACATCGCTATCCACCATACCTTTGCTAATTTTTTCTGCGATAGCTTCGATAACTGGGTTATCAAAGAAATCCTTGATTGAGAACACCCTCTCAGGAATAGAGTATGTTTGACGAATGGCGCTTATCACCCGTGTTGCCACCAGCGAGTCGCCACCTAAATCAAAGAAGTGATCTTCAATACCTATTTCCTCGATGCCCAAAATATCGCGCCATATATCAACCAACTGCTCTTCAACGTCATTACGAGGTTTTACATAGTCAGTTTCCAAGTCGGGGCGCGCGTACAAGTTTTTGTTGGTTTCTTGTGTTTTATCAATCCACTGACTTAGTCGTGCCTCAAGTGACCCTGTTGAGTTGATAAGTTGCGGCATATATCCACCTGCCAGAGCCATGGCAAATGCCTGTGCCCCTTCTTGCGGATTCATGGCAAACACATTGTCATTGCTTACATCAAACTTCCAACCATCCCAGTTAACACTTAACCAACGCGTGTCTCCTTGGGCATGTTGGCGCTGTACAAAGGCATCCATGTAGGCGTTTGCCGATGCATACGCACTGAAACCAAGACCACCTAATACCGTTGAAAGTGATGACATTGCTAAGCAGAAGCCGACTTGATGTTCGCTTAGCAGCTGCTCAAGCACTAACAAACCATCTACCTTCGAGCGACATTGCTGTGCAAAGTCTGCCAGTGTTGTATCTGACAAGGCTTTCATTGAGCCATGGATCTGACCGGCACAATGAACCACGCCATCAACAGCCCCAAAGCGCTCAATTGCGGTGTTAAATACGTGACGCATTTGCGCCAGTTCAGCGACATCAGCGGCCATCACGACTACCTCAGCGCCATTTGCTTGCATGGTTTGAATTTGACGAATCCGACTCACCAAGGTGGCATCTTGCTGTTGTGCAACAATGTCATCCCACTGTGATGGGTGTGCAAATTCAGAGCGGCCAAGTAGTACAATGCGGGCATTGTTCACCGAGCTGCTGATATGTTCGGCCAGTAACAAGCCAATGTTGCCAAGACCACCGGTGATAATATAAGTGCCGTTGTCTTTGAGCGTATGCGCTGGCGGTAGCTCAGGTTCCATAAGCTCAGCTTGATATTTTTGCTCCCAACGTTTGTTGCCTCTAATGGCAATGGCAGGAATACGCTTCGCTGCTAGCAACTCTTGGCACAGCATCTTGCTCAATGCAGCACGTTTATTGGCATGGCTTGGACCAGTCTCACTGATATCAATATGGTGACAAAGCAACTCTGAATATTCTTGTGATGCCACCTTAACCAAAGCGCCGACCGCCGCATTATCAGGGTTAATCATCTCCCAACCAGTGACAGAGAAAACATCACGGCTCAGTAAATCAACTTGCACCTGAGCACCAAGTCCTGCATCAACAATCGCTTGAATTGTGTATAGGGCACTGAGTGCACCGCGCGATTGCGCATGGTTAAATGCTGACAATGAAAGAGCCTCACTTGCTTCACTGAGCGCCCCCATGTGAACTACTCTGTCCAGTGGTGCGGCTGCATTTGCTGCTTTAATCAAGGCGCCATACTGAGACTGCGATGCCATATCTAAGCGATATTCATACTCATCAACTTGCGAAAATGCTGCGCCATGACGTGCTACCATCACAGCATGGCCAGAGTCGCTTAATTGCTGCGCCAAAACATCAGCCAGACCTTGTTCATCAGCAATGAGCAACCAACGACTGACATCGCTTTGTACCGCATGACTGACTTGTCTTGCTACTGGTGTTTGCTGCCAAGTTGGTACATACCACCAGTTCTGTGGCTCTAATTTGCTATTAGCCACCGCTTTAGTTGAAGCACCAGAGCGGACCCGATCAATCCAAAAACGACGTTTTTCAAATGGGTATGTCGGCAATGGCACACGTTTTACCACTGCGTCTTGGTGGTATGCAGACCAATCAATGGCGATACCATGGCTCCATAACTTACCCAATGAACCGGCGAGATATTGCAGATCACACACCGCTTCATTCGGGTGACGAATAGTCGCTAACACAACCTGCTCTTTGGCATTTTCGTGCTTACGAGCCAGCGTGCCTAAACCAATACCAGGGCCCACCTCAAGTAACACTTTGTGCTCATCAAGACGCATTGTTTCAGCCAATAGCGTATCGATACCCGCGGCAAAGCGTACCGTGCCACGTAGGTGATCGACCCAGTATTGAGGGTCTTGTGCTTGTTGTGGTTCAATAAATTGACCTGTGACGTTAGATACAAACAGCTGTGTTGGTGCCGATAGCGTTACTTGTTCAACTTCGCTTTTAAATGTGTCTAACACGTCATCCATCATGGCGCTGTGGAATGCATGTGAGGTTCTTAGCATACGCCACTGCACTTGCTGTGCATCTAACAATGCTGTTAGCTGTGCAATCGCCTCAGCACTGCCGGCAGCAACACAGTTACCCTGTGCATTCACACTTGCTAAACATGCACCAGCACGAGTCAGTAGTGGCTGCAATTGTGCTTCTGGCATAACCACTGAGACCATATCACCCGGTTGTGCTTGGGCCATGATGCGCCCTCGTGCACTGACAAGTTTTAATGCATCAGCCAAGCTAAATACGTTTGCCAAACAGGCTGCTACATATTCACCGATGCTGTGACCAATCATGGCATCCGCTTGCACACCCCATGATTGCAGCAATTTAGCCGTACAATATTCCACCACAAATAACGCAGGTTGCGTATATTGCGTTTGGTTAAGCAAGGCATCTTCTGCTTGCTCAGTGCCACCGAAAACAACATCTTTGATATCTACATCTAAGTGGGCATTAAGTAACTGGGCACACTCGTCGAACTGCGCTTTGAATACTGCCGACTGCTCATAAAGGGCTTTGGCCATTTCTTGATATTGCGCGCCTTGTCCTGGGAACATAAATACGGTCGAACGATGCGTTTGCTTTTCACGCACGATGCGCGGCTTTTGCGCAAGCAATGCGATTGCTTCATCCACTGTACGACATGCAATACTGGTGCGATATTCGTGCACCTTTCTGCCCACTTGTAAGGTGTAAGCAACATCCGCCAAGTTGGCATCTTGGTTAGCAAGTAAGTGCTCTCGTAGGTTATCGCAAGCAAGCTTCAGCGCCTCTTTTGACATTGCCGATAATGGCAATACATGCACGGTGTCACGCTTAGCTGCTGTATCAACTCTTGGCGCTTCTTCCAAAATAACGTGAGCATTTGTACCACCAATACCGAACGAGCTAACACCTGCACGTCTTACTGGCGCTTTACCTTGCCAAGGTTTTAACTCTGTATTGATATAAAATGGTGTATCCGCAAAGTTAATTTGACTGTTACTTTGTGTGTAATTGATGCTTGGCGGTAACTGCTGGTGCTTCATCGCCTGAATCACTTTGATCATGCTCGCAACGCCTGCCGCACTGTCTAAATGACCCACATTGGCTTTCAAAGTACCCAATGCGCATTGCCCTTTGTCAGCGCTTGCATACGCTTTTTGTAACGCCTTCACTTCAATTGGGTCGCCAATCTGCGTACCAGTGCCGTGTGCTTCAACATACTCGATAGACTCTGCTGTCACATTGGCGTTTTTCAGTGCTTGTTTGATAACCTCAGACTGACCGCGCACACTCGGTGCGGTATAACCCACTTTATCGGATGCATCATTGTTAATTGCGCTGCCTTTGATAACCGCATGAATGGTATCGTTATCTGCCAGTGCTTTATCCAGACGTTTAAGTAGCAAGACACCGGCACCACTACCTGCGCGAGTGCCTTTGGCGTCTTTATCAAACGGTCGACAATGTCCGTCAGCCGATACAATGCCACCTTCTTCATACATATAACCACCAGGTTGCAACAAGTTAATACTTGCGCCCCCTGCCAGTGCCATTTCACACTCACCTTGCATAATGCTGTTACACGCTTGGTGTACCGCAACCAATGAAGTAGAACACGCGGTTAATACGTTAATACTTGGCCCGGTTAGGTTTAACTTGTACGAAATTAAAGTAGATGCAAATCCTGAGCTATTGCCAAAGAAGGTTGACTTACCTGTACCTGCCATTACTTCTGGATTTGGCATAATGTTGTTTAATAAGTAGTTACTTTCAGCAATACCTACGTAAACACCCACATTACGATACTGCGAATCATCGCCATAACCGCTCAGTTCAAGCGCTTCTGTTGAACACTCAAGTAGTAAACGCTGCTGCGGGTCAAGTAACTCAGCCTCACGTGGTGAGTAGCCAAAATAGTTAGCATCAAACTCTTCAATACCTTCAAGTACATAACCTGATTTCACGAAATTAGGGTTATTCAATACTTGAGAACTGAAACCAAGCGCTTGCAACTGCTGTTCATCATAGTGCTGAATTGACTCCACTCCTTGACTGATATTTTGCCAAAACTGCTCTACGTCTTTGGCGCCTGGGAAGCGACCCGACATACCAATGATGGCAATATCCGTACACTCGTCACGCTCAACAGTAGATTGAGAGTATGACTCTTGCTCATACGCTTCCTCTTCACCAGATAAGTATGCAGCAAGCCCCGCGATAGTTGGATATTCAAAAATATCAACCAACTCAATTGAGAAGTCGGTGCGTTCAGACACCATTTTTTGTACCTGAACACTCAACATTGAGTTGCCGCCTAACTCAAAGAAGTTGTCTTTGCTGGCCACTTTCTCAACGCCTAATACTTCGCTCCAGATCTGTTTTAACTGCTGCGTAATGCTGTTTACGGTTCTGCTCGCCGTGGCCTTTTTAACGTTGCCAGCTGGCGCTTGGCTTACGCTTGGCAGCGACTTTTTGTCCACTTTACCGTTTGCTGTCAATACAAACTGGTTCACCATGATAAACTGTGCTGGCACCATGTAATCAGGCAGGTTACGCTTCATCCACTGCGTCAATTTTGTTGCTTCTATGGCTTGCGCTTGTGGTACGTAGTAGGCAACCAGTGCGGCTTCATTCCCTTCACCTACTGCTACGACGACAGCCTCTTTAACCCCTTCATAGGCACTCAATTGCTGCTCAATTTCTCCCGTCTCTATGCGGTAACCACGAATTTTTAGCTGATCATCAATACGGCCAACAAACTCTAGGTTGCCATCAGGGCGATAACGCACTAGGTCACCACTGCGATACAACTTCTGCTCAGTGCTTAAGGCACGGTGTGAGGTAATGAACTTTTCAGCCGTTAGGTCGTCACGGTTAAGATACCCTAAGGTAACCCCATGACCTGCGATATATAACTCACCTATCGCACCTAGCCCTGCCGCTTGACCTTCTTTAATAATGTGTAATTGTGTATTACGAATAGCTTGACCAATTGGAATTGCAGGCATATCAACATTGATATCAGCCAGCGTTCTTACCCAATAAACACAGCAGCCAACCACGGTTTCTGTTGGTCCATATTCATTCACATACACACTATTAGGTAATAGCGAAGCCTTCCAAGGCAGTAATGTACTGGTTTTCAATTGCTCGCCGCCAATGACTATCACGTGTTGTGCATCGCTGGCCACTTTAGCTGAGTTAAGTAACTCTAAATGTGCTGGAGTCAGCTTAAATAGGTAGCTCTGCTGAGCACTTAAGTATTGGTGTAAACCTTTCACCAATGCTTCTTGTGACTCAGGCAATACCACCAACTTGCTGCCACACAAAAACGCGGTAAATAGCGTGGTAACCGTTGCATCAAAGCTAAGCGGTGAACTCAATATTGCGCCACTTAGGTGCTGAGCAAAATAGTTTTCTGTGGTGTGCTGTAGGTAGTTCACAACCCCACTGTTATGTACCATCACGCCTTTGGGTAGTCCAGTAGAGCCCGAGGTATAAATGATGTAGCACAATGACTGCGAAGCATCGTCGGCAAGCGCTAAACGGCTTTGCGGGTAAGCATCGTACGCTTGCAAAGGTGCCAGCTCCATCGTTGCACATTGCGTGAACGTGTGACTTTGTGCCAAAGCACTATCAACCAATACCAGCTGTGCGCCGCTATCAGTTGCCATGTAGTCTAGACGTGCTTGTGGCAAACTTGGCTCTAGTGGTAAGTAAGCTGCGCCACATTTTAAGGTTGCCAGTACCGCAACCACTTGCTCAACACCGCGTGGTGCGCACAAGCCAACAATATGACCCGACTTAACACCCTGCTCTGTCAGTGCGTGTGCAAGCTGGTTTGCTTTTGCGTCCAGTTCACTAAAGGTCAAAGACAGCTCACCAGATTCAAGTGCACATTGCTGAGGATGCGCATCAACTTGGTTTTCGAACCACTTGATAACACTGTCATAACCATTGTTTTGCTCAGCGGTATCGTTTTGCGCCGCTAACCAATGTGTCTGCGATTCATCAAGTAACTGATAGTCATAGGCTGTTTGCTCAGGCGCTGCAGCTATCTGTGTTAATAGGTGCTTAAAGCTGTGGCCCAATGCTTCAATACTTTGCTGTTCAAACAGACTCTTTGCGTAAATCCAGTTGATAAACAATTTGTCATCTTGCTCTGTGATCACAAGCTCTAAGTCAAACTTACTTTGTGCACTGGCACTTGGTAGGTTGCCCAGTTCAAGCTCAGGCAGTTCAATACGGCCATCACCACGATTTTGCATAGTGAAAATCACTTGGAATAACGGCGCATGACTCAAGTTTCTTGGAATATTTAACTCATCAACCAACATTTCAAACGGCACATCTTGATGCGCAAACGCATCTAAGATCATCCCTTTGTTGTCATTGAGTAGTTGTGTAAAGCTGTGCTGCTCATTTAATTGCGTTCTAAATACGAGGGTATTAACAAAGAACCCGATTAACGACTCAACATCAGGGTGAGTACGACCAGCAACAGGGCTGCCAATCACAATGTCTTTTTCGTTGCTGTAACGACCAAGTAATAACGCAAAGGCACTATAAAGCACCATAAATAAGGTGACGCCGTTGGCTTTAGCAACGCTTTGTAACTGCTCTAAAAGCGCGCCATCAATCACATCATCGTAGCCGCCACCAGCAAATTGCTGTTTTGCAGGACGACTCTTATCTAGCGGTAAGTTATGTAGCTGTGGTACGCCCGCCAGTTGCTGTGTCCAGTAGCCAAGCTGATCAGCTAACTGCTGCTCGGCATAGTCTGTTACTTGCCAATGTGCAAAATCCGCATACTGAACAGGTAATAAGCTCAACTGTGCCTCGACACCTTGGTAACCTGCGCGATAAAGCTCAACAAATTCGTTCACGATGATATCTAACGACCAACCATCTGACGCGATATGGTGCATCACAAATTGCACCACATACTCTTGCTCAGACAATACCACCAGGTTTACGCGTAGCATTAAGTCTTGGCTCAAGTCGAAAGGTTTTGCCGCCTCTTGTGCAACCAGTTGATTTAAAACCTGATCTTGCTCAACGCTGTTCACAGCCATAGCGCTTAAGTCATGGCGCTTCATCTTAAAGCCGTGTTCTTTGGCAATCACTTGTACCGGACCTGCGGTGTGGTCATGATAAGTCGTACGCAGCACTTCATGGCGTTCAATGATCTGCGTAAATACTGATTCTAAAAGCGTTTCATCCAGACGACCTTTAAGGCGGATAGCAATAGGCATATTGTATTGCGCACTGCCTTGACCAAACTTGTCAATAAACCACAAACGTCTTTGTGGGTAAGACAGTGGCAATGGTTGCGCTCTGTCGACAGGCTTAATCGCCACAAACTCCTGACGCGCCTGCGCGTCGATATGCGCAGCTAAATCCGCAAGGATACTGTGCTCAAACAATGCATTGAGTGTAATTTCAACATTTTTTTGCTTAGCCAACGCACTGATAAAGCGCATTGCCAACAAAGAGTGACCACCCGCTTTAAAGAAATCAGTGCTTGCACCGATCTCTTGCGTACCCAAAATATCTTGCCACATCTGCGCTAACCAATGTTCGGTGTCTGTTTGCAGTGCCGTTACTTCAACTTGCAAACTCATGCCACCTTGAGCTGGCAGCGCTTTTCGATCAATTTTACCATTGAGCGTAACTGGGAATTCTTCCAGGACATAGTATGTTGAAGGCACCATATAACTCGGTACTTTGTCTTCTAAATACTCGCTAATTTGGCCGCCACATGCGTGCTCTAGAGCTTCTTTGTCACTGATGTGAGTGCACACTAAGTATGCTGCCAAGTGTTGCTCTTCGCCCTCACCAACAAGCATCACCAATGACTCGTCTACACCTGCAAACTTGTTGAGCAAGTTTTCAATTTCGCCCGGCTCGATACGGTAACCGCGTAGCTTAAATTGCTCGTCAATACGACCTATGAATTCTAAGTTACCCTCGTCGCGATAACATACTAAGTCTCCGGTGCGATATAGACGCTCTGTACGACCATCTTCAAAAGTATGAGTAACAAACTTTTCTGCGCTTAATTGCTCACGAGCAAGGTAGCCTTGCGTCACACCCGCGCCACCGATGTATAGCTCACCAGACGCCCCAAAAGGTGCTATACGCCCTGCGTTAATTACATATAAATTGGTGTTTAAAATCGGTTTACCGATAAGCACTGCGTGCTCACAGCGTGCTAAGTCTTCAAGCGTGTTGACTGTATATGTACTACAACCAACCACAGTTTCCGTCGGGCCATATTCGTTAACGAATGAAGCATTAGGAAGTAACTGAGATTTCCACTTAGTCAGCGTTTGCACCGTTAACTGCTCACCACCAATGACGATGGTATGGGCTGCATTTGATGACGCATCGTCATTTTGCATATACGCCAATGCCATTAAGTGCGCAGGCGTAATTTTGAATAACTTCGGCGAATCACTCATTAGCTGCTGCGATAACAAGCTTAGTGTTTCATCATTATCCGCCAACAGTGTCACGGTTTTACCCACACATAATGGTGTCAGTAATGTGGTGATCGTTGCATCAAAACATAATGGCGAGCTGACAATCGAGCCACTCATTGTCGGTGTTAAATACTGCTGATGTGCATGAGTAAGATAGTTCACTAAGCCCTGATGAGGCACCATCACCCCTTTAGGGCGACCTGTCGAGCCCGATGTAAACAGAATATAAGCCAAGCTTTGCGGCGTTACTTGTGTTTCATCCACATCAGGGTTGTCATCCGAATACTCTTCTAACCATTGCTCGTCGTCTGATGCATCATCCATCAACAAAACATCGATACCCTTGATTGGCAAGCTTTCCATCGAGTCACTGTGTAGCAACACAATGTCAACATTGGCATCTTCAAGGATCATTTGCGCGCGTTCAACAGGACCATTTGGCTCCATCGGTACATAAGTTGCACCCGCTTTCATAACAGCCAAAATGGCAATCATCATCTCGATAGAGCGCTCAAGGTAAATCCCTACGCAGTCTCCGTGCTCAGCGCCACTTTCAATGAGTAAGTGGGCAAGTCGGTTAGCGCGCTGGTTTAACTGTGCAAAGCTCAATTGCTGTGACTCAAACTCTAGGGCAATCGCATCAGGCACCTTTGCAGCTTGCGCTTCAAACAACTGGTGCATACATACATCTTCTGGGTATTCACCCATGTTGTTATTCAAATCAACCAATTGATGCGTTAGCTGGGTCTCGTTAAGCATGCCAATACGTGTAATTGGGCTTGCAGATTCCTTCGCAAAATTTAAGATAAGCTCTTGTAAGTGCTGCGCAATTTGTTCAATTTGTGATTGTGCAAGTAGGCCGCGTCGAACTTCGAATTTAATTGATAAAGTACGCGCCAGATCCGCTACCAGCGTGATGCCATAGTTAGTGCCTGTATATGACTCAACCTCTTGTAAATTCAAAGCTGCATCAGAGGCTTTTTCGTCAATGGCGTCGTCTACTGGATAGTTTTCAAATACGATTAAGCTGTCAAATAAGGCATGCTCATGTGCGCTCAACTGCTGAATTTCATGTAGCGGAACGTGGTTGTAGCTTTCTCTTTCGATTTGCTGTTGGTGTAACTGAGCCAGCCATTGCTCTACGCTAAGGCTTTCATCAATGTTTACCACAACTGGCAAGCTGTTAATAAATAACCCGATGATTTCCTCAACACCATCCAGTTCCGGTGGACGACCCGATGTAACCGCACCAAAGGTAACTTGGTCAGTACCATTGTATCTGGCTAATAACAGCGCCCAGGCAGCTTGTACAATTAAGTTCACCGTTGATTGCGATGATTGTGCTAAGGCAACCAGCTTCTCAGTTTGCTCGCTATCAAAAATGATACTGAAATCATCATGCTCTTCGGTGGTACTCGCTGCGACTTCTTCGCTACTCAATAGTGGTAACGCTGTTGGCTGTGCAATCGATGCCAGCGTCTTAGTCCAATAGTCTATCGCTTGTTGCGGGTCTTGCTGTGCCAACCAAGCAGCATAATCATGATATGAGCGAACGGCTCTTAAGTTTGCTTGCTCACCTTTTAATAATGCACGATAGCATTCTGTCACTTCCCCAATCACCAGTGGAATACACCAGCCATCCATTAAGGCATGGTGATAAGACCAAATGACTTGCTGTACATCATTACCCATATGCAGCACTCTAAAGCGCATTAATGGGGCTTCTTCTGGTGTAAAGCCACGCTGTTGGTCTGCTTGGCGATATGCTTCTAGCTTAGCTTTTTGTGCATCACCGTCAAGTTGTGATAAATCTTCTTCTAGCCAAGGAATAGATACTTGCGCATGCACTACTTGGTGTACATTGCCTGAGTCCATACCAACAAATGAGGTTCTAAATACGTTGTGACGCTGTGCCACTTGGTGCCATGCTTGCTTAAACTTATCGCAATCAAGGTGCTCAAAGCGCAGTACGTTTTGTACCACAAAACTGCCACTATGAAGCATGCTGTGGAATAACAAGCCTTGCTGCATACCTACGGCAGGATACAAATCAGCCACATCGGTTGCGCCAATCCATTGCTGTAGTTCTTGGTCTTGCACATTAGCCAGTGGGAAATCAGAAGGAGTGTAACGTCCGTGTTCAACACTCATACAATGCTCAATGATCTGGCTCAATGCACCAACAATGTTGTCGCACAGCGTCTGCATGCTTTGTGTGCTATATAACGCTTTGGTAAATGTCAGTGAGCCCTGTAAACGACCTTCACTTATCATACAGTTAATGGTGAGCGGGTTGCTTGGCTTGCGTGCCGCACTGATGTTATTACCTGCAAATTCATTCGCTTTGCCAAACGCGCTGTCGTCATTAGCAACTTGGTCAAACTGCCCTAGGTAGTTAAATACCATCTCACTGGCAGGTAGCTGAGCAAATGCTTCATCTTGTGCGCAATAACGTAATAAACCATAGCCAATGCCTTTTTGTGGAATGGCGCGATACTGCTCTTTAACTGCACAGATCAGATCTTCCAACGACGCCCCAGCTTGCATGCTTAGCGTGAGTGGGAAGATAGTGGTAAACCAACCTACGGTTTGGCTTAAATCGAATTTATCACTGAGCTCTTCACGGCCGTGACCTTCAAGATCTAAGCGCACAGCATTCACATCAGCGGTATGATGAGCACCCAGTAAAATAGCTGATAGCAACAATTCATTAATTTGCGTGCGATAAGCGCTATTACTGTGACGAAGTAATTGCTCGGTTAATTGTGCTGGTAGTTCAAAGTTAACTGAACTTGCTCCTTGCGCACTGGTATCTGCTTTTGGCAATACTTGGTGTAGCGGTGCTACATCGACAGCAAACCCTTCTAACCAGTAATCTCTTTGCGCAGTAACCTCGCTACTGTGTGCGTACTCAGCTAAGAACTCACCCCATTGCTGATAAGATGACGTTTTGCTTTCAAGCTTCAGTGTTTCACCGTTTTGCCACTGGCCATACAACTTTTCAATATCTTCAAGTAGTACACGCCATGACACACCATCGACTGCAAGGTGATGAATAACAATCAGTAAACGCCCTGCCATCGCTGTTTCAGGAGCAAAATAAACTGCTTTAAGCAACTGACCTTTTTCAGGATTTAAGCTTTCTTGATAAGCACTGGCAACGTCATGTAAATTGTCAAAACTGCTGTTGCTCCATGACTTGGTGATCACCGCTTGTGCAATCAGTTCATCCGTCAGTGGTGCATATTCGCCCTGCCACGCATCGTCTTGTTTAGCAAACTGCAGCCTTAGTGCATCGTGACGTTCATATAGTTTGGCAACAATATTAGGCAATGCTTGAGAGTCAAAATCCACAGGTGTTGTCAGTAATACCGACTGGTTATAATGATGTAAGTCAGTTTCATCGGCAAAAAACACATGATCGATTGGGAGCAATACTTGTGAACCCGTTACGGCTTCTTGTGACGCCAGTACTTTACCGCCAGACTTAACCACTGGTGCAAGTTTTTCAATGGTTTGTGCTGAAAACAACGCTTTAACACTAAAGTGTAATCCCGCACGTACCGCACGTGACACAACCTGGATCGATAAAATAGAATCGCCACCGAGTTTGAAGAAGTTGTCGGTAATACCCACTTGTTCAACGCGCAACACTTCTTGCCATATCGTACACAGGGCAGCTTCAACATCGTTGCGTGGAGCAACGTATTGTCCTTGCTGAGCCGATACATCCGGCTCAGGCAGCGCCTTGGTATCCACTTTACCATTGCCAGTCAACGGCAATTTATCAAGAATAACAAACAGCTGAGGAACCATGTACTCTGGCAAGCTATCGCTTAATGCTAACCGTAGCGACTCTGTAAATTCAAAACGCGCCGTTTTAACTTGTTGCTCATCACCATGACTTACAACATCACTTGCCACATAGGCGACTAAACGCTTATCCCCGTTGTCTGTTTGCTTAGCAAGTACAACGGCATCATTCACTTGTTCATGGCACAATAGCGCATGCTCAATTTCACCCAGTTCAATCCTAAAACCACGGATCTTAACTTGGTTATCGATACGTCCTAGGTACTCTAAAGAGCCATCAGGCATGCGACGAGCTAAGTCACCACTGCGATAAAGGCGTGGGCTGCTCAGCGCATCATTTTGATCATAAAACGGGTTGTCAATAAAACGCTCAGCGGTCAGCTCTGGACGGTTTAAATAACCGCGCGTTACACCCGCACCACCCACATACATTTCACCGACCACGCCCACTGGCACTAGATTTTTCTGCGCATTAAGCAGCAAAATATCCAAGTCCCGTAGTGGCACACCTATCATACTGGCTTCACCTTTGCTGGTGATATCTTCGCGAGTAATGCGCTTAAAGCTGGCATGCACGGTAGTTTCTGTAATGCCGTACATATTAATAAGCTGCGGTGCGTCATCACCGAATTGATTCACCCATGCATGTAGCGATTGTAGATTCAGTGCTTCACCACCAAAGACCACATAGCGCAGCGCCAGCGGCTGCACATTTTCAAGCGCAACGCTCACTAGCTGTGCAAACGCAGTTGGTGTTTGGTTTAGTACCGTCACCTGCTCATCAACCAGCAACTGATAAAAATCGCTGGTCGAGCGAGCCACTTCTTTTGGCACCACAACTAATGTGCCACCGTATACTAATGCGCCCCAGATTTCCCATACTGAGAAATCGAATGCAAATGAGTGGAACATAGTCCAAACATCATCAGCGCCAAATGAAAAACCAAACTCTGTGGCATCAAATAAACGGCAAACATTTTGATGCTCAACAAGTACCCCTTTAGGCAGACCGGTTGACCCTGAGGTATAAATCACATAAGCAAGATTACTTGGCGTTAACTCAAGTTGTGATGCAGGAATGTTGTGTACAGGATATTGCGCCACCGTGTTTAACAGCACGTCATCGTCTAAACATACCGTATCAATGTGCTCAAAGCCCGGTAGTTTAACGAGATGAGATTGAGTCAGTACCATCTCAATCGCCGAATCTTCAATAATATGACGTAAACGTGACTCTGGATGTGCAGGGTCAAGAGGGACGTATGCACCACCAGCTTTTAAAGTGGCTAAAATAGCAACCAACATGTCGAGAGAACGATCAGCGCACACCCCAACCAAAGTGTCTGGGGTGATTTGCTTTTGTGCTAACAAGTAGTGCGCTAACTGGTTTGCTCGCTCATTTAACTGTTGATAAGTGAGTGACTGACGAGCACTCTCAGGTGCATCAAATACCAAGGCCGTGGCATCTGGATGCAGCTGTGCTTGTTGCTCAAACAACGCATGAATGCAGTGAGGGGTGTCAAACGTTTCCTTGGCTTGCCAAGTAGACAGCTCCAGCTGACGCTCAGCGTCAGTTAGCATATTTGCAGCCAGTACAGGTTGCTCTGGCGCCGTGACTAAGCTACTGAGCAACTGCTCAAAATGGCTAGATAAACTTTCAATGGTGCTGCGATCGAACAGGTTGGTGTTGAATTCCCAACCCAAAATAAGACCACGATCTACTTCTGTCACGTTCAAGGTGATGTCATATTTAGAGGTGATTTTTTCCTCTTGTTTTAACACCTCCAATTGCACATCGGGTAATTCTAATGCGCCTTGCTCATTGTTTTGCAGCACTAGCATGATCTGGAAAAGTGGGCTGTAAGCAAGGTTACGAGCAGGTTTTAATTTATCAACAAGTTGCTCAAACGGCACTTGCTGATGCTTATATGCACCGAGCAACATGGCTTTGCTTTGCTCTATCAACTGCGTAAACGTTGGATTTTCAGATAAGTCGCTGCGCAGCACTAAGGTATTAACAAAGAAACCGATAAGCGCTTCTACTTCTGATTGTTCACGGTTTGCAATCGGGCTACCAACAACAATGTCTGTCTCAGAACTGTATTGCGCAAGTAGCGCAGAAAATGCCGCGTGGATCACCATAAACATGGTTGCATCTTGGCGCTGACAGAGCGCTTTTAATTGCTGCTTAACCCCCTTATCAACTAGCCAAACATACAGATCACCATCAAATGTTTGCTCTTTTGGACGGTTGCGATCTAATGGTAGTTGATGCACCTCTGGCAAGTCTTTAAGTTGCTCACCCCAGTAATCTAACTGTTGCTCTAATACTTCGCCTTGTAACCAGTTTCTTTGCCAGTAAGCATAGTCGCTATACTGGATGGCCAAAGGTGCCAACGGATTATTTTGGCCTTGAGAGTAAGCCGAATAAAGGGTTTTTAGCTCTTGTACCAAGACCCCCATTGACCAACCGTCTGAGGCAATATGGTGCATGGTAAACAGCAGTACATGTGACTGCTCATTGAGCTTTAAGAGTTGCGCTCTAAGCATTAAGTCTTTTGAAAAATCAAACGGCGTTTGCGCTTCTTTTTCAATGCGTTGCTTCAGTTCTTGCTCAATGTCATCAGCACTGATCTCTGACAAGTCAATCATTTCTACAGCAAAGGCTTGTCCATCATGAACAACCTGCTCGGGTTGTTCATCGTCGCCATACACAAAATACGTACGTAAGCTTTCGTGTCTTTCAATAATGGTTGCAAATGCATTTTGCAGTGCATCAACATTGAGATCGCCTGTAAATTTAAGCGCCCCTGGGATGTTGTAGTGACTGCTGCCACCGCCGATGTGATCCAGCATCCACAAGCTTTGCTGTGAAAAAGACAACGGTTTTTTCGCATCCTGTGGAGCTTTTTCAATGCGTTGATTGTTTACTTGAGCGGCTTGAGTTTGCTCAAGCAACGCAATAATTGCCTCTTTATGCGCTTTTATTTGCGCACCAATCTCAGCAGTAATGGCGCCCGCTTCTGCGCGTGATTTTAGTTTGCCTTGCTCCACAAATAGGTGGATACCACGCTTATATAAATCAGTTAGGAAATCTTTTAAATTATTCATCTTACCACTCCACCTCTTCTGGTGTTGCTTGATTGGTTACTTCGCTTTGCTTGGCTGCCATTGCTTGTTGTACTTGCAAGAACTCTATGTGCGCAGCCATCTCTGAGACTGTTTGCATGTCGAAAATAAGTTGTAAGGAAAGGCTCAGTCCCAGCTCTTGGTTTACTTGCGTGATCAAACGTGTAGCCGTTAATGAGTGACCGCCAAGGTCAAAGAAATTATCGGTGACCCCTACACGTTCCACTTGTAATAACGTTTGCCATTTTTGACATAGCAAGCGCTCTACATCGTTGCTTGGCGCAACGTATTGTGCGGTTAATAGTTCATTGCCATCTGGGTCTGGTAAGGCCTTACGGTCAACTTTGCCGTTTTCAGTTAACGGCATGCTTGCCAGTACAACGCAGTGACTTGGCACCATATAGCTTGGTAATTCTTGACGGATCTTATTTAGGTAGTCGCTAGCAAGTGCCGCTTTAGCAGAGCTTTGAGCTTCCCCTTCAGCTGGGAACTGTGTTGGCACAACGTAAGCCACCAGCTTGCTGTCAGCATCTTGAGTATTAGCAATCACTAACGCATCTCGCACGCCTTCGATGCTGCGCAGTGCGTGCTCAATTTCACCTAGCTCGATTCTAAAACCGCGCACTTTTACTTGATGATCGGCACGCCCTACAAATACCAATTCACCATCGCCGCGCCAACGCACTAAATCGCCCGTACGGTAGAGCTTTTGCGCACCCAGCTGAGGATGTGTGATAAAGCTCTGTTGAGTTTGCTCATCGCGGTTTAAGTAACCCAAAGTTACCCCATCACCAGCAATGTATAGCTCACCAACACTGTTAATTGGCTGTGCTTGCATATCGGCTGATAGCACGTACAAACGGGTATTACAGATAGGTTTACCTATCGGGATAGCACCGCTACCATCTGGCTGTTCATCGCTTTGTGGCGTAATCGTGTAAGTACTGCAGCCCACAACCGTCTCTGTCGGGCCATACTCATTGGTAAAGGTGGTGTTAGGCAGTAAGTGTGCTCTAAACTGCGCAAGCAGTGATTGAGTCAACTGCTCACCACCGACTACAACGTGATGTTGAGCTGTATTGCTTCCGTCTTTTGGCAGCATCTGTGACAGAGCTTCTAAGTGTGCTGGTGTTATCTTGAACAGCCACGCGCTTTCATCAGCAAACTGTTTGGTTAGACTATCTAATTCCCCTTCTCCTGCAGGGAGAATTCTGACCACTTTACCTACTGTCAACGGCGTTAATAACGTGGTCAATGTTGCATCGAATGCCAAAGGAGAACTCACCACCGACCCAATAAGCGTCTCGTTTAAGTAATGCGTTTGGGCGTGCGTTAAGTAGTTAACAACGCCTTGATGTGGCACCATAACGCCTTTTGGACGACCTGTTGAGCCTGATGTGTACAAGATGTAGGCTAAGCTTTGGGCGCTAGTTTCGACCTCATCCTTAGAGAGGTTTTCATCACTGTACTCGCACATCCACTGCTCATCAGTTGCTGCATTATCTAGGGTAAGCACATCCACACCCGATATTGGGAATGATTCCATAAGCGCTGAATTTAATAACGCAACTTCAATCTCTGCATCAGCTAAGATGGCTTCGATACGCTTGCTTGGGTAGCTAGGCTCTAGTGGTACATAAGCCGCGCCCGCTTTCATAGTCGCCAATACGGCAATCAACAGTTCAGTCGAACGTTCTAAATAGATCCCCACCTTAGAGCCCGGCTCTACGCCAGACTCAATCAGTAGGTTTGCTAAGCGATTAGCTTTACTATTAAGCTGCTGATAAGTGAGACGTTCATTTTTAAATTCAACGGCAATATGCTCAGGGTTAAGTGCTGCTTGTTGTTCAAATAACTGATGAACACACAATGACTTATCGTATTCTACTTCAGTTGTATTCCACTGCTTTTGCATTAACGCGACTTCAGGCTCGCTTAACATAGGTAATACAAATGCCGAAGTATCAGGCTGTGCCAGCATTACCTGCAGTAAGTTACTAAAATGCTCGGCCATGGTTGCAATCGTGTTTTCACGGAACAATGCCGTGCTGTATTCCCAACCTAATGTCAGACCTTGCTCGCTTTCACTGACGTTTAGTAGCAGGTCATATTTTGCAATATCGCCCCCTTGCTCTACATTGCTCAGCGTGATCCCTGGCAGTGATAATTCGTGTTGTTCGTTGTTATGCAGTGCCAATACAATTTGAAATAACGGACTGAAACTTAAACTGCGAGTAGGTACAAGTTTTTCTACGATTTTCTCAAAAGGCACTTGTTGGTGGCTGTAGCTATCTAGCATCATTTGCTTGGTACGCTCTAACAACTCATTAAAGCTAGGCTCATCAGCTAAATTACTACGCAGTACTAATGTATTGATGAAAAAGCCAATCAATGGCGCAATTTCAGCTTGCTCTCGGTTTGCAATTGGGCACCCGATCACAATGTCTCGTTCGTTGCTATAACGTGCTAATAACACACTGAAGATGGCATTTAGGCCCATGTATAATGTGGCCCCTTTGGTTTTACACAATGCGTTTAATTTCTGGGTTGTTTCCGCATCAATGTGTGATTGGTAAGTACGGCCTGTAAAGTTTTGCTTTGCAGGGCGTGGGTAATCCAAAGGTAAACTATGCACCGCTGGCAGGTTAGCTAATTGCTCACTCCAATACGATAACTTCTCTTCCAGCACATCTCCTTTGAGCCAGTTACGCTGCCATTGTGCGTAGTCAACATATTGAATATCGAGTGGCGCAAGGGGATTATCTTGCCCTTGGCTAAATGCGCTGTACAGCTTGCTGAATTCATCAACCAAAATACCCAACGACCAGCCATCTGAGGCAATATGATGCATGGTAACCAGCACTTCATGGCTATCGGCCTGTACTTTCAACACTTGCACTCGCAACATTAAATCACTTTCTAAATCAAACCCTTGCTGCGCTTCACTTTGCGCAATGTCATTGCGTCTGGCGTCAAGTTCTTCACCTTCTAAATGAGATAAGTCGGTGTAGTGAACATTAAACTGATAATCTTGTTTAATTTGCTGATAAGGTTCCCCTTGTTCATCTTCAAGGAACTGTGTACGTAAGCTTTCGTGACGTGACACAATGGTTGCAAACGCTTGCTCTAAAGCAGCAAAGTCTAATGCGCCGGTCAGCTTCAAACGCGCAGGCATATTGTAATGAACACTGCCACCCTCTACTTTGTTTGCAAGCCACAAACGTTGTTGAGTAAAAGACAGCGGTAATTTGCCTTCTCTACTGACTGGTGTGATGGCATCCGCATCTGCACGAGTGGCGTTTTGCTGAGCCTGAATAAATGCGACGATATCCGCCTTTTTCTCACGTAAGTTTGCAATTAGTTCTTCTGATGGGTATTGGTCAAAAGAAACTTCTAGATCATTACCATTAACGCTTAACTCAACTTGTTGCTTTGCACATTCAGCTATGATGTTTACTATTTTCATTTTTTGTTTCCTTGAACCACTTACAGAACTAATTTTTGTTGTTTATTGTTTGTTTCTTCGAACACTGAGAACTCTATGGCACCAGCGGCTGAGTTGATGATGCCGTTCCCTTGTCCTTTACTTTTTGCCCTTACAAAGGCACCGCTGTATTCATTATCTAGATCGAAAATGCCCCAAACTGGCTCATAGATACCAATTTCAGAAGACTGTGAGCTGGCAACCACAGGGCCTGGTTTGCAGAACTGCTGCACCAACCAACCATTGTCATCACGTACTTTGTTAAAACATGCTTGCCATTGCTCATCACTCATGTAACGACCAATAAACACATCTCGGCCTTGCAATGAACGCGCTTTTTTAAGAACAAATTGATCTTTGTTTTCAAGTAGTAAAGTTTCTAGGTCGTGTATTTTGCCTTGCCATGCGACTTGCTTTTGATTGACCTTGATGGTCCATGGAATGTAGCGTTGGATGAATGCAACCGATGCCTCATCAAGCTGTGCATGAAGTTCTGGCTCATGCATCAATGCCAGCATGGTCTTGTTACCTAAAACGGCATGGATTGGGTTATCTGGAAACACGATTTTGCCACCCAAATAACTGGATACCAGGCGCATCATGGTGGTGCGTGGAATTTCCACATCTTCACCTACGGTCAGTAACACCGCATCCATTGTTTTACCGTCAAATAGTACTTGGCCATCATTGCTAAACTGCAGCTGGGCAAAATCACTAAAGAAGTAGATGGTTCCTTGCGAAAACTTAGCAACGCGTTGATATAGTTCACAATAGCTTTGCTTAAAGCTATCGAACTGCGCCATATCCTGCTCACCGCGAGAATAAAGTAAAATATTGCCTTGTGCGTTTGGCTTGGTACGACGAATTGTGCTGCTGATAGCTGCGAAGGTTTTTGCCGTTACATCACGATACGTTAAGTCCCAATTTGCCGTTTTATCACTGAGGGCTAGAGATTTGTCGAACACACAGTTCACCCAGTCATGCTGCCAACCACCTACCGTTGACCCTACGTTGATTTCGAGTAATTTGAATGCCTGCTCAGAGAAAATAATGTCATGACGGATCAGTAGATCGCGCGGGTCAACTTTGGCTCTTTTTAACAAGTCAAAAACAATCGCAGGCTCATCTAAGTAGTTCGCAAATTTGCTACTGTCTTGGGCAAAATACACATCGACCGCACGATACATAAGCTCAACTAATGGCTTGATAAAGTCATTAAATTGCGCCACTTGCTGTCTAGAAATAACAAAGGGCCACGCCGAAATCGTATATTCATAGTGGCGCATAAAATCAGGCACACCATCAATATCCGTGCTTAGTTGATACTGCTGCATTACTTCATCAACGGATAATGCTTCCATCATTTCTCTAAATAGTTTTGAATGATGCTGATTATTTGCCAAAGAAGCGGTGTAATCCTCGTCAGCAGTTTTATTGCTAACAGGCGTTCTATCTTCTAACAACACGATGATTTCAGCGCCACGACCTAAGTTTACAACTCCTTGATCTAGATGCACTGGTACGCCACGAGCAATTGAGCCGTTATAAACCTCACCAAATCCAAATGCGGCAAGCACGGGGATCACAGGTTGAATATGGCAGTGTTCATTGGCACTGTTTATCACGTCTGAAGGGCAAAACTGCTGCACAATCCAACCACCTTGACCGCTGAGTTCGCGAACTAACTCTGCCCACTCACTGTCGCTGGTATATTTACCAATGAAGACATCTTTACCCTGCAATGAGTGAGATTTTTTGATTACAAATTGATCTTGTTGTGCCAGCAGCAATGTACTTAGTTCATGCGATTCGCCTTGCCATAGCACGGTGTCTTGATTAGCCCTAACTGTCCAAGGTACGTGTTGCTCAACCCATGCTACTTGCTGCTCACTGAGCAGCACTTTTGCTTTTGGTTCATGCAGTAAAGCCATCAACGTTTTACTGCCAATCAGGCTATGTACTACACTATCTGGGAAAAGAATATGCTGTGCGATATACGCCATGTCTAACTTGCGATAAAGGCTCGGTGGCATATCTCTATCAAGTAATAAAACCGCATCCATTTCTTGGCCTTGGAAGTACACTCGATTGTTATTCTTAAACTGCAGATCAGCCATGTCAGCGAAGAAAAACACTTGTCCGCCTTGATAATGTTCGCTCGCTTGGTAATGGCTTTGAATATATTGCGCCATCATCTCCATGCCGGCTGGTTGCAACTTGGTCGCACGAAACAGGATGTTGCCGGTTTTACTATCTTTTTTCAGCGCTTTTACCGATTTAGCTAGCGCATCAGTCAGGCCATTGATAACCGGACGATAAGCAATATCTTTATCCACTAAAGGTGCAACACTGCTAATCGCTTTGAGCGTATCAGCATGTAACCAATCCAGCTCCCAACCACCAATGTTGGTGCCCATATTCATTTCCAGCAGCTTTAACTGCTGACTGCTGTAAAGGATGTCATGACGACAAATAATCTCGTCAACATGAATGGTTGATTCATTCAACAAATCGAAAACATCTTTGCTACTGTCGAAGTAGTCACAAAACCCTTCTACATCATTGCCAAAGTAATTTTTCAATACCGTTATTGCGATATACGGCAACTCTTTGACAAACTCTTTGAACTCATCAATACGATGTGACGACAACACGACAGGCCAAGGTTCAACACCATAGTGTGCTTGAAATCCGCCATCATGAGGCTGTGCTTTGATTTGTTTTAAAATCTGACCCGCTGCATCGCGATTGTTTTTCATATAATCATGTAAAGTGGTATTACATGATGATAAAAATGACGTATTTTCAGATGCATAGGTTTCTTGTTTCGTCAGTTCTTGTGAAGTTTGTTTAGGCATTACAAGATCACCTTATTTTTGTTTTTGTTTGATTTAAGTACTGAGTTAGCCAGTTTCACGCTTTCGATATGCGCGGCGATTGCGCGGATTGAGCTGTCATCAAAGAACGCCTTGTACTCAATCTCTACACCAAACTGTTGCTTAACTTTTGCTAGTAATCGGGTTGTAAGTAGCGAATGGCCGCCAATTGAGAAGAAGTCATCAAGCATGCTAATTTGCTCAACGCCCAGTAGCTCTCGCCATATTGCTAGTAATTGTGTTTCGAGTTCATTGGCTGGTGGCTCCAGTTCGCTGGGGCCAGCAATGAGGATTAACTCGCTTAACTTGTTGCTATCTAGCTTGCCATTTTCGGTCATCGGGATCTGCTCAACGATGGCCAAATGTGCAGGCACCATGTAGTCAGGTAAACGCTCAGCAAGCCATGTGCGAATTGTTTGGTTGCTCTGTTCATGGCCTTTTGCTAGCACCACGCAGCCTACAATCATCAGCTCATCAGCGCGCGCCTGTGTTGTAATTGCTACTTGGTGCACGCTTTCGTGGCGTTTGAGTACCGCTTCAATTTCAGCAAGCTCGACCCTAAAGCCGCGGATTTTCACCTGCTTATCCATGCGTCCAAGACAGGTCACATTGCCATCGGCGCGGTAGTAGCCTAGATCCCCTGTAAGATAGATAACATCGCCGGGCTTTGTTGAGCCGGGAGTTTGAATGAATTTCTCTTTGTTTAGTTGTACATCATTGCCATAACCCAGTGATAGATGTTCACTGCGCACACCAATTTGGCCCACTTCGCCAACACCACACGGTGTCATTTGCGAATTAAATAGCACCAATTGCACACCGCCAATACCGCAGCCTACCGGCACAATCTCATCGGTATTGTTGTAATCAAGATGCGTGTCTACGTTGAAGTAGCTCACTGCACGGCTGGTTTCAGTAGAGCCGTATAAGTTCACCACAGACAGATTTGGCGCAAACTCTTTAAACTTGCGTACATGAGCAGTCGTCAACGCCTCACCCACAAAGAAGCCTTTGCGCAGAGATTCTATCGGGCGCTCTACCGAGCCACTTAGCATGTTGCCAAGACTTGGTGTTAAATGAAGCACTGAAATTTGGTTGTCTAACAACCAGTCATTTAAACGAGCAACATCATAGTCTTGCTCTTGTGGGATACATAACGTCGCCCCCATGCACAAAGGTGTAAACATATCGCGCTGCAATGGGTCATGCACAAGCCCAGACATCATACCGAAGCGATCGTCGACATTGAGTGAGAAAGCCTCACGCATCCAGGGCATAAAGATGCTCAATGCACTATGGCGACCAATCACGGCTTTAGGCTGGCCAGAAGTACCGGAAGTAAAACCAATACATGCAGGCGCATCTGCGGCAATCTCAGGACCAACAAACCTTTCTGCAGTTAGATATTGTGTTGCAATATGTTTATCGGCGATAACATCAACCCGAGCACAACCAATTTGCGTAATGTGCGCTTGCACTTTATCGTCAATCGTTTCTTCAGTACTTAGACTGATCAATACCTTAGGTGGTACCGCTTGCATCTGTTGTAAGATGCGTCTTGCTGGCACGGTTTTAGAGAGCATCATAAATGCTGCGCCTGCTTTGAGTACCGCTAAGGTAGCGATGACCAGTGCATCTGAACGCTCGGTCATGATTGCGACCGTGTCACCGCTTCTAACACCCGCTTGTGCCAACTGCTGAGCATAGTAGTTAACGATTGAATTAAGTTCATCGTATCGCCACTGTTTAGTGTTAAAGCGCAAGGCAACATTACTTGGCATTTGCTCAGCAACTTGTTCAAAACACTGATGCACAGGACCTTGCCAAGACAGTGATAAAGATTGTGTTAACTGCGGTACAAAGTCTGTTGTCTGAACTAACTGATATTGTCCACACGCTTTATCGCTATTTTCTGATAATTGCTCTAACAACAGGGTGTATTGAGCTACTAGTCGCTCAATATCAGGCACTGCGAACAACTTGTTGTTGAAGTTACAGTGGATCTCCATGCCCGAATCTGTTGGGACAATATAGAAAGTGATATTGAACTTACTGCCCACATCAGAGCCTTTTTCTAACGATACGCTAAACGCGTCGTTGGCAGACTCCACCTCTGGTAGACTCAACATGTTGAGGAAGATTTGGAACAATGGCGTAGTATCGTTTGTACGCTTTGCCTCACTCAGCGTTAGAATATGCTCAAATGGCAAATCTTGATTTGATAAAACTGCTGCTACATTTTTCACTTCACGGCTAAGCATATGCGAAAATGGCTGAGCTAAATCTAATTGTGTACGAATAGGTAAATTATTAAGGAAAGCACCTAAAATGTTTTCAGTGCCGGCAATATTGCGCCCAGTTACTGGGATGCCAATATTAAAGTCTTGCTCGCCACTTACGCGACCAATTAACAATGCAAGTGCAGCATGCATGACATTAAACAAGCTGCCTTGATGACGCGCGGCGAGTTTGTTCAGTGATGCCGTCAGGGTATTGTTAATTTTTGCTCTAACAACATTCTTGCCTTGCGCTTTTGCACTCGCCACTTTGTGTTGATATGGCAGGGTAATTTGCTCGTTACAGCCTTGTAAATACTGCTTCCAAAATGCCGCTTGGCTGTGTGCTTGCTCGCTTTGTAAAAATGCTTGTTGCCACAGAGCAAAATCTTGGTAGTTAAATTTCAATACTGGTAGATGAGGCTGTTTTTGTGCAGAAAATGCATCGTAAGCAGCAAGTAACTCATTGACAAATAGAGTGATTGACCAACCATCTGAGATAATATGATGGAAGTTAATGTGTAACTGGTAATCTGCTTGTGTTAGCTGAATTAAGGTAGCTCTTAACAATGAAGGCGCTGCCAAATTAAATGGCTGAACATCATTTTCATAAGCCAGTAAGCGCGCCTTAGCCGCTTTGTCTGCCTGTGGCATGTCACTTAAATCTGCAAAACTTAATACTGTCGCAACCTGTTCACTAACCATTTGATAAGGCTGACCATCTTGCATATCAACAAACGTACGCAGGCTGTCATGACGCGCAACCATATAGTCCATCGCTTGCTGTAATATCTGCATATCAACATGCCCTTGCATTTTTATAACGATTGGCATGTTGTGCTCACAGGTTTTACCTTTGAGTTGCTCAACCAACCAAATGCGTGATTGCGTGTATGACAATGGCACTTGAGTAGGTGCAACATAATGCTGCATTGCTTGAATATTCGCAGCGTTCACCTGCTGATGCGCTTCATCTACTCGAGCTGCCAGCGCCTTAATTGTCGGACATTCGAAGATGTCTCTGATACGCAGTGCGATGCCAAACTGTTCGTTGCACAGGTGGATCATTCTAGATGACTGTAAAGAACTTCCTCCCACTTCAAAGAAATTGGCTTCCACACTGAGTGCATTTTCATCAAGAGAAAGTAACTGTGCCCAACAACTCACAAGCTGGTGTTCTGTTTTGGTGCTCGGAGCAACATAGTCCCCTTGTTGTACACAAAGATCCGGTGTAGGTAACGCTTTGCGATCAACCTTACCGTTGCCAGTCAATGGTAACGACGCTAAAACCATCACCACCGTCGGTACCATGTACTCTGGTAACTGTTGTGCTAACTGCTGCTTAATGGCACCGACATAAGCTTTTTTGTCTGTTTGACTGTGCGTATCGCCGTGAGATGCAGTAACGTAAGCAACCAGTTGCTTTTCGCCACCAGCTAGTTGGTGATCGATAACAATTGCTTCATTAACCGACGCTAAAGATGCAAGCGCATACTCAATTTCACCAAGCTCAATTCTAAAACCTCGAATTTTAACCTGATGGTCAATACGCCCCATGTACTCAAGCGAACCATCAGACAACCAACGAGCTAAGTCGCCACTGCGATATAATCTTTCACTATGCTTGCCATCAAAATGGGGATTATCAATAAAACGAGCTTGAGTGAGCTCAGGTAGATTCAAATATCCCCTTGCGACACCCGCGCCGCCCACATACATTTCACCAATGACACCAACAGGCACCAAGTTTTGATGCGCATCCATCAGCTGTACACTCAAATCACTGAGCGTTCGACCAATAACACTTGCTTCTTTACGATTGAGAATATCGCTCTGTAGTACACGCTGATAAGTAACATGCACGGTGGTCTCTGTGATGCCATACATATTGATTAACTGCGGTGTCGCGTCGCCATAGAGCGCAACCCATGAAGAAAGCGCAGCAAAATTCAACGCTTCACCACCAAACACCACATAACGCAGTGACGTTGACCTTGCTATGGATTGAGCATCTTTATCAGTACAGGCTATGTTAGAAAGCTGAGCGAAAGCGCTTGGTGTTTGGCTCAAAATTGTGACTTTGTGCTCTTGAATTAACTGGAAAAACTCCGCTGAAGAGCGAGTAACCTCTTGGGGCACAATAACCAGCTTAGCGCCGTAAAATAATGCCCCCCATATTTCCCAGACTGAAAAATCAAAAGCAAAAGAGTGGAATAAAGTCCAAACATCGCTTTGTTTAAACTCAAAATGTTGTTCACTGGCACTGAATAGCCTAGGTACGTTTTGATGTTCAATAAGTACCCCTTTAGGCTGACCTGTAGAGCCAGAGGTATATATGACATACGCTAAGTGATTAGGCCCTAAGCCAAGCTCCGATGCGGCAATGTTATCGTTAGGTTGTAATGCAACTTGTTGACGCAATGACGCATCATCTAAACACACCGTAACATCATCCGCTAACTGCAATTGCTGCGCTAAGTGTGATTGCGTTATCACCGTCGATAACTGAGCATCGCTTTGAATATAGTTGATTCGTGAAGACGGTGATGCTGGGTCTAACGGCACATAAGCGCCCCCAGCCTTTAATACCGCCAGAATCGCCACAATCATATCCAATGAACGGGTTAGGCAAATACCGACTCTCATATCAGGTTGCACCTGACGTTGCTCAATCAGGTAGTGAGCCAATTGATTAGCCTGCTCATTTAAAGTGGTGTAGCTCATGCTTTGTTGTTCATAAACAACCGCTATGGCTTGTGGAAAAGCACGCACTTGTGCTTCAAATACCTCGTGAATACATGCTGTGCTGTCTTGCAACTGCACCGGGTTCCAATTTACTAATTGTTGCTGTTGCTCATTTTCATTTAATAATGGTGCTTTAAACACACTTTGCGTTGGTGTACGTACCAAAGCGTCAGCCAAGTGTGCAAAATGACGAGCCATGCGTTCAATCGTGTCGGCATTAAATAGATCTGAGTTGTATTCCCAACCAAGCTGCACACCATCTTGTTGCTCTTTTACGCTCAGTGTTAGGTCATACTTGGCTATCAAGGTGCGCATTTGGGCTTGCGCTAACGTGACATTAGGTAACTCAAACGCAATATTTTGCTCATCCGTTTGTACCATCATCACCTGAAACAGCGGGCTGTGACTTAGGTTGCGCGACGGCTGCAAACGCTCAACCACTTGCTCAAATGATACTTTTTGATTTGCGTATGCTTCTAACAACACCTCTTTGCTTTGCGCCATTAGTTCTAAAAAGCTCGGCTCGTTAGACAAGTCACTGCGCAGTACCAAGCTATTGACGAACATCCCCATCAAATCTGCTATTTCAGCTTGTTCACGGTTGGCTACAGGCGTGCCAATGGCAATATCCTGTTCATTACTGTATCTGGCAATAAGCGCTGCAAAAATTGCATGCAAGCCCATAAATAATGACGCACTTTTGCTACGGCATAGTTCGCGTAAAGCGGTCGCAGTCTCGGAACTAATGGTGCTGAAATGCGTAATCCCATTGAAACTTTGTCGTGCCGGACGTGGGTTATCTAACGGAATACTGTGAACTTGAGGTAAACCTGCGAGCTGTTTCGTCCAGTAATCAAGCTGAGTGTGTGCCGTCGCGTCACTCAGTTGTGCTTGTTGCCAACACGCATAATCGCTATACGTTGTGCTCAGAACGCTAAGAGGGCTCGCTTTACCTTGTGACAAGGCGGTGTAAAGCGTATTAAACTCTTGAATGAACAACTTAATAGACCAACCATCAAAAGCAATATGATGAATGTTGAACAACAAAATACCGTTGTTCTGTTGTGCTTCATCACCCAAATGCAGTTGCTTTACTCGGATCATTAAATCTGATGCCAAATCAAATGGGCGTAGCGCAAACTCAGTACATAGACGTTCCACTAAGGCATGTTGCGCACTGCAATCTTCATTGCTCAAATCTACGTACTCAATACAAAAATTATCGGCTGAGCGTAAGTGCGGTACAGCTGCGCCACAGTGATCTTGATAAATGGTACGTAAAGGTTGATGGCGAGCAATGATCTGCATAACTGCTTGCGTTGCAATTTCGCGGTTAAAGTGACCGTGAATTGTCATCGCTTGTGGCATGTTGTACTGCACACTATTGCCCTGCGCTCGGTCAATCAGCCACATACTTTGTTGTGCGCTGGACATCACGAGGGTGTCTTCACTGCAGCCACTGATTTGTGTGTAGGTTGAATTATCTTTGCTTTTTTGTGCATCGATTAGAGCTGCTAATGCACGTAAATCTCGCGCAGCAAATACTTGATCAAACTCTAATTGGCATGACAAGGTATTACGGATATGTGCAACGAGTTGCATGACTAACAAAGAATGCCCACCGAGTGCAAAGAAGTTAGCATTCGCGCTAATTGCTTGTTCCTCAACGTCCAGCAACTTAGCCCATAGTGCACACAACACTTTTTCGGTATTGCTGCTTGGCGCGACATATTGATTTTGCAGTGATGCAACATCTGGGGCTGGCAGCGCTTTTTTATCAATTTTACCGTTTGGTGTGAGTGGCCATGCCTCTATCATGGTAAATACACTGGGAATCATGTAATGCGGCAGTTTTAATGCCAGTGCCTGTCTTAACTCATCTGTTGCATTACGTTCACTGCGGCTCTCATGGCACTGCACGTAAGCAATTAACTTATGATCGCCTTGTGAGTCTGCACGTGCGACCACCAAGCAACTATTGACCATTGGCAACTGGCTGAGGTGATGCTCTATCTCACCCAATTCAATGCGAAAGCCTCTAATTTTAACTTGGTCGCCTATACGACCTTTATAGGCAATTGACCCATCGGTTTGAAAGCAAACTAGGTCACCCGTTTTGTACAACTTGCTTGCTGTATCCGTCGAAAAAGGATTGGCTACAAACACACTGTCTGTTAAATCCTGGCGGTTGATATAACCTAATGATTGACGCTCACCCGCTAAATAAAGCTCACCGGTCACGCCAATGGGTGTTTGCTGCCCGTGTTCATTTAAAATATAGGCTTGACCGTTGGCAATTGGTTTACCAATCAAGACATCGCCAACAATGGGCTCGCTGATAGAATGTGCAGTAGCGTAAACAGTGTCTTCTGTTGGCCCATATAAATTAACCACTCGCTGCGCATTGCTGTGTGCAAGCAGCTCATTCGCCAAGGCTTTAGGTAATGGTTCACCTGCACTGTTTATCGTCAACACAGAACTTGGGATTGCAGATTCGTTAAGCACTGCCTTAATGCCCGATGGCACGCTATTGATAAGCGTTATGCCAGCATCTTGGTAGCCTAACTCTGTCAGAGATAAGATATTTTCAACAATGACGCAACAACCACCACAACTTAACGGCGCAAATAACTCAAATACCGATAAGTCAAAGTTCAATGATGTAGACGCTAATACCTTATTGAGTTCAGCTTCACTAAAGTAGACCTGTGCCCACTTAACAAAGGCAACGACATTGCGATGCGCGATCTGAACGCCTTTAGGTTTTCCTGTAGAGCCTGATGTATATAAGACATACGCAAGTTGATCGGCACTCAATGCATGTTGGCCAGATAAATTTGCTGTATCATATTGATGTAATTGCTCTTTTAGATGTGGGTCGTCTAAAGCAACAATCTGGATTTGCTCAGCAAAAGTGATCTGTTGCGCAACGCCTTGTTGGCTGATCACAAACCTCATTGCCGCATCATCCGCAATGTAGGCTAAACGTTCGGCCGGATAACTTGGGTCTAACGCAACATATGCACCACCAGCTTTAAGTATGCCAAGCACAGCAACGGCCATATCAACACCCCGCTCAATGCATACCCCAACTAGCTCTGCTTTTTGCAAACCTTGATTGACTAGGTATTGGGCTAATTGATTCGCTCTCTCGTTCAGTTGCTGGTAACTCAACTGCTGCTGATTATGGATCAGTGCAACCTGCTGTGGGGTGCGAGCAACTTGTTGCTCAAATAACTCGTGCACCAACAGAGTTCTTTCAAAATCCAGTGATTCTGGTTGGAATTGCTGATTTAAAAGCGCCTTTTCGCTATATGGAATAAGGTCTAAATCATCTATCGTGATATCGCCGCCATCTTCCTTGCTTAACTGCGCCAATAAAAACTCAAATCGCTCACCTAATAACTGTATTTCTGGTTTAGAGAAATAGCCTAAGTGATGGTCAAGTTGCAGCTCTAAATCCTCACCATCCCCATCCCAAATAGTGACGGTCAGTGGCACGGCGTCATGATGATGGTGATGGTAAATCACCTCTGCAGGCACACCATCAAAAGCAAGATCGCTATAATCTAGCTTTAGGTAGTTGAAGCTGATATCAAACAACGCATCTTGCATGCCACTTTTGTTTAGGGCTTGCATCATGTGGCCGATTGGAAATCTTTGGTGACGAAAACTGGCCTTTTGTAATTTTGCTATCTGCTGAGCCAAGGTCGAAAATGGCTGCGTTTTATCAACTTGTATAACAACTAGAGGACTGACACTGGTAAACACTGCAACCATGTCTTTTTCGGTGCTATTTCTGCGGTTGTGGGCAGGGATCCCGAAGCTAATTGCATCTTGATTGTATGCTAATGAGAAGTAACAGCTCAGCATGCCAATAAATAACTGTGGAACACCCACGCCCATCTTGCTAGCAGCAGCATTGAAGCGCTCAAAATCCGCACGTGAAAGTGGAATTCGGTGACGGGCACTAGGGATAATATCTTGCTCTGTAAAGCTACTCGCATAATTCTGATTTAGTAACTTTTCAGGCATGTTTTGGCAGTGTGATTGCCAAAACGCTTTATCATTTTGATATCGTTTAGATGAGAGGTAGCTCAAGTCTTTTTCACACGTACTCTGCCAAAGACCATGATCATTTTGTGATAAGTCCGCTGCATCGTTGTAGTAATCAGCCAGTTGATGAGCCCAATTAGCAAACCCCCAACCATCCATCGCTAAATGATGACTTAAACCAACATACCAATATTGAAAGTCAGCTAACTTCAGTACAAAGCCGAAACACATTTGTGCATCTTTAAAGTTAATTGGCTTTTGAAATAGTTCATCAAGCCACTCAATAGCTGCTTGCTCAGGCTGAAGCTCAAGACTAAAGTCATGCAGTGGTAAATCTGATGAGCGAGTGTTGCTGATGTACTGCTTTACGTCATCATGCTCGGCAACAATTCGAATGCCAAATGCATCATGATTAATCACCAAAGCTTGGTGCGCTAATCGAATTTTATCCAGATCTATGGCACCACATCGAATATAGCCACCGATGTTATACAACGGACTGCTACTATTGTGCAGTTGGTCAAAGTAAATGTCTTGTTGTGTCAGAGATAATGGAAATCTCACCTGTGATTCACTCATCTTTTCAATATCCTTCAAGTAGATATTTCACTTTCAGCTACCGAGAGTTGCCTACGAAACTGAAAATTTTCCTATCAAGCACCCACAACTCGGCCTATCTTCTGATTTTCAGAAAATATGCTCCCTCTTCTAGGGAAATTAAGTTATGAGGAACGACGCTTTATTAAGGCTTCTCTTGGTAGTTTTTTTACTATGTTGTTATTCACTACCAAGAGAAGTATTTGCCGACTTAGTAACGCCGATAGTCGACTCGGTGTGGCGCGTTAAGTCTGCGCGGCCACCTTTTTAGTACTGACAATGTTTCTTGTTTTAGTACGCTCATCGATGATCTCTCGCTCGGTTATGCAATCGACTAACGAACCACTTTCCATCACAAGAATTTTGTCAGCGACATCGAAGTAGCGATCATCGTGGCTAATCGCTACCACAGCCTTACCTTTGGCTTTTAGCTGAGGCAAAATGTGGTAATAGAAGAACTCTTTGAAAATGGGGTCCTGATCCGCAGCCCACTCGTCAAATAGGTAGAACTCCTTATCTTCCAGAAAAGCCACCAATAGCGCCAAGCGTCGCTTTTGGCCATCAGAGAGGGAGATAGTCGAAAACTCACCATTTTTGATTGTCACTTTGTCATCAAGGCCCAACTCTTTGAGATATAAGTCAATCTCGTCCTGTTGAATTTTTAACGCCTCTTCCGAGTCACCATTTTCAGTCAGTAGACGATTAAATAAGTAGTAGTTAGAATAGATTGACGAAATACTTTGCCTAACGCTTTTAATACTATGTGAATCAACCACTGTGTTACCAAAGCTGATCGTGCCACTACTTGGCTGATGGTGAAGTGTAAGCAGCTTACTTAACGTTGACTTACCTGAACCATTACCACCTACGATAAAAGTGATTTGTCCCTTTTCAATGGTGAAATCAATCGGCCCAATTTTGAAACCTTCTAAGCCATCACGCTCAGGATATTGATAACCAACCTGCGAAAAACGGATTTCCTGCCAATCCTCAAGGGGGAAAACATCGTGATTTATGTTCTCTGGTGGAATTTCCTGGAAAATTTTGTTCACCTTATTCAATGACACACGCGATACAATGATCTGTGGAATCGAATTGATCACGATTGATACAGGGCCTGTGATGTAAAGTAGCGCCATCACAACACCTACCAACTCATCCGAACTCATTGCCTCATAGTTGATAAAGATGAAAGTCACTATGCCGATAACAAAGAAACTGATCATGTCACCATAGTTAGCTGCAGCACGCGTAATGGTGTTACCCGTTTTTTCTGCATCACGAACATCATGCTCATTCTTTGTAAGTACTTCATCAAGGTAGATGCGGCTTTTTACATCGTTAAGCTTTAGTTCTTTGTTGCCATAAATAAGGCCATTAATAGCCTCTAACAGGTCATCTACTTTCTTTCGAGAATGAGATAGGTAAACGTTACTTAACAAAATAGGTAATTGATAAGTAATAACACCAAAAGTAATCGCCCCAATAACAAACCAGAAGACATTGATATTCAGATAAATTAAGAATCCTAGTAGGCCAATAATTGTTACACTGTTAATGAGTACATCAGGTAGCATACGCGCACCAGATACAATGCGACCTACATCAGTCGTAATGGTTGCAAGTAGTTTAGCTGAACCCATTTTTTCAAGTACATCCGTTGAGGCAGCCATAATACGCTTGTAAAAGCCGATCCTCATTTCTGTACTCAAATCGATAGACACACGCGTTAAGATAACTTGCGACAATGTTCGCGTCACAAGAATAAAGACACACACAATCAAAAACAGTGTGGCGACTTTATAATCACTAACATCATAGGAAAATACGGTTCTAATGGTCGACTCGTACTCTACGACAGATGCAGGATCTTCACTGATAGCACTCAATACAATGGGTATTAAAAGTGCGTAACAGATACCAGAGAGCGCCCCCAATAGTATTGAGAAAAAAACCTTATTAGGCGCTTGTCTACTAAAAGCATCAAAAAGCTTCATATTCTGTTCCCTATCTACTGCTTAGTGTTTGTTGTATTTGCATTCTTAAGCACAAGCTGTGTGCCTTTAGCTACGTTCGGTAGTTCAAGGAATTGCAACCCATTAAACGGCTCAATCATGTCGTCATAGTATTCACTAAACACATTCTCTGATTGGCCTGTCGAGTTCATGTAAAAGTGTGTTTGCACGTTGTCACCCAGCGCAATAACTTGGCGATGTGCCGCACCGAAATACTGTTCGAAGCCTTCAGACTCTACGAAGTTTGCAGTACCTACATTAATAGTGTTTGGTCCACCGCTGCTGGCAATACGACGCTCAAACAGGTCTTTAAGCATGTTCACTTCACTAAATGGTGTGTGTTTATAAACCGTGGTGTGTATTTCACCCCATTGCCAGTCTTCCATGTCGGAACCTGCTAGCTTAGTCAGTTGCGAAATCGCCATGTTCAGTGCTTTTTGGATAGCCACATCGCAATTTTCCAACCCTTCAGTCGTCACATCATCACACCAATTTGCATCACTTTTTGTCAGTGCCTGCGCAATCTGGTCATATGTTACGTTCATATAAGAGCTGCTCATTAAACCGCTGTTCTTTGCACGTCCATATGGTGCTTTAAACTCGTCTGAATACAGTACAATTCGTAAAAAGCGGCTCCAACTGTAAAAAATCGCAGCAGCTTGACTATCCGCAGACATATCGCCATTCCAGCTTGCTAAATACTGCTGTGCTTGCTTTTGTTCTTCTGTTTGCATAGGCGTATTCACCAGAAGATCAATCAACGCATGCGCGCCATAGCTAACGGTATCTCCTTGCATCTCTTTCATGTACTCAACGGTCAGCTTTTCACCAGAGCGAATTTTTTGTTCAAGCAATTGCGCTATACGATCAGCACGTGCTGAAGGAGCCCAATCATAAGAAATATGATACGGATACTGATCTCCCATCATGTTGTTATTCGCTGACACGATGTAGCCCTGTTTAGGGTTATAAATGCGAGGCATTTGCTCAAATGGAATATAGCCATTCCAATTATCACCATTTAACTGGCCGATAAGAGGGATATCGCCATTTCCTTTCTTGCGCACAGGGATACGGCCAGCACCTTGGTAACCGATATTGCCTTGGCGATCGCTGTACAAGAAATTCAAGGTTGGAGAAACGTGGTAAGCTAACGCTCCTTTAAATGATTCCCAGTTTTGGGCATAGTTAAGTCTGAAGAAAGATTCGTAAGTAGTGCCACCGGTATCTAACGCAGGCCAGCGCAAAGAAATTGGTTGATCAGACAGACCAAACGCATCACTCACAATTGGGCCTCTGATTGTTTTTCTAACCTCAATTTCAACAGGCTTTGTATCTTCTCGTAAAATAGTAGGGAAATCAGGGCGTACAGTTATATATTGCTTTTCAACCTCAAAAGGCACCCACTCACCATCATTTAAGTACAAGTTGGCATTGGCACTATTTACCTGCTCAAAATACAGATCCTGTACGTCAGCCATCATATTGGTGCCGCCCCACGCTATATTCTGATTGCGGCCAAATATAATTACGGGTAGGCCTACCAAGGTCATTCCTTTCGCATTAATTTTGTCGCCAACCAGACTCGCTACATACCAATTTGAAGGGATCTGTAAGCCGACATGAGGGTCTCCTGCCAATAGACTGCTGTTGTTTTCGGCTAAATCACCAGATACTACCCATGCATTACTGCCGACATAATCACCACCAATTTTAAAGCGCTGTTCGATGTCTTCTTGCACTTCAAGCATTGCCGTCAAGGCATTAGAAACACTTTCATCAACATGGCTGATCTGTGTATCTTCAATACCTTCAAATAATTCAACACGTTGTGCTTGGGTTAAATAAGGGATCGACAAAAACCGAGCAATTTCAGTCCACATACTGTTTGATAGACTCAACGCAAATACTTTACTCCACGCAAGCGAGTCAATTTCAGTCCAGGGTTCAGGTTTAATATCAAAAAACAAAAACTCTATTGGTAGCGAGTCATTGCTACTAATACGAGTATTAATACCTTTTGTATAAGCGCTGAGCGAACTTTTAGCTTCATCCGATAACACATGCCATTCAGTTTTAGCTATGTCTTGGAAGTTAAGCGTGCGCATTCTTGCATCAAGGGCTAACGCAGACTCACCTAGAATTTCACTTAAACGTCCTTGAGCAATACGGCGTTGTAACTCAAGTTGCCATAGTCGATCTTGTGCATGTGCCAAGCCGATACCAAAAAAAGCATCTTCATCGCTAGTAGCTTCTACATAAGCTACGCCATTTTTATCTCTGGTCAGACTGATATCATTTTTTGTCTCACTTACTTGAATAACGCCACTGGTTTGCGGCAATCCAAAGTCCATAGAGACATATACATAGCCTAGAATAGCTACGAGAGGCAGTATGACTAATAGGAAAAACCTTAAGAATATTGAACGCATTCTTGATACTCACTCCATTATTATTTCTTATTTTCGGCTTTTTAATACCGGCTATATTAATCCGTCACTTTTTTGGCTTTGCTATACAAGGTAGAACAATGAATTATTTATTTTCACCATCCATAATTTTATAAATTATCAACTTCGCAAAACTAAAACCTATACATATCAAAAATACTTAAATGTTAATTTTTGATATGTAAGCAATCAAAATATCCGAACAATTTCATTTCTTAAAAATCTTTGCTTCGGAAATTCCTTTTTTGATTAGTTGTTATTTTGTAACAACGCAAAAAATAAAAAAACCTGTTAACTCTGTCAGCCTTTTGCTATTGGTCCTTTTATATATGGCAAGAATGTATGAACAGTACTTATAAACCTTCTCAATTAGCCCATGCTAAGAGGGAACTTAGGCATTTGTGATATAGAACTACATGAAATGACAGCTAGATCTTTGATTTTTTGCTCAGTATGCTGGTCAGATAACTATAAACATTGCTTAACTGCTAGAAAATTACAGGACGTTGGTATATGCCCTTAGATTCACAGTTTTTAAAAGTAGCAAATGAGTATTGCAACCCATATTTAGCAACTTCTGGGACAGAACACGTTGGAATACTTTTATATTCGTTAGCAAGAATGACTCGTCCACAAAAGATCATCGAGTATGGGTCTGGTCACTCAACTATGTATGTGCTTAGAGCACTTGCAGATAACGTGAACGATATCAAACAGGAAAAGGCTGCTTTATTAGAAAAAACACAAAAATTATTGTCATCGGCAGATAATTTAAATGACGAAGCGGCCATCTTCGAATGGTTTAGCTCAGGAGGTAAAGCCTGTGGCGTTAATCCTGAATATTATTTACAAGATTACCAACCAAAACTTATTAGTTTTGAAGACCTTAATGATGATCATAAATACGTCAAAGGAATCCGTGAGGCCATTTCACAAATTGGCCATGATGATATTTTCGAACACATGACTGGGCAAAGTTTTTCTAACGTAGCGCTGCACGAAGGCCATAAAAATATTGACTGGGCTTGGAATGATCATATCGAATATAAAAGGTTTTTTACGGAGTTTTGGCCTCTTCTAAACCCTCAAGGAGGGTTAATGATCTTTCACAACACCCCCTCTCAAAAAGAAAATTATCAGGCCATAGAGTGGATGTTAAATTCCTGTGGAGATGAAGCAGAAGTATTGTTATTGGAAGAGCCACACAAGCTGAACCAAAATGGCTGTACAATCTTAAGAAAAAAATCACACTATAACCCCACCTTCCACCATTTAGATCGCCAAAAAACCTATACCAGTTTATTGCAGTTTATTAGCAGGCAAAAACAAATTATAATCTAATTAAAATAAAAAACCCCAAAATGGGGTTTTTAAAAATACATTATAAAAATGAAGACCTATAATATATATTTTCAACACCTTCATTTCTTTCAAACTTTTTATATGGTTCAGGGATACAGCCACATTTAATTTTATTTTTCGCCTGATTCATCACACGATTAAAGTGTTGCTTTTCACCATCATTCAATTCTGCAGCCATTTGCTCAATGCAAAAAAGTGTATTCTTTGCTATTTTTAGCAATGTACTTTGCTCACCATTTTTATATATAAACTCTGGCCTTATATATTGCTTTTCATGCAAAGCTTGATTATTTCTGCCATGATGTGACCAAGTTAGGTGAGACTGAGGTGTTGGAAATATCCCTTCAATAAACTGTGCGAGCATATCCTCGAAAATACTCAAGATATATGTCACTTCCGACTCTGTAAGCATACTTAAAGAAGCTTCAAAATTTTGCATTACCCCTTCTATATGAGGTAGGAAATACGACTTCCGTTGACCGTACTGCTGGTGATACCAATAGTTTATTGAGATAGCATTTTTTGTTGGTACAGAGACTTCATGGAGCCAATATGGTGGCAGATATAGCATCTCTCCTGGCTCAACGATCACCTCAAAATAGTTTGTATAGTGTTCGGCTAAAGCATGCGCTCTTAGTAGGCACCATTGTCGATTGGTCTGTGCCGCGGCCATTGCATCTGGTGGGAATAACATGAGCTTTTTTTGACCTTCAATCACGGCTAAAAAGTTGTCATAACCATCGAAATGCAAAGGTGTTACGCCTCGGCCTATCCAAATATTTGCTTCATTAAAGTTATCTAACCAAGTGGGTGCAGGACATGCTTGAGAACCGAGGTCCCCTTCTTTTCCCCTATTTAAATAATTGAAAAACGGCAATTGTGGGGCATAACATACTTGCGACTCGCTATTTTTTAGATGCGCCGATAACTGAGTCAGAGTCATGCGCTGTATGCCTTGATCAAGTTTGCAAGGCAACTCAACATCAGCATAGTAAGATGCAAAGTAATCCATTGAGAAGAGGTTGAATCCTGGCCAATTTTCAACAACACCAGTCACAATTACAGGGATACCTTGTTTTAAAAAAGGAAGAAACTCCTCTTCACTCGATATTCTTTTTATTTTTCCAAAGCTATTCATATTTGCTCCATCGGCCTAAACCACTGACAATGATGCCGTATGTGACATGCCGAGAATCATTCCATCAAATTTACGTAACTATGCGGGTAGAAAAATGCCTCATTCCCTTTGTAACTGAGCACTTATTCTGCGCCAACTTACAAACCGTTTTTCTACCACATAGATACAGCCGAAATAATCTTAGCGTACCCACATCTGTCGATGTACTGTCACTTTTACCGTTATTGTTACTTTTTATATGGCCTAAAGTGCTCCGATTTGGATGATTGAATCAGTTAATAATGAATATTGATAAGGTCTATATTGATTGAGTCATCCAACTGCAAATTTATTGGTCGATATAGATGAATGCTTCCCGCCAGTTTAACATCTTGACCAATCACCAAAGTAGGCGTGTGGTTTTCAAACTGAGCACTAATCACGCCAGGCTTTTTAAACACAATATTTCCTTGAATTTGAGCACCCGATTTGACGATGATATCTCCGCTAGAGATCTCCACCGAACCATGTATTTTAGCTTGCTCAAATATGGTGATTGCGCCATTGGTAATCGCCACATCACCGCTAATCTCTGCGTTACCGTGAATCACTATTTCGCCATTACCTACCTGCAAAGGTCCACCTTGACTAAACTCGCCTATTTTTATGTTGCCATTAGTAACAGCGACACTCTTATAAACGGTATTTCGCCCCAAAGTAGCATTCCCATTAGTGACTTCTAACTTACCCACATGTTGGCTATCCAACGCGGTAATATTGCCTGCAAATAGGTGTGCATCGGCACCATGCTTGACAACTCTATCACCAACCGAGCAAGCACCCAGACCAAATAAAGAGGTTACTAACACGGCCAGTTTAATTTTGTTTTTCAAAGTACACTCCACAAATGTTTTTTCACTATGCTAGTTTGTTTTTTGTTGCAATAGCACGGCTTAAATTAGATTTTTTACAATACACTTAACAATTGCTTGTTGCCTATTTGCACTATTGGTTTTCTCAATGCAATTAGATAAGTGGAAATTCACAGTGCGCTCTGACACACCTAATATTTGGCTAATTTCCCAAGACGTTTTCCCCTCACATGCCCACATCAGACAATCTTTTTCACGTTTCGTGATGTTAATTTTATCCGTGCGACAACGAATAGCGGCTTGAAGTAAGTAGGGTGATAAAATAGTCCAAAACCAATCAATTAACTCTATTCCCTTATATTCCAAGAAATCTTTGGGAATATTAAATACAAGCGCACCAACAATGCCGGACACACCTCTTAGAGGCAATACATATAATTGCTCAATATCAGAACGTTCCGCTAGAAGCGACGCCAAAGAGGTCAAGCGAAACCCATTTTTGCAATATTTATATATTTCTTCACTATCAAGATAACCTTCAACGTCTGCACCATACTTCCCATATAGATGCTTTTGGTACGTTGCAGTCGACATAGGCGCATAATCGATAAAGGCTAAACATTCATACCCTGAGCTTAATGCTATGTCACTTAGTGTATTAGTTAACTCAACACCATGCTGTACAGTCTCGAACTGTGCAATCGAGTCGTTTAGTACGGAACTGTTTTTAAATGGTCCATAAAAATCTATTTCTGTTAGTTTATTCATCATTAACTCCGTGCATTATATGTTTAAAAATCAACACAAAGTAGTTTGTGTTCTGAGTCTATTCTGGGCGCTAAAATGGCTCGCGTCAAAACACAGAAAAACAAAAACAAACCAATAAAAACAACATTTTAAATCAAAACATTACTAGAAAAATGATCTCCATATTGATTAATAATGACGCATATCAATTTATGAATTAAATCATTTTTCACAACATTTACTTGTTTTCCAAATCTACAATGGTTGTATTTGAAATGGACACAACCAACTCGACATAATCGCAACCGTCTTTTGCTGGACAACACCTATCCCAGTATAAAAATCAAGCCCACTTAGTTTATTATTTAACTGACTCAAAAGAGGTTAAAAATATACTTATCGCTAAAACTCGTTGTAAGTAACCACTTTAGTTTTGACGTGCGATACGAGAGACATTGAGCAATGACCCATACCAGCGTTATTAATGACTACAAACACATACATGTTATCAATACGGTTTAATATCAGTAGGCACATTTCGAAAATAGCAACTGCATAAGCCTTATAAACGGGTGTATATGTTTAATTAACCAGATCGAGTTAGGTGAATTTTCCTAGTAAAACTTGTTTATCTACTATCGGCGTTATCTTTACTTGTAATAGTTGACAATATTCCCCCGATACAGTTCAGGAAATTATCATTGAAGGAACAATTGTAAGCATTTGTTTTTATTGAATTTAAAAGTACAGGTTCACCCAGTGAGTTTAAATTTAATGTGGATATACGGTTTTGGGAGCTAAAAGGTTACGAGAAGATGATGATAAGGCTAACACTAGGAGGATGACCTTGAATGTTTGACAAGACGGTGAAGAGCGAACTTTTATTGAACACTCTTCACACATGCAGACTCGCTATGATACATAACCAACTCTTGTTGATTTAGTTCATACAAATTATTGTAGTCTTTTGCGTTTACAACGGACGAAACGAGTACTTTATCATCCTTGACTGCATCAATATTAAACGTCCATTGTGTGCCTCTTTGAGGACACACCCAGAGTTTTGAATGCGCTTTCAAGTCTTTTTTATCTAAAGTATCTATGTAATACCAACCATATACTAGATTGGATTTAACTTTGTATAACATTTCTCCAGCAGCAATGTGTCTGCCCTCAGACAGCTCACTATTTACATACTCTAGATACCCTGCCGTACGAGAAACAATCGTTCTCTGTGTTTGTTCTGGGGTTTTCAAATATGTTAATAGTGTCTGTCCCTTCGTTACTTTATCCTCTTCAGATAAAGCGTACTCATGAAGCACAGTGCCGGATTCTCTAGAATAGTAGTATTCACGAACAGGCTCTTGCAACTGTAACACGCCAACTGTCGGTTTCAGGCTCAAAGATACTGCAAGCAGCGAATATGTTAGCCCCAATTGAGTCTCCTTACGAAATTTTCAAATGTTCCACTAGGCACTAGACTAATTTTGTTTCACTAATCGAGCATCGTAAGTCTCAGTTTCTGAGCCGCCACCTGCGCCAGCCGCAATTTGTTGAGTCTGCTTTGCATTTAACGCTTGGCTACCAGATAGCAATTTAACTTTCTTAGTTTTTAGTTTTAATTTTAGAGTAGGTAACATAATAGTAATTCCTTTGTTGTTTTGTATTGTTGTTTGAGAACGATTACTACATTACCCAAGTTTCTCGTTTTTATGTAATTATCAAATCTTACACATTACTTCATAATGTTTTTTCATAAATATATGATTTAAATGCTTATTATTTAATTTCCAGAAACATTATCTAAACCTTAGTAAAATATGCGACAACAATAGGCGTCGATGAGTCAAAAAACATAGAAAATTACCTAAAACAAGGCTCACTCACAGGCTCTAAAAAGGATGCAACTCTTTTAAAGTACGTTAGAAAGATTTATACCCAAACTAAATAAATCAAACATGGGGTACCTTGGTGTGGCCAACTCAGCATTGAGTTGCGCATGTCTAATACCTCTTTACTCATTAAGCATTACCAAGGCTTTTTTGGGACCTCCATAGTTGTCGTCTAACCGTCGGAGCCACACAATGTACTTCTTGATCGATACTTTCTCTTTTATAAAAACAAGTGTAGTGGCAAAGCAAGCATCTAAAACTCACATTTAGATAAGCAACTGACGCACTCAGTACACGCTTTTTTAATACAAATGTGGGTCTGTAGACAAAAAAATAGCAGCGAGTGGCTGCTATTAGAACGACGGTATATTCTTTGATTAGAAAAGGCTAATAAGTGGCTTCTTCCTGAGCTATTTTTAGCTCGAGTAATTGGTTTTCATTGGTTTCAATAATATTCATCCAAAGTGCTTTATTGTGAGGTGAGTAGCTAATACTTCTGATCACATATCTTGAGGCTTCTACTTCATATACTTCTTCAACCGCATTTTCCTTATCACGGTCAATACGGTAAATCCGCTTACCATCTGAATGATAAATGTAGCCGTTGCCTACTGCTATTGAATGCATGTACCGAGCCTTCGGAAGATCAAAGGACTGAATGGTCGTACCTGAATTAATATCATAAAGTACAACGGTATCATTCGAAGACAATGAAATTAGAGTTTCATCATCAAGACGGCCTATCCACACAGAATTTTGCGCCGGAATGGAGGTATTTGACTTAAACTTTAAAGAATATTTGTACGAACTGCTTTTAACTTTATGCTCACCCAATACAACATAACCAACTTCCGTATCACTTAAGAATTCGGCCGATATAATTGCGCCATCAGCTGATATAGAATCCACCAGCGATAAGTCTGAGTACTGATATATATCGATTTTACGGCGATGGTGAACAAGTAGTAAATCTTTTTGCTCATAGTATCTAATATTACTGATGTCTCCAGGAGGAATAGCCAGCACTTCACTATTGCCATTTTTATCAACTTGAGTGACAACTTTGCCAGCCCCATCATCAGTTATTACCAGATAACCTTGTTTAAACTTAATCGGACCCATACTACCAAGGCTTAACTGTATATCAGCATTCACGGCCTTATTATTGAAGTCCAACGTATAGATATACGAGATAAATGGATAGCTCACGATCAACATTTCATCTTTATCAATGAATTGAAAAATAGCGTAACTTTGTGATGTGTTTAACTGGTCTTTTTTAACCAACTTACGTTGGCTTAAGCTGTAACCGTAGACAATGTTTTTCTTGTTATCAAACCATAAAATAAGGTCTGACTCAGCATCATAATTAACTGACCATATTCTGCTAGGAGATTCTAATAACTTAACCTGATCGCCACCATCAAGGTCCGTCATGTATAGCTCATGCGTGTCGTATTGACGACGCAAAAAGAGTATTACCTCTTTCTCAGGAATATAAGTTAAAAAGTGATCACCATATGAATTCAAGTTAGGTGAACTAATTTGGAATTCTTCGCCTGTTTTTAAATCTCGGCTAGTTAAAGCAGCCAATTCATCTCTATTTCTATATCCAGATTTAGAATACACGATGCGATCTTTGCTCACACCGCTACCGGTTACAAGGCCTGTCATATTACAATCAAAAAGTGCTTTGTTTCCTTCGCTAAAGTCAGCGTTAATTTCCCAAACTTCACAGGTTTCTTCTGTTTTAGCTCGGTAATAGAGCTTACTTGAGTCTGTAGACCAACCTAAAGGATAGTAGTGGACGCCCTCATCTCCTAAACGTCTTTCGTACCCACTATCGAGCTCTTTAACTACGAGAGAATATGATTTAGTTCCTTGTGGCGCAAAAGAAAATGCCAACAGTTTTTTATCATAAGAAAGTCGCAGCTGTGAGTAGCGTCCAGGGACCCATGACAGTACTTTTTCGGTGATGTTTTTACGTTTTATCTGTAATTCATCGTCTTGAGTTTGATAGTTCACGGTGAACATATACCCAACAGCGAATAAAAACAAAGCTAATAATAACAAGCCAAGCTTAGTTCGATTCATTGTGGGCGCTTTTTGTGTTGGAACAGCATTACTTTCTTTCGGTTTTTGTGCAGATACAGTTGGAGATTCTTCACTTGGCAGTTCTTGATGATAAATAATATCTGGTTCGAGGAAAAAGCTATATCCTTTGCGGTAGTGAGTTTTAACAACTATGCCTTTTTGCAGATCAGATTTGAGAATTTTTCGCAATTCTGACATAGCACGGTTTATTGCATTGTCATCTACGTATTTTTGACACCAAACATCATCAACCAGATCTTGACGAGTGATGATCTGTTCGTTATTGATGATAAAATAGCAAAGAAGTCTAAATAATAGAGGTTCTAATTCTCTTTCCGTAGAACCATCATAAATACACTGCTTCTTTGGGTCCAACGTCCAAGCCCCAAATTTTACTTCCTTAACTTGCCGTAAAAACCTTACTTCATTCATTATGAGTAATTTAGTGCTCCAAAATACTGTTCAGGATTGTACCGATTCATGTTCTAAACTCAATAAAAATATTCATGTAGCAACCATAAACAAAAGTGTTAATGCAGCAAAACCATTCAAAAACGATTACATTTTACACAAAAAAATGCAACTTAAAATGAAAATATTAATAATATTTGTATGTTGTAAAGATGATAACACTGCCTGACTTTTAAGATACAAATATTACCTATTATCAGTGAATTGTTATTTTAATAACCTTAAATGAGCATAAAAAAGCCCATGCATTGCATGGGCTTTTTAAACCAGATAGGTTTGTATTTATTTACGCAGTTGGCGGATAACGCGCAACTGAGCAATAGCTTCAGCTAGTTGTACAGCCGCAGCGTGGTGATCAAGCTCAGTAGCAGCGCTTGATGCCATTTGTGCTTCAGCATCACGTACAGCCTGCTCAGCAGCTTGCTCGTCTAAGTCTTCACCTCGCATTGCTACGTCCGCAAGGACTGTAACAACGTTTGGTTGTACTTCAAGCGTACCACCTGCAACATAGATGATTTCTTCTGTACCATCTTTTGTTACAAAACGTACCATACCAGGTTTTAGGCCAGTCAATAGTGGGGCGTGGCCAGGGTGAATACCCAACTCACCTTCACTACCACTTACTTGGATAGTAGCCGCTTCACCAGAGAATATGCTCTGCTCTGCACTTACTACGTCAAGTTGTACTGTTAATGCCATATCAACCCCCTAAATTACATGTTTTTAGCTTTATCAACTGCTTCGTCGATAGAACCAACCATGTAGAAAGCCTGCTCTGGCATATCATCATAGTCACCGTTTAAGATGCCTTTGAAGCCTGAGATAGTGTCTTTCAATGAAACGTATTTACCAGGTGAACCTGTGAATACCTCAGCAACGAAGAACGGCTGAGATAGGAAACGCTGGATTTTACGTGCACGAGATACAACTTGCTTATCTTCATCAGATAGCTCGTCCATACCTAGGATTGCGATGATGTCTTTTAGCTCTTTATAACGCTGAAGAACTGTTTGAACACCACGTGCAGTGTCATAGTGCTCTTGACCGATTACTTGAGGGTCAAGCTGACGAGATGTTGAATCTAGTGGGTCTACCGCAGGGTAGATACCAAGAGACGCGATATCACGTGAAAGTACTACGGTTGCATCTAAGTGCGCGAACGTTGTAGCTGGTGATGGGTCAGTCAAGTCATCTGCAGGTACGTATACCGCTTGGATTGAAGTGATTGAACCAGTCTTAGTTGAAGCGATACGCTCTTGCAGTACACCCATCTCTTCAGCTAGTGTAGGCTGGTAACCTACCGCTGATGGCATACGGCCTAGAAGTGCTGATACTTCAGTACCGGCTAGTGTATAACGGTAGATGTTATCTACGAAGAAAAGTACGTCACGACCTTCGTCACGGAATTTTTCTGCCATAGTTAGACCCGTCAAAGCAACACGTAAACGGTTACCCGGTGGCTCGTTCATCTGACCGTATACAAGCGATACTTTATCAAGTACGTTTGAATCGTTCATTTCATGATAGAAGTCGTTACCCTCACGAGTACGCTCACCAACACCTGCGAATACTGAGTAACCGCTGTGCTCGATTGCGATGTTACGGATAAGTTCCATCATGTTTACGGTTTTACCTACACCGGCACCACCGAATAGTCCAACTTTACCACCTTTAGCAAACGGACATACAAGGTCGATTACCTTGATACCTGTTTCTAGTAGCTCAACTGAACTTGATTGATCTTCGTATGAAGGCGCAGCACGGTGGATAGACATACGCTCGTCTTCACCGATTGGACCTGCTTCATCGATAGGCTGACCTAATACGTCCATGATACGACCAAGGGTCTTTGTACCAACTGGAACCATGATTGGTCCACCAGTGCCTTCTACTGATGTACTACGACGTAAACCGTCAGTAGTACCAAGTGCGATAGCACGTACCACACCGCCACCTAACTGCTGTTGAACTTCTAAAGTCAAACCAGCTAAGTCGCCTTCTGTTACTTTTAGTGCGTCATATACGGCTGGCACGTTGTCTTGTGGGAACTCGATGTCCACAACGGCGCCGATAATTTGGACGACCTTACCTAAACTCATGTCTATTCCTCTCGTTAAACTTTGCCGAAGCGTTACACAGCAGCTGAGCCGCCAACAATCTCACTAATTTCTTGTGTGATCGCTGCCTGACGCGCTTTGTTGTATACAAGTTGCAGCTCATCCATCAGGTCGCCTGCGTTATCAGTTGCTGCTTTCATCGCAACCATACGGGCAGCCTGTTCAGAGGCAGCATTCTCAACTACACCTTGGTAAACTTGTGACTCAATAAAGCGTACCAATAGCGTCTCTAAGATCGCTTCTGGGCTTGGCTCATATAAGTAGTCCCAAGCGTAGCTTGATACTTCTTCTTCAGCTTTTGGCAAAGGCAATAACTGATCGATTACGGGCTCTTGCTTCATGGTATTTACAAAGTTGTTGTATACCACGTACAAACGGTCAATTTTTCCTTCAGAGAATGCATCAAGCATTACTTTTACAGGACCAATTACGTCCTGAACTGAAGGGGTATCTCCTAACCCTGCTGTTTTAGCAAGTAGTTGACCACCAAAACGTTTAAAGAAACCAGCAGCTTTGCTGCCAATGGTTGCAAACTCTGCGTCTACACCCTTTTCTTTCCACGCTTTTACGTCTAATGCCACTTTTTTGAACTCGTTTGAGTTCAAACCGCCACATAGACCACGGTCAGTAGAGATAACAATATAACCAACTCGTTTCACGTCACGTTCTGCTAAGAACGGATGACGGAAATCAAGGCTAGCTTGAGCAACACGACCGATCACTTTGCGTAAGTTCTCAGCGTATGGACGGCTTGCAGCCACACGGTCTTGTGCCTTCTTCATTTTTGAAGCGGCAACCATTTCCATTGCGCTGGTGATCTTTTGAGTATTCTTGATACTCCCGATCTTGCTTTTAATCTCTTTTCCGCTGGCCATGACTCTCTCTCCGAATCAAGGTGAGTGTTAGCGATAACACTCACCAAGCATAACTAAATTACCAAGTTTGCGTTGCTTTGAACTTCTCAAGAAGTTCTTTAAGCAGCGCTTCAATCTCAGCGTTGTAGTTACCTGTTTCATTGATTTGAGCCATTAGCTCTGCGTATGTGCTGTTTGCATAACCGATAAGAGCCGCTTCAAAGTCACCGATCTTGTTGATTTCGATGTCTTTTAGGTAGCCTTTTTCAGCTGCAAATAACGACAGAGACATATCAGCAACAGACATTGGAGCGTACTGTTTCTGCTTCATTAGCTCAGTTACGCGCTCACCGTGCTCAAGTTGTGCACGAGTTGCATCGTCAAGGTCAGAAGCGAACTGAGAGAACGCTGCTAGTTCACGATATTGAGCTAGCGCTAGACGGATACCACCACCTAGTTTCTTAACGATTTTAGTTTGCGCAGCACCACCTACACGAGATACCGAGATACCAGCGTTAACAGCTGGACGAATACCTGCGTTGAATAAGTCAGTTTCTAAGAAGATCTGACCATCGGTGATTGAGATAACGTTAGTAGGTACGAATGCAGAAACGTCACCACCTTGAGTTTCAATGATTGGCAATGCCGTCAATGAACCTGTTTTACCTTTCACTTCACCGTTTGTGAACTTTTCAACGTAATCAGCGTTTACACGTGATGCACGCTCAAGAAGACGTGAGTGAAGGTAGAATACGTCACCTGGGTATGCTTCACGACCTGGTGGACGCTTAAGTAGCAATGAGATTTGACGATAAGCAACAGCTTGCTTAGACAAGTCATCATATACGATTAGCGCATCTTCACCGCGGTCACGGAAGTATTCACCCATAGTACAACCAGCAAACGGCGCTAAGAATTGTAGCGCAGCTGATTCAGAAGCAGATGCAACAACAACGATTGTGTTTTCAAGTGCTCCGTGCTCTTCTAACTTACGTACTACGTTAGCAATAGTAGATGCTTTTTGACCAATCGCTACGTACACACACTTAACGCCTGTACCTTTTTGATTGATGATAGCATCGATTGCTAGTGCAGTTTTACCAGTCTGACGGTCACCGATGATAAGCTCACGCTGACCACGACCAACAGGGATCATCGCATCGATAGACTTATAACCAGTTTGTACTGGCTCATCTACTGATTGACGCTCGATTACACCTGGTGCGATTTTTTCAACTGGTTCGAAACCATCGTTCTCTAATGCACCTTTACCATCAATAGGCTGACCTAGTGTGTTAACAACACGACCAAGTAGACCACGACCAACAGGTACTTCTAAGATACGACCAGTTGCTTGTACTTTTACGCCTTCTTTAAGGTCTGCGTAAGGACCCATTACTACAGCACCTACTGAGTCACGCTCAAGGTTTAGTGCGATAGCATAACGGTTGCCAGGAAGCTCAATCATCTCACCCTGCATACAGTCTGCAAGACCGTGGATGCGGATGATACCGTCAGTAACAGATACAATTGTACCTTCGTTACGAGCTTCACTTACAACTTCAAACTGTTCAATACGTTGCTTGATCAGCGCAGAAATTTCTGTGGAATTAAGTTGCATGCTCTTTTTCCCAATTACGATTGTAGTGTAGTAGCTAAACGGTTTAATTTACCGCGAACTGAGCCGTCGATGACTGTGTCACCAGCCTTGATAACAAGGCCACCAACTGTGCTTTCATCAACACTACAATTTAGCTTAACTTTGCGTGCGAAACGTTTTTCAAGTGCCGCTACTAGATTTGTTTGCTGTTCTTCAGCCAGTTCAGTTGCAGAAATCACATCTACGTCGATTTCTTTATCGTATTCTGCTTTATATTCAGCATACAAAGTTGCAACTGCTGGAAGTGCAATCAAACGACCATTTTCAGCCATCACCTTTAACAGGTTGGTAAATTGGTCGTTAATTTGCTCTGCACAAATTTTAGTAAAAATATCTACTTGTTTTTCTGCAGAAGCGCTACCAGCTAGGAAACCTTTAATTTGCTCGTTATTTGCTACTTCAGCAGCAAAAACCAGCATCTCGTTCCAAGCGTCAATCGCGCTTTTTTCAACAGCAAACTCAAAAGCTGCTTTTGCGTAAGGACGAGCGATAGTAGCCAATTCAGACATGCTCACACCTCCTTATTACAGCTCAGCGACAAGTTTTTCAACGATGTCACTGTGTGCAGCTTGGTTGATTTCACGTTCTAAAATCTTCTCTGCGCCTGCCATTGCCAGAATAGCAACTTGCTTACGCAAGTCTTCTGTCACACGGTTACGCTCAGCTTCGATTTCAGAGTGCCCTTGAGCAATGATTTTCTCACGCTCTTGCTGACCACGCGTGGTTTCTTCATCTACGATTAGCGCAGCACGCTTTTTCGCTTGTTCGATGATGTCCGCCGCTTGAGACTTCGCTTCTTTAAGCTGCTCAGCAGCCTCAAGACGTACGCGCTCAAGTTCTTTTTCTGCTTCGTCAGAAGCAGCTAGGCCGTCTTCAATTTTCTTTTGGCGAGCTTCAATCGCACCGTTTAGCGGTGGCCATACATACTTCATGCAGAACCATACGAAAACGATAAACGCGATTAATTCACCTAGTAGAGTGGCGTTTAAGTTCACAACCGCTCCTCCTCAAATTAGTTGTTCGATAAACAAATTGGCTTAGAAAACCAGTAATTACATTACGAACAACAATACCATTGCGATACCAACACCGATCATCGCGATCGCATCGATAAGACCAGCAACGATGAACATTTTAACTTGAAGTTGAGGCGCAAGCTCAGGTTGACGAGCAGCTGACTCTAGGAATTTACCACCAAGAGTACCGAAACCAATTGCAGTACCTAACGCACCTAAACCGATTAATAGTGCTACAGCGATATATTTAAGACCTAGTACGATTTCCATTTTTGTCTCCGATTATTTAAAAATTAAAAGTTAATGAATTTGGTGTTTTATATTTATTAGTGATCCGACGTTGCCATACTTAAATAAACAACGGTCAACATCATAAATACGAATGCTTGCAATACGATAACTAGGATGTGGAATACTGCCCAGATAAAGTGCAATGGTAACTGGAACAAGCCAATAGATGCGATGATGATGAAAATCAATTCACCCGCAAATAAGTTACCGTGTAGACGCAGCGCCAACGAAATAGGGCGAGCAATCAGTGTAATAAATTCCATCACAAAGTTAACAGGGATAAGTAACGCCTGAACAACTGGGTTCTTAGCCGTGAACGGGTGTAGTGTTAGCTCTTTTACAAAGCCCATCACACCTTTAGTACGGATGGTGTAGAAGATAATGAGTGCGAATACGCCCAGTGACAACGCAAACGTTAAGTTAACGTCAGTAGTTGGTACCACTTTCATGTAAACGTCATGCGGATCCATGCCCATAGTTGCCGCACCGATTTGCCCTGCAGCAAATGGTAGGAAGTCAACTGGGATCAAATCCATCAAGTTCATCAGAAATACCCAAACAAAAATAGTCAGGGCTAAAGGAGCAATCAGTTTACTCTTACCATGAAAAGTATCTCTCACGTTAGAGTCAACGAATTCAACGATCATTTCTACGAAGCATTGCATTTTACCTGGCACGCCAGTGCTTGCTTTGTTAGCGGCACTTTTGAAAATCCAGATAAAAACAAGACCTAATAGAATTGACCAAGCCAAAGTATCTACATGCCAAGTCCAGAAACCAGCCTCACTACATGCCTTGTTAAATGCTAGACCGGTGTCGGTCGAACACATTTTGGCATTCGTAAGGTGGTGCTGAATATAGCCTTGTAAGCTTTGTTCTGCAGCCATTGTTTTTCCTAAAAGTTAATGATTAAAAAAAATCGATGTACACCAATGCACTATGGTCACCAAGACAAAACTGACTATCAACCATGAAGGTGTCAAAACCAGGACTTTAAATGCCACTAAAAACAGTGCAGTAGTTAACAAAAATTTTAACCCAGCGCCTCGTTTGAACGATTGATGCACTTGGTTTGCCTTACTTGCGCCCATATAACGAAAGGCGTAGATGGCAAATACTAAATTGGGAAGCACGGCTATCACTCCACCGGCCAAAGCCGACTGAGCTGCCAAAGCTCCCCAACATATAAAAACGATAACTGCGATGGCTAATGCCACGACGCCCTGAAATAAAACACCTTTTAATGCGGCACGCCTGTATGGGCTTGCTAACGATTGAGTCACTTTTAGTTAACCTTTAGTGGCGTAAAATTTAATCAGGGTACTAAAACTGGCGAGATTATACTTATATTTGGTGATTTTGCAACTTGATGAGACAAAATGTGGCGCTTTTTCACCGCCACATTTGTTGATTATTCGCACTTTAGGAAGGTTGCTGCATATCAGATTGAATACGACCCAGTATGCCGTCTAATTCATCTAAATTGGCATATGAAATAACCAATTTACCTTTGCCTTTTTGGTTATAATTTATCTCTACTTTGGCGCCTAAATTTTCGGCTAATTGTTGTTCTAACAATTTGACATCTGGATCTTTTTCTCTTGCCTGTTTTTTCTCCACAGGCTCTAAAATTGAGCGCACCAGCTTCTCTGTTTCACGCACAGTAAGCGCTTTGGCAACCGCGGTTCTAGCAGCCTCTGACTGTTGCTCATCATTGAGCGCCAATAAGCAGCGTGCATGGCCCATTTCGATGTCACCATGCTCCAACAAAATTTTAACATCATCGTTAAGATTATTGAGCCTAAGTAAATTAGTGACTGTCGTACGCGACTTGCCAACCGCATCGGCTACTTGCTGATGTGTTAGCTCAAATTCATGTAACAACCTATCTAGCGCAACCGCTTCTTCCATCGCATTAAGGTCTTCGCGTTGGATATTTTCAATCAAAGCAATGGCCACTGCGGCTTCATCAGGAACATCTTTTAAAATACAAGGAACAACATCTAACTGGGCTATCTGCGCTGCACGCCAACGACGCTCACCAGCAATGATCTCAAACTGTTTATCTGCAATAGGGCGCACCACAATCGGCTGTAACACCCCTTGTGCTCGAATCGAGCTGGCTAACTCTTCTAGCGCCTGCTCAGACATATCTTTACGCGGTTGATACTTTCCAGGATGCAAAAATTCAATGGGAATACGTTTTAGGTCACCATCGAGTGTTAACTCACTAGATGAACTAGAGGCCTGTTGTACAGTTTCAACAGGCTCAGCGCTTTGCGCTGGCTTCGATGAACTCAATAAAGCATCCAAGCCTCGGCCTAAACCGCGTTTTTTTACCGACATGTTGTTATTATCCTCTTAGGCAACCGCTGCGGATTGTTTTTCTTTACGACGTAACATTTCGCCTGCCAAAGCTAAATAGGCTTTTGCACCACTTGATGCCCGGTCATAATACATCGCGGGCGCACCAAAACTTGGCGCCTCAGCTAAACGTACATTTCTTGGGATCACGGTGCGATATACTTTGTCACCAAAGTGTTGTTTAAGCTGCTCAGATACATCATTAGCTAGACGATTGCGCGGATCATACATGGTCCTTAAAATCCCCTCAATTTGTAATTCGGGGTTAACCAGCTTAGCCAATTGTGTAATGGTATCCATCAACGCCGTCAAACCTTCCAGTGCATAATACTCACATTGCATAGGCACTAAAATTGAATCTGCAGCAGCCATGGCATTAACGGTAAGCATATTCAATGAAGGTGGACAGTCGATAAAAATGAACTCGTATTTATCTTGTATTGCATCCAAAGCATTGCGCAAGCGCACTTCGCGGGCAAACAGCTCCATCAATTTTACTTCAGCAGCCGTTACATCACCGTTTGCAGCGATAAGGTGATATTCACCAGATGTTTCTTTGCAGATCACGTCGTCAATTGCTTGCTCTTCAATGAGCAAGTCATAGATGGTCGCTACGTCGCCATATTTGTCGACACCGCTACCCATGGTTGCATTACCTTGCGGGTCTAAATCTATTAATAAAACCTTGCGCTTAGTTGCCGCCATAGACGCTGCTAAATTTACAGCCGTGGTGGTTTTGCCAACGCCACCTTTTTGGTTTGCAATTGCAATGACTTTTGCCACGTTGCCCTCGAATACTAATCTTTAGAAAGAATAATTAAATGTCGCTCTGCATCCAACTTTGGCACGTGAAGATGAATATCTTGCTGCAATTTAACTCCAGCAGGTAACTGTTCAAGCTCTTGCGCTGGGAACTGCCCTTTAAGTGCCAAAAAATGTCCAGACTGGTCTATTAAGTGTCCACACCAATCAACCATATCTTGCAAAGATGCAAAAGCACGGCTGAGTACCCCATCTAATTTAACACTTGGCTGATATTCTTCAACACGAGACTGCACAGGAGTCACATTATCTAGCCCAAGCGCATGTTTTACTTGCATTAAAAAACGAACACGTTTGCCTAAACTATCAAGCAATACAAATTGCGTATCGGGTAGGGCAATTGCCAACACAATACCTGGTAATCCAGGGCCTGTACCGACATCAATATAATGTTTACCGGCTAAATGGGGGGCTACCACCAAAGAATCCATGATGTGTTTTACCATCATCTCTTTTGGATCGCGAACGGAGGTTAAATTGTAGGCTTTATTCCATTTATCTAATAACTCAACATATTGCACTAATTGCGCTTGTTGATGTTCACTTAGCGCAAGTTCCGTTTGCGCTAACAAAGAAGTCAGTTGTTGCTGTAACACAGTATTCCTATGCAACTACGCAGACTTGCGCAGGAGCCCTTGCTTTTTCAGATATACTAATAATAGCGAAATAGCGGCTGGGGTGATACCAGAAATACGCGAAGCCTGACCAATGGTTTGCGGACGAGCATCGCTAAGTTTAGCGACAACTTCATTTGATAACCCGCTCACTAAAGAATAATCATAATCTTCAGGCAGTACCGTTTCTTCATGACGAAGTTGTTTATTGATCTCATCTTGCTGACGAGCAATGTAACCCGCATACTTAGTTTGGATCTCAACTTGTTCAAGTGCTTGAATATTATCAGAATCAGATCCCAATCCTTCAATTTTCATCAGTTCATGATAAGACACTTCAGGGCGACGGATCAGATCTTCTAAACTCGCTTCTCGGATCAACGGAGTTTTCAATAATTCATTCACCTGCGCAAGTGCAGGGTGATCTTTATGGATCCAAGTTGACTTTATTCGTTGCGACTCTTGCTCCATAACTTCAAGCTTATTGTTAAATGCAGCCCAACGTTCATCATCTACTAAACCCAGCTCACGGCCTTTTTCGGTTAAACGTAAGTCAGCATTATCTTCACGTAATAACAAACGATATTCAGCGCGGCTCGTAAACATACGATAAGGTTCTTTAGTTCCTAATGTGGCTAAATCGTCAATCAATACGCCAGCGTAAGCTTGATCACGGCGAGGTGTCCAAGCTTCTTTACCCTGTACTTTAAGTGCTGCGTTCATACCAGCTATCAACCCTTGTGCACCCGCTTCTTCGTACCCTGTCGTACCATTGATTTGACCAGCAAAGAATAATCCACTGATAAACTTAGTTTCTAAAGATTGTTTTAGATCACGAGGGTCAAAGAAGTCATATTCAATTGCATATCCTGGGCGGCAAATATGAGCATTTTCAAAGCCTTTGATAGAACGCACGATCTGAAGTTGCACATCAAATGGTAAACTGGTTGAGATGCCATTTGGATATAACTCATAAGAGGTTAACCCTTCAGGTTCAACAAAGATTTGATGTTTTTCTTTATCAGCAAAACGTACGATCTTGTCTTCAATAGACGGACAGTAGCGTGGTCCAATCCCTTCAATAACACCCGCATACATAGGTGAGCGATGTAAATTTGCACGAATTACATCGTGAGTTTGCTCATTGGTATAAGTGATATAACAAGGGATCTGCGTTGGATGATCAGACTGTTTACCCATAAACGAGAATACTGGAGTCGGTGTATCGCCAGGTTGCTCCTGCATCACAGAAAAATCTACGGTACGGGCATCAATACGTGGCGGTGTGCCTGTTTTTAAGCGATCAACTCTAAATGGTAATTCACGCAATCTTTGTGCAAGTGCAATTGAAGGAGGATCGCCTGCACGACCACCTTTGTAGTTTTCCATACCGATGTGGATTTGACCACCAAGGAAAGTTCCTACAGTTAACACAACAGAATGGGCGCTAAAGCGCAGTCCCATTTGCGTAACAACACCTTTTACTTGATCTTGTTCAACAATAAGATCGTCACAAGATTGCTGGAAGATCTTTAGGTTTTCTTGCTTTTGTAAAATATCTTGGATTGCCGCTTTGTACAAAGCGCGATCTGCTTGAGCGCGCGTTGCTCTCACAGCAGGTCCTTTTGAAGAATTTAATGTTCTAAATTGAATGCCACCTTTATCGATAGCCTTGGCCATCGCACCGCCTAAAGCATCAATCTCTTTAACCAAATGACCTTTACCAATTCCACCTATAGCAGGGTTGCATGACATCTGACCTAAAGTATCCATATTATGGGTCAACAATAGGGTATTCATGCCCATACGAGCTGAAGCAAGTGCTGCCTCTGTGCCTGCATGTCCACCACCTACTACGATTACGTCAAAATGTTCATGATAAATCATTTACGGGATCCTACTTAAAAACAACCAGCAAATTCTGAAAGGGAGCGTATTCTACCTAGAAATGCTCAGAAGTGAAATGTTTAAATATTGAGCAACACCTAAAAAGCGAAACTTGATCACTAATTATATATAAGGATCTTTTTAAAGATCTTTTATTAGATCTTACTACTAGTGATCGGCTTTTCTGTGAGTAAGGCTATATATTTTATATAAAACAATAAATTAAACCAGATCAATAGATGTGAATTAGATCGGATCTAAGGGCGTACAAGCTCTGATCAAAGCGCTCTTTTATACACAGGGCAAGATCCGGTTAAACTTATCCCATGGATAACTATGTTTAGATCAGCCATTAGATCAAGTGTTATCCACAATACGATCTTATTTTTTTAAAAATTGTGTATAACTTATTGAAAAGATCTATTAAGCAGCCTTGGTTACTTCTTCAATAAACTTAGGTAGCCAAGCTAAAGCCGTCTCTTCAGGTAAAGCTTCATCAAGCACATTTAACTCTAAATTAGGTAGAAGCTGCTTGGCACCTTTATTGATCAGCAATTTTTCGCAATTTTTTGCCGCATAATTAAAGGTATCGTAGCTAGAGTCACCTAAACCAACCACTGCAAAATATACCTGATCCAAACTATCCCTTTGATCTAATTCATTAATGAACGGGATAAGGTTATCTGGATAGTCTCCAGCACCATAGGTGGATGTCACTATTAACCATATTGGATGTGATATGTCACTTGCCACAGGTTGTTCATGCAATGTCGCAATAATGGCTTGATCTTCAAGCGCTTCTTGGAGCTGTTCAGCGACATATTCAGCAGAACCCATTTGGCTGCCAATAATGATCTCTATATGGTGCATGTTTTCTCTACCCTATATGCGAATGGCGACATCATAAAGCGCTTTTGATAGATGTAAAGTGTTGTTCGGTTTTATTGGGATAAAAATATTAGCGTGTTAAATGAACAACTAGGTGGCTTTATATGTAACCTACTGAAAAATAAAGAGTGAATATTTTATTCTGGTTTTGTTTTTGGTGTGAATTTTGTGGATAAACTGACTATATGTGTACCATAACTTTATTTTTAACCTTAAAAATGCATGCCAAGAGGTTAATTCCAATTACAAAGAAAGGATTTGCTATGAACAATGTATAGTGTGGACAGTCTAGATGTGAATAACACGTAGATCTGCAAAATAGCTTTGAGCGTTTTGGATCTACTAAGTTCTGTCTATATAATTAAATAATCTAAAAAATACAAAAAATGATCTTAAATTGCTTTTGAACAGCGTTTAGGTTGGTTGTTATTTACTCTTTTTCTCATAAGGGCGAGTTGCGCACCTGACAGTGACAGCAAGATCTTCAATTAGTGAGTGCTATTTTGTGTGTGCTTTTACCCGTTGTTGCTCGTATAAGATCGCTATAAAGCAACGTTTTGCGGTTGCGATGTACATTTATGAGCGCTAGTCTTTAGTAACATAGCGCGGGCAAGGACTAGAAATGACAGAACATTCCATCGGTTGCGAGCGACAAACATGTCGTAATTGTGAAAATGCAGACTCCCTAAGTTTCGATTTTACAATGGCATTTCAGCCTATTGTGGATGTAGATAAGCACACTATATTTGGTTATGAAGCTCTTGTTAGAGGGCTTAATAACGAGTCTGCATGGTCTGTTATTTCCCAAGTAAATGAGACAAATCGCTATACCTTTGATCAACTATGCCGTGTAAAAGCCATTGCACTGGCTGCAAAGCTTAATGTGGATAGCTATTTAAGTATTAACTTTTTACCAAATGCCATTTATCAGCCTGAACGTTGTATTCGTACAACTTTAGAGGCGGCAAAGAAATACAACTTTCCTACTGAACGTATTATGTTTGAGTTCACAGAAGTGGAAAAGGTAGAAGATAGCCATCATATTGAACTGGTTGTGAAATACTATCAATCGCTTGGCTTTTTAACTGCGACTGATGATTTTGGTGCGGGGTATTCAGGGCTAAATCTATTGGCTGATTTTCAAACCAATATAATAAAACTCGATATGGCGTTGATCCGTGATATTCATCTTGATCCCGTGCGTCAGTCAATCGTTGGTCACTGCTTGAATATGTTCAAAGAGCTTAACATTACCGCATTGGCCGAAGGCATAGAGATGGTTGAAGAATATCAATGGCTAAAAACGGCGGGTGTTACCTTAATGCAAGGCTATTTATTTGCAAAGCCTGGGTTTGAGAGCTTACCAAGCGTTGATTTTCAATCCCTAATTCAATGAAAACACCAATAAGCGGATACTTATTGGTGTTTGCTTAATTATTTACCAATACAAAACGAGCTAAAGATTTTGCCAAGCAGATCATCAGAGGTAAATTCACCGGTGATCTCATTTAGATACTGTTGGGTTAAGCGTAGCTCTTCAGCCAAGATCTCACCCGCAACATGCATTTCTAACTGGGTTTTACCTATATCTAAATGCTCTGCGGCACGCTCTAGTGCATCTAAGTGACGACGGCGTGCCATAAAGCCGCCTTCGGTTGCGCCTTGATAGCCAATGCAGGCTTTTAGATGATCGCGCAGCAAATCAATCCCCTCGGTGTTTTTAGCACTTAAACGCAGTACAGGGTAGTTGCCTTGTTGGCACATGTCCGACGTTTCTGCTGATAAATCAATTTTGTTACGCACTACTGTAACGGCCATCCCTTGCGGTAATTGCTGCATAAACTCAGGCCAGATCTTGGTAGGGTCGGTTTCTTGAGTGTCGGTGCCATCGACCATAAACAGCACATGGTCGGCTTGGCGGATTTCTTCCCAGGCGCGCTCAATACCTATTTGTTCTACTTTATCTGGGCTTTCACGTAGGCCTGCGGTATCTATGATATGCAGTGGCATACCATCAATGTGAATATGTTCGCGCAGAACATCACGGGTGGTGCCCGCAATATCGGTAACGATGGCCGCTTCTCTACCTGCTAAGGCATTCAGTAAGCTTGATTTACCTGCGTTGGGGCGACCCGCGATGACCACACGCATACCTTCACGCATGATACTGCCTTGCTTAGCCTGCTTACGTACTTCGTCTAACTGTTCAATAATGGCATTAAGGTCGCCACTGACTTTACCATCTGACAAAAAGTCGATTTCTTCATCAGGAAAATCAATCGCCGCTTCAACATACATACGTAAGTGGATCACTTTTTCCACCAGCGTGTTGATATGTTTTGAAAAGTCACCTTGTAAAGAGTGTAGGGCGCTCTTTGCTGCTTGTTCACTGGTGGCGTTGATCAGATCCGCAATGGCTTCAGCTTGGGTTAAATCCATTTTGTCATTCATAAAGGCGCGCTCTGAGAATTCGCCTGGTTGCGCGAGTCTTACTCCAGAGATCTGACAAATCTCTTTCAGTAACATATCGATGACAATTGGACCACCATGGCCTTGCAGCTCAAGTACATCTTCGCCCGTAAATGAATGGGGATTTTTGAAAAATAATGCAATACCTTGATCTAGTTGCTCGCCTGCTAAGTTGTTAAATGGTACATATTCGGCGTAGCGAACTTTTGGTGTCTTGCCAATGATGGTTTGCGCCACTTGGCTTGCAAGTGGACCGGAAACACGAATAATACCGACACCACCTCGTCCTGGTGCTGTGGCTTGGGCAACAATAGTATCTTGATTTGTGATCATGCTGAGTATCAATTGAGCGTTACATAATAGTCAATTGTATCTCAAACTGGACAGCGCAGCTATGGTGGCGGGTTTATCATGCTTTTGTCTCATTTATTGGACTGTAAGCTTATGATCATAATACAATACGATTGGTTTACTTTACTACAAATGTAGTAATTTTATTACATTATGGAAGTTGTGAAGGAATATATGGCGTACATTTTTGAGACTTACACTTTTGACCCTGAACTGGGTGTGTTGTATAGCGAACAGGAGGAAATTCAGCTTAGGCCTAAGTTGGCTCAGCTATTAGAGTATTTTTTGCAAAACTCAGGACGTGTGATCACACGTGACGAACTGTTATCAGCCCTGTGGGTTAATGGCGAGTATCGAGAGAGTTCTTTAACGCAAAGCATCAGGGAGTTGCGCAAGCAACTAAAAGATAATGTACAAAACCCCATATTTATTAAAACCTATCCACAAAGAGGGTATGTTTGGATCAGTGAGCCACAATCACTGCATGTTGATTCCAACGAAAATGTACTTTCGACCGTTAAGAAAAGTGAGTACACGCTTGCTGATTGGTTTAAAAAGCCTATCGTTATTTTTTTATGTGCATTGTCGTTAGTATTCTTTAGCGGCGCTGTGACTTTTTTAGTATCAAAAAATAGCTTTATTGCGGATTCTAAATATGAAAAAAATCATAATGATCGATTACTTATCGCACCTTTCAAAAATCTAACAGGGGAAACCGAGTTTGATTGGTTAAATTATGGTTTACGTCATTTATTGATACAGAATCTAAAAGATTCGGGGGTATTTACCGTGATCCCCGACAAACCTGCTTACCATCTGTTTTCACAAGAGCATGAAGCCCATGAAAACATGGGAGAAACACTTGAAGCGTTGGTTCAGCAAGGGCACGCAGATCGTTGGTTAGAAGCCAGCGTTTCGCAAGAAAATGGCTTATTTGTATTTCATTATACCTTGTCGGATAAAGCGGGTAAGGCCAAAAAAGGCGTTATTTATAGCGATGATTTGACACACCCTTTGGCAGATTTAGCTGCAACGTTAGCCAAACAAATAATAGGTAAAAATGGCATAGTCAGCACATATCAGGTGTCTGACAATGATTTTTCTACCAAAGATTACCTTGAAGGTTTGTATGCGCTAGAAACCAGAGGGGTTGGCTTAGCCATGCGCTATTTTGAAGCGTCGGTATTGCACGACCCCAACAATTTACACTCGCAAGTGGAGTTAGCCAGAACATACTGGCATACCGGTCGCTTAGCGCAAGCAAATGAGATTTTTAATAAGTTAAATAGCGATCCTAAATTAGAAGCGCAATCCATGCTCAAAGCAAGAATGCTTGAATATTGGGGAGAACTTAAACTGGCACAAGGGGATTATGACACAGCCAATAGTTTGTTAGAGCAGGCTTTGATGGGCGTTGATGAGATTGATAACGATGTGCTCAGATCAAAAATTTATCACAAACTATCAGCGATTGCATGGTTACAGCAAGATAAAGGGCGATCTGAACATTTTGCTCTGCAAGCCAAGCGATTATTTGATATACATGATATGACGGAGTCCGAAGCACAACGTTTGTATTACATAGGCAATCCACCAACTGCAAGGCCTGATAAAGATCAACCACTTGATTTAGAAGCCAGCTTGCAGAGCTTACATAAATCAGTGCGTTACTACACAGCGAATGGCAATCTGAGCCTATTGATGAAGACCTATTTTGCCCTTGGGCAAAACTACTTGGCCCCGTTAGATGAAAGACTCAATGCATTGATAAGTGCGTTGGATTTGGCTGCTGAGCAACAAGAGGTTGTTTATCAAATAAAAATAGCCAATTACCTTGGTTTTTACTTTATTCAATTGCATGAAGGAAACAAAGCACTGCAATATATCAACCTCGCTGCCGATGTATTAAAACACGAACTCGATATTGCGCCGCTGCGGTATTACAACCAACTATTGCTGGCTATGGCGAAGATGGACAAAGGTATTTCGAGTGACGATATACAGGCTCTAGAAAGTGCTAAGGATACATTTACAAGGCTGTTGGTTCAGTTGTCAGGTGTTGATAACTTCGCAAACATCAAAGCGGATGCTTATCTATTAAAAGGCTGGAGCCAACTTGCTTTAGCGCAATATCAAGGAGCACTTGAGAGTTTGACACAAGCAAACCGCCTTTATGATGATTTAAAAATGAAAGATTCGCAGAGTTATGCCGTGTATTCTTTGATTTATACGCAACTGCAGCTGGGTAATGATAAACAGGCAATCGCGCTTGCTGAGTCTGGTCAATTTAATAAAAAGCTTATTTACGACTATGCCGCATTTGCTTATTTTCGAGCCAAAGACATAGACAACTCCATTGCACAGCTGAAAAAAACCAAACAGCATTTTGCACCCTACTGGCGTGAGCAGGATGAATCAATTCTAAAGCAACTACTCAGTGGACAGGGGCAAATAAGGCCTCAGAAGTGGTTCAAAGCGCTGCAAAAGCCTTACTCTGTGTATTGTGAGTCAGAGTGGAACTTACAATCTGGGCTTAAATAACCTCTAATTTGGATAACGAAAAGGCCCATATGGGCCTTTTTTGTTGACAAGTGTTAGGTGGTTATCCTCTCACTGTACATACATTTCTCACTTTCAAAACGCGCATCCAAACTTGAGGTTAACGAGGTATTACGTGTGTTAGCCGGCAATGAGTGATGCGATGCTCATCGCATTAACGCAAAGCACTCAATAAACCGTGTTTTCAGATATGCCAAATGCCAGGCTCTGATTATTGTCGAAACCTTTTTAATACTAGCTATCGTAAGCGTGTCTAGTACCTAGAACATTTGTCATTTCTTTTGCAATTAACTGTGTTTTAAAAAATAAAATTTAATGAAACTATTCATATAGTTAATCTATTTTTTATCTCGTCTTTATATTCAAAATTTAAATTTTACTCATGTTTTAGCGTTTTTGTGTCGCTATAAAAACCATTTTAGTTATAAGGTCTTGCCTGCGCAAAATTAGCCTGGGATGAGGGTCTCAACACTCGAAAATCGAGTAGTAGGGCAACGCACACTATTAAGCTTTATGCAGTAGTTTCTGATGACAACAAAAGGAGGCAAAAGGAATGATTTGCACTTTAATGAGGTTTTTTCGTGCAGCATGTTTAAGCTGGTGGAGGCACAGTTATGGGCTTTGAAAACTTAGCTGTTAAATGGCTCGTCGATGCTGACAACAAACAAAAAGAAGTGATCTGTACACAGCAAGGCTCACTGACTTATCAGGCTTTGTTAGAACAGGTTTGTGCCTTAGCAAGTACATTGCAGCATCTAGATATCAAAGCGAATGACCGAGTTGTGATAGCGCTGAACGATGGGGTTATTTTACATAGCTGCTTTTTAGCGTGTATCGCCATGGGTGCTATTCCGATTGTGGTCAACCCAAAACTCTCGCAACAGAGTTTAGGTTTTATCATTGATGATAGTCAGGCTAGTTTAGTTGTCAGCCAGCGCAATCAAGCTGTTAAATTTGAGCTTTATCACAACGGCGTGGTGGCGCAATCATACACCCATCAACAACTCCTGAAATATAGCCACAACGGCTGGAACAACTTTCATTATAAGCAAGCTGATGATGTGGCATTTATGCAGTACACATCAGGTACAACGGGCAATCCAAAAGGGGTGATGCATAGCAGCAGTAATGCGCTCAACAGTGTGCGTTATTATGCTCAGGATGTATTAAAAGCGCAAAGTGAAGATAGATTTTATTCGTTGGCTAAATCATTCTTTGGTTATGGGCTTGGCAATAGCTTGTTCTTCCCATTGGCATCTGGTGCCAGTGTGGTACTTGATAGTGATTGGCCTAGTAAAGAAAAGGTACTTGCTAATTTAGAGCAATATCGACCAACCATATTTTGTGGCGTACCGGCGATGTATCAAGCGTTGCTAAACGATAGCCATACACATAATGCTTTTATAAGTGTACGAAGGGCTGTTTCAGCGGGGGCCCCGTTACCTAAAAAGCTCTTTGAACAATGGCAGCACAATCACAATACCACGATTCTAGATGGCTTAGGGTCCACTGAGTTATGTCATATCTTTTGTAGCCACAGCGCTGAAACGGCTTCCGCGGGGACGATAGGAAAGCCATTACAAGAATATCAAATCGAGATCCGTGACGCCCAAGGGAATGTGCTTGAAGATGGTGAGTCTGGCACTATGTGGGTGAAAGGACCAACGCTTTCGCAAGGTTATTGGCGCAATCCTCTAGCAACACAGACTAAGTTTCAAAATGGTTGGTATAACAGCGGCGACCTTGCACTGCGTGATGAGCAGGGGTTTATTCACTTTAAAGGGCGTGCCGATGACTTATTCAAGGTCAATGGTCGTTGGGTTGTACCCAGTGACATTGAAGCACGAATACTCAATGATTTTAGTGCGATAACAGAGCTGGCGTTAGTGCCGAGCGAAGATGAAAACGGCCTGACAAAAGCGGCTTTATATGCAGTGACACACACGCCTGAGGCAAATGAGCTTATCTCAAAGGTCGAACTTTGGTGTCAAAATAACTTATCTGGTTATCAACGTCCTATTACTATTTCTCTGCTTGATGCTTTACCTCGCAATGATAATGGCAAGGTGATTCGCAAACAGCTTCACTGTGTTACACAAGAGGTGGCGTAATGCAGTTTAGTTATTCACATCAACTGCGTGAGCTGCCTTATCAAATAGATCAAGTGATTGATTTATATAAACGTTACGCAGAACCAACGCAGTCTTTTATCTTTGAATATAACAATGCTGGTAACAAAACCATGCCACCGCGTTTTTCGGTGATAGGTTTGTCTACGCTTGCCAGTATTCGAGTTAAGAACAATGCATTGGTGTTAAAAACGTCTCAGGAAGACACACATTATCCAATTGAAGACGCGACACAAGTTTGGCCAACCCTTGAGCAACTACTAAACGAGTTCGATATTAATACACCTGCTCATTTACCTTGTTTTTCAGGTGGTTGGTTTGGTTTTTGGGGGTATGAAAGTGTTCGCTATTTTGAACCTCAAAAATTGCCGTTTCCAAATAAACAAGATCTAACCGACTCTGCTGATATTGCCTTAATGCTGCCTAAACAGTTGCTGATTTTGGATCATCAGCAAGCTCGTATGTGGTTAGTCTCTTATGCACCAAAAGGAGCGTTAGCTGATCTTGAGCTAACCGCCAACGGCTTTGACTGGCTAGCAGATTGCACAACAGGAGATGTTCGCTATCAGTTTGATAAGCAATACTTTATGCAAGCCGTAGAGCAGCTCAAGCAACATATTACTGATGGCGAAATTATGCAGGCGGTGTTGTCACAGCGGATGTGTATCGATGTTAGCGGTCAGGGCATTGATTTTTTTGCCAAACTGCGTAAAGCCAGTCCCTCACCCTATGCGTTTTATGTCCGGATGGACAACAGTTGCATTTTTGGCGCTTCCCCTGAGACGCTGGTGCGCTCCCACGATGGGCAGATCGTGTCATTCCCCATGGCCGGCACACGGCATAGAACCAGCTGTGAGCAAACCAATCAGCGTTTAGAAGCAGAGCTACTTAACGATGAAAAAGAGTGTGCTGAACATTTAATGCTCATTGATTTGGCAAGAAATGATGTGGGTAAAGTGGCAAAACTGGCATCCGTGTCGGTACCAAAAATGATGTCCGTAGAGCATTTTTCTCATGTGATGCACATCACCTCTGAGGTTCGCGCAGAGCAATTAGCCCACACCTCGGCACTGGATGTTATTCGCGCCACACTCCCTGCGGGCACGCTAAGTGGCGCGCCAAAAATTCGAGCCATGCAATTGATAGATCAATATGAAACAGTACGCAGAGGCCTTTATGGCGGCGGCGTTGGGGTCTTATCTGAGCAAAATGTGGATTTAGCCATCGTGATACGGTCGGCATTAATTAAAGACGGATGTTTACATATCCAAGCTGGTGCTGGGGTTGTTGCTGACTCTGTGGCTGTCAATGAGTGGCAGGAAACCCTCAATAAAAGCCGCGCCATGTTGGAAGCGTTAGGTATTGAAGAAACTAAAAAAGATAAGGAAGAATCAACATGTTACTGATGATAGACAATTATGATTCCTTTACCTATAACCTGGTCCACTATGTCGCGGAACTCGGTCAAGAGGTAAAGGTGGTACGCAACGATGAGGTGAGTATCGATGACCTTATCGCTTTGCGACCCGATGGCTTGATTGTCTCACCGGGTCCTTTTGGCCCCGAGCAAGCGGGTATTTCCTGCGAAGCGATTCGTTACTTTGCTGGCCTAATTCCTATTTTAGGCGTGTGTCTTGGGCATCAGTCGATTGGCCATGTCTTTGGCGCTAAGGTTAAACATGCTGATAAGCCTGTCCACGGCAAGTGTTCAAGCATAGTGCACGATGGTTCTGGTTTATTTGCAGGTCTACCATCTCCTTTGCGTGTTACTCGCTACCACAGTTTAAGTTTGGCTTGGCCACTGCCTCATTCACTCGATGTTATTGCCATGACTTCCCAAGATGCCATCAGTGATGTGAGCTCATCTCAGATCATGGCACTAAAGCATAAAACCTTGCCCATTTATGGCGTGCAATTTCATCCAGAATCCATTGCCTCTGAAGGGGGCAAAGCCATGTTGAAAAACTGGCTCAAAGAAACAGGTCTGAGCAAGCTTAGTAATAAGCCTCGTACCGTTGAAGCCGCTTAACTCAATAGGATGTGAACGATGTTTTCTAAAGAAGTAATCAAACAAATACAAGAAGATAGAACTATTGGCGCAGGTAACTTTTTGGACATGCTGGCCACTTTGCCCATCGATATCAATGCCACGGCATTACAGGTTGATCAAGCTATTCCACTGTATGTGGGGCAGCAAACCTCATTTAGTGTCAGGCATCTACAGCACTGCGCCACACAAATAGCCAGCAAATACTGCGCGCTTGGGGTGCATGAAGGTGATTTAGTTGGCTTGTATTTACAAGACAACTTGAGCTACTTCCTACATTACTTGGCATTGACACGTTTAGGCGCGATTGCGGTGGCCATCAATAATAAGCTCGCGCCAGACATCACCTTAGCATTTTGCAAGATGAACAAAGTTAATGTGCTGATCAGTGATGAAGATAATCATACCGCTTTGCGCCAGTTGGATTGCGACTTTATGCAACTTTTGACTGATAAGCAATTGATGGCGCTGTGCTCCGAGCCTGTTCCTCCTATGAAGCAGTATCAAGCAGATGATGTGGTGTTATTAGCTCATACCTCAGGCACAACAGGGGTGCCAAAAGCGGTGATGTTCAGTCATGAAGGGTTTTTCTTTGGTGTTCGAAGTCAACTGCACAAACAAAAAGGAGAGCGAGTATTAAGCGCGCTGCCTCATTCACATAGCTCGGCTATTTCAGTACTTATGTCGAGTTTGCTACGAGGTGCAAAAGTACATGTACTTAGCGATAAACGCGCCAGTGCCATTGCGCAAAGCATGAGAGAGTATCGCCATGACTTGGTTGTTGCCTTTCCTAAAACATACGTCGATTTATGCCGAGAAACGCTCAATCAAGAAGATTTTGAGTCGGTGGGTTACTGGATAGCAACTGGGGATGCAAATCATGAATCGCATATCCGTAAGCTGATCGCGCTTGGCCATCATTACGTTAATGGTCAGCGTCAAGAGGGCTCTGTTTTTATCGATAATTTAGGGTCTTCTGAATTTGGTTTTGCGATGTTTAGAAACATCCACTCACTGAGCCAAAACAAGTTTAATAGATGTATTGGTCGACCTTTTGAATGGGTGGAGGCTGCTATTTTGGGGGCCAATGGCGAGCAGTTGCCAGCGGGAGAAATCGGTCAGCTAGGTGTGAAATCGAATACGGTGACAGCTGGATATTGGAACAACCCAGAATTAACAGCGCAGGCAAAATTAGCGGGCTACTGGCTAACCGGGGATCTGGCTTATTTTGATGAGCGAGGGTTTTTCTATCATGTTGACCGTACTACCGACCCTATCCATACCGAGCTGGGCACTATTTATAGCTGCTTAACCGAAGAGCTTATCCTAACGCATTTTGGCGACATCTTTGAATGCAGTATCTATGGCGCGCCAACAGATAAGGCGGGGGTGAGCGAAGCCCATATTTGCGTTGAGCTTATCCCAGAAGCCGAATTAGTGATCCCCGATAAGTTACTGCAAAAAATAAATCAAGTACTTGAACTAAATGAAATTCCACCTCTGAGTGCACTGACATTTCAGTCTGCTCATGCCCATACGGGTGTCACGGGTAAAAAGCTTAAACGTCGACTTCGTCAACTAATGGAGGTTGCATGAACAAATCACATTTATTACCCCCTCGCATAGAGTTATTTGGCTACGGTATTTGCCCCTATGTAATGCGCGTACGCTACATATTGGCGTTACTGGACCTCGATCATCATTATGTGGAGCTCGATATTTATAAAGCAAAACCTGCGGCTTTATTACGTTACAACCCGCTTGGCCGAGTTCCAACGTTAGTGGTTGATAGCGATAGTATTTGCGACTCAACGGTTATTGCGCTGTGGCTCGCTCAAGTTTATCGAGAATACAACCTACTACCTACGGATGCTTGGTCACAAGCAAAAGTGATGAATGACATGGCGGCGATTGATTTTGTGCATAGCAAAATTAGCACCTTAATGGGGGCCTCCGATCAGCAGGAGTTTAACGCCAGTGTTGATGCACTGAGCGAGTCATTACACGGCATTTTACCCTTGTTGAACGAGCTTAATAATAACCAAGCTTCTTTAAGGCATGTATGGGTGATGCCATTGACATTATTGCTTAAAAGCTTAGATCAGCTTTTTGATGGGCAGCTTAGTGATGCCATCGCGGCTATTCGTTCATTGCCTAATTTGCAGCAAGCGATACAGGCACCGAGCAGCAAATTTTCAGCCTTACTTCCCGTAGATTATGTGCAACAACTGAGCGAGATGCTGAGCAAACGAAGCCGTTATTACGGCAATTTTTTAGAGATGACAATGCAAAAGGAATGCGCAGTATGAATACACAAGCAAGCAATACTTTGCGGTTGATGGGGCTGTCAGCTGAGTTACTGGCGACGGGTCACACGCGTGGAACATGCATGAATTATATCAGTGATGTTGTTCCAAGCTTGTTATCTGAGCAGCAAGTGAGCGCACAAAGCATTGATTTGATCCTCACACTGAGTATGAGCATAGATCATTTAACCGATGACACTGCGATTCAGTCGCCACGTTTAGGTTATCCAATCCAACATCATTTAGCTGCAAGTAATGCCTTTGTGTTGGACCTTCAAGACACCTCATGGGCACAAGCATTTGAGATTGCCAATGGCTATTTAAGTTGTACTGACATGCAGCGAGTGCTGGTGGTTGAAGCCAATTCATTTACTCAACCTGTGGCTTCGCAATTATTTAATGGCGCTCGCGCCGCGTTGCTTGATAAAGCTGACGAGACAGCAAGCTGCATGATGGTGAGCCAAGAACTGCCATTAGAACATGTCCGTACGTTAGTACTTACTGATGACAATGATATTAGTTTATCTGAAGTTGATGAACAGGAGAGCGTATTGCTTAGTGATGCCATCATACAAGTGGTCAAGCAAAGCAACGTTACTACTCCCGTGTTGCTTGACTTACCTAGGTACCTGCAAGAGGCTGTTCATTCGCGCTTACAAAACGAGTTGCCACAGACGCAATGGCTACTTTGGGCGTTGTTAGGTAATCCCACAAGCAAGGTGTTGTGGGTGAGCTATGAAGTGTTTCGCAAGCGTGTAGTGGCGCGTGAATTATTGATTAAGGATGAGTTATGAATACATGTGGTGTAACCATCAAAGCCGTTGCGGCCAGAGTGCCAAGTATTGCGGTTAGGAATTTTGATGAGCAGTGGTTTAGTGAAATAAGTGAAGCCGACCAACTGGCATGGCAAGATAAGTGGGGAATTGAGCAGCGATTTTTTACAGATAGCTCACGTCATACGCCACTACAACTTGCCCATAGCGTTGCGGCAGAGGCGATATCGCTGGCTCAGCTGCAAGCGCAGGATATAGACATGCTCATAAGCGGCACGACCAATGTGGTGCAATTGTCGCAAAATGAGCAGTGTGGTTTGCCTAAAAAGCTGTTATATCCTCGCGTTAGCCAAGCGCTTAAACAGACGTTAGCGCTTGAAAATGCCATTGAATTTGATATTCAAAATGAATGTTCAACTATGATGGATGCCATGCAAATTGGCCACAATGCGATAAAAACAGGACGTGCAAAACAGGTGTTGCTGGTGGTATTTGAAACGTCCAGTAACTCTTTGAATAGAACCGAAGCCAATGGTATGAATTTTGGCGATGGCTATGCCGCCATCGTGCTTAGCCGCCATGATGACCCTAATTTGGGCATTCAATCTCAATCCTATCAAAGTTTTCCAAACAACTATTCTTTGGCAACGGTGAAATGGGACGAGCAACCGAAAACCCCGACTGGATTGAGCTTTCACATGCCAGAAGAGGGAGCCAGTGAAATGGGTAAATTCGTACCAAAAACGCTACCTAAATTGGTGTATAGCGCATTAGAAAAAAGCGCGATACAACCTTCGGATATCGACTTTTATGTGTTTCATCAACCTGCCAGAAAGCTGATCGATGCGTGGTGTGCCTACTTAAAGATCCCTAGCGAAAAAACCATCAAAATCATGCAAGAGTATGGCTGCGCCGTATCTGCTGCTATGCCACTGGCTTTCAACCTCGCACTGCTGCAGCAAAAAATTGCTGCAGGGAGCCAAATTGTGATTGCAAGCCCATCGGTGGGCTGGGGATTTGGTGCCCAAGTTTGGCAGTTAGGGGAGCTACCCAAATGCAGCCCGCAAATACACCAAAGCATTTTAGATAGTCAAAACACAACAAGGAATGAATCCCAATGAAGCCATCATATATCTTAGGCACAGGCTTTTATTTGCCAAGTAACTGTGTTGATAACCATATGATATCAAAGGTTATCAATACCTCTGATGAGTTTATTCGCAAGCGCATTGGTGTAGAAACACGTTTTCACGCGCAGCCTGAGCAAGCATGTAGCGATTTGATGCTAGAAGCAGCAAAAATGGCCATTGAAACGGCAAGCATAAATATCGAAGACATCGATATGCTGATTGTGAATACCCTCAGCCCTGATGTTCATGACCCGTCTCAAGCCTGCATTTTAGCGAGCAAATTAGGCCTTAAAGAGGTCCCTGCATTTGATATTCGAGCGCAATGTAGTGGCCTGCTTTATGGCATTAACATCGCTAAAAACTTTATTGCCGCAGATGATAAACGCTGCATTTTGGTGGTGGCTGGCGAGTTGCTATCTAAGCGTATGGATACCAGCGACGATGGTCGTAATTTGGCGGTAATGCTTGGTGATGGTTGTGGTGCTGCGGTTATCTCTGATCAGCCTCGCGATAACAGCCCGATGACCGGGAAAATCATCGATGTGGTGATCAACGGCGATGGGCGTCAATGGGAAAGCCTAGTAACACGCGTACCTGGCACCGCACAACGTCAATTCCATCGTGCTGATGATAACCAGCAAGGGCATAGCTTTATGCGTATGAACGGCCCAGATGTATTTCAGCATGGTGTGAGTAAATTTTGTGAAATTGCACAGCAGTTGCTTGAGAGAAACCAGTTATCGGTTGGAGATATCGACAAGTTTATAGTCCATCAACCTAACTTACGAATGCTAGAAGAGATCCAAGCGCGATTAGATATTGATCCGCAAAAAATGCCTATCAATGTCACGAAATACGGAAACATGGCCTCAGCATCTACAGCCGTTACCTTGGCTCAAAGCTGCCATGAGGGCGTTGTTAAATCTGCTGATCGGGTATTGATATTGTCTTACGGTGCCGGAGCCACATGGGCTGGCGCATTGGTGCAGTTTTAAGGAGGGTATTATGCAAAATACACGACAGTGGCAAACGCATATGGGTGAGCATGACAACGGCTTACACTTATTAGGCACGATTGATGTACCAATATTCTTATTAAAAGTGTCAGATGGTTGGGCATTAATTGAAGGCTCGGTTGAGCCGCTCGCGCTGCTTATCTTACGACAATTAAAAAGTATTGTGTCGGATCTTGGCTTAATAAAGCATTGGTTTATCACCCATTCACACTATGACCATATCGGTGCCGTGCCATTGCTTTTACCTTGGCTACCACATGCAAAGGTCTATGCCTCGGCACTGACTAAAAAAGCGTTGCGTAATCCCAAGGCGAATGAGGTGACTTACAAATTAACGCAAAGCTTGTATCGCATCATGCCAGAGGCTGAGCGACCTGATGTGGAACTAGAACAGCATCGAATGGCGCTGGCCGATATTCCGGTGACGGTGCTTGAGGATGGTGATGAAGTACATTTTGATGCGGACCACAGCATGGTTGCGTTGGCTACGCCTGGTCATGCCAAGTGCTTACTGAGTTTTTATGAGCCGCGATATAGGCGCTTATATGTGTCTGATACCTTGGGTGAAATGGTCTCTCCTAGCCAATGGGAGCCGCTCATATTCCAAGACTATCCAGCCTATATTGACTCCTTAGTTAAATTACAAGGTTTAGCAATTGCGCAATTGGTGCTGGGTCATCATGGTGTGCTATACGGCGCCCTTGCGCAACAAGCCCCGAAGCTTGCCGAGCAGGGCGTATATCGCTTTATTGAGCAAGCCAAAGAGGCTTATCTGGCGCATGACCAAGACACACAAAAGACCGCACAACATATCTCTGAGCTAACGCGCGACTCCACAGGCACGTTCGTTTCTAAAAAGCTTCACTATAACGGTACTTTGCTAATGCTCACTTTGCTTGGCGTGGTACCACAACCCGAATTGGTCGAATAAATAAGGAATATGAGTATGAGCAATAATCAAGATAACAGAGTGATTGTCGTCACAGGGGCAAATAAAGGACTGGGCTTTGAAACGGCTAAAAAGTTGGCTGCATTAGGGCATCAAGTGGTCCTGACGGCGAGAAATGAACAAGCTGGGAAAGCGGCTTGTCGCTTACTTTCAGAGCAAGGGCTAGAAGCTGATTTTATTCCACTAGATATTAGCAATAGCACCAGTATCAAATTATTTACACAAATTCTTGCCGATCGTTATCAGCGTTTGGATGTACTGATCAACAACGCAGGGGTGTTTTTTGATTGGGAGTCGAGCGCGGCAACGCTTAAGCTCGATGATCTCAATGACACGCTTAAAACCAACCTGTTTGGCACCATTGAGGTAACCCAAAGCGTGTTACCACTGTTGGCGCGATCGCCGTCTGGCAAAGTCATTAATGTGAGCAGCGACCTAGGATCGGTCTCTTTTGCTGCTGACACAAATAATGAATATTACGGCGTGAATGGCACTGCTTATCGAATTTCAAAAGCGGCACTAAACATGTATTCAACCCAGCTTGCCAAAGAGTACGCGCAATCTAATTTAGTGGTCAGCGTGGTATCTCCAGGTTGGTGCCAAACTGATATGGGCACTGATGCGGCCCCTAGAAGTGCAGAGCAAGGCGCCCGAAGTATCGTTAATGCTGCATTAGAACCCTCAGATAAGTATCACGGTAAGTTTGTTTTAGATAGCCAGCTTTTGGCTTGGTAAGTCATTTTGTCACTAAGGAAAGAAATAATGAGTAAACATGAAAATAGCCGTCATCAGCGTATTGGTGAACGATTCGAATCATTCGTAGCAAAGCATCCGATCTGGAATAACCCGTTATTCATCGCCTGCAATAACAACAAATTAAGCTTGGAAGACTATGGTTTTGTGATTAGTCAGCACTTTTACTATTCACGAGGGTTTACCCGTTTGTTATCAGCATTAATGATGCAGTGTGATAACGATTACTACCGCGCAGAGTTATCTCACAATTTATGGGAAGAGGCTGGGGAAGAAGACCAAGAAAACTGCCACTCAAACTTGCTGCGCCGCATGATCACCAATACATTTTCTCTAGATAATCCAGATGCGACTGAATTTAGAGATTACACAATAGGCTACTTTAACGATTGCTTAGATTACTTAAAAAATAGCGATCTGATCCGCGCCGCGGCATTTTTAGGGTGGGGTACTGAAGGGGTTGTACCACGCATTTACAGCCACTTTTTTAATGGCTTAACGCAGCTAGGGGTACCAGCAGAAGAGCTATTGTACTTAAGCCTACATATGGAATGTGATGATGAACATTCTGAGGTGATCGAAGCCATTGCGTTAGATGCCTGTAATGATGATACCGAAACACATTGGTTGGCCATTGAAGAAGCTATTGATCATTCACTTACACTGCGTGACCGTTACTTTAGAAAGCTGTATGAAGAGTTAGAAGCTCGTCAGCTCAAACAGTTAGTAAAGCAGGTTACTGATGAAAAGCCGTACGCCAACTTAACTCAGCTAAATGATTTATATGCGAGTGTGACTAATAAACAAGGCGTACCACTTTATAAAAACGATGCGCAAGATCAAAATGTAAGTTTTGAGGTAACGCGCTTTAAAGTGGCCAGTGAAGTGATTGACCCACGTTTGTTAGAGATCCCAGTGGGTAAACGAAATGAAAAGCATCGCCATGCGCATGAGTCTGTATTTTATGTACTCAGTGGTTCGGGTATCGTGCACGTGGATGATCAAGAGATCAAAGTCTCTGCTGGCGACCTAGCCTATGTGCCGCGTTGGTACGATCATTACACGCAAAACACGGGTGACACGCCGCTGAGAGTCTTGGCGTTAACAGACTATGGCTTTACTCGCTGCTTTGCGAAAAACACCGAGCGTAGCTATCGCCAACAGCCAGATAATGTAGCGGTATAAGCTTTAGCGCAATCGCTCAGTAAACAACATAAGCCATGCACATAGTGCGTGGCTTTTTTGTGTCTTATTCTCGGCTATGGCCGTAATAAATTAGCTGCTGTGATGATACAAATATAACAGCAGATAAAAAATCGACTGCCATAGCAGTCGATTTGTTTGGGGATGAACTTAAGGGAACTAAAGTCGTTTTGGTGGCTTTTCGCCACGATATATAACCTTGTCGTCGCTGTTTAATACAATCCAATACGGTAAACTGGTTATCTCATACTTTTGAAACAGCTGGTTATGCGCATCTAAGATCACCGGATGATTTAGCTCAAAGCGTTGCTGATAAGAGGTCACATCCTGCGCTGTGATGTAAAAAGGTTTAATGATTGTTTTTACCGGTATCTCGCTTAAATCAACGAGTTGATTGTTCGCATTAATTTTTTGCTCGCATTTAGGTAGGTGTTGAAAAGGGCATAATGCGTCACTAAAAAAGAGCACTTGTGAGTTGCTGCTAGGACCAAAATGGTGCGCTTTACCATTTGTGTCTTTGAGCGTAATGTCGGTGTCTGGCTTGTCATCAAGTAAAATATTGTCGTGACTTACCACTGTATCGGGTGATGATTGTTTGCCAAGAAAGTTGATTTGTTGCACCTGACCATCATTCATAATTACTTGCGAGGGGGTTTGCCATACTCCCAGTGATAGCGCTAGTTTTTGATTTTTGTCTATTTGTAACCCTGAAAACTGTGGATAGGCTTCGACAAAGCCGTTGAGCACGTTGTTATCAACATTAATATCGGGCTGTAAAAACACGCGCGTTACATCAGCTTGCTTAGGAGGCAGTGTGGTAGGGGTGTAGTACTCATCCCATAGATTAATAAAGATCACCTCTACTTTGCCATGCTTTAAAGAGCTTATCGCTTCGTCTTTTTTAAACATGCTAAAGGCGCCGCCTTGCTTGGGAATATTCTGTGCAAAACTTGCGTTACTAAAGGCTAACAGGGTACATAAACCTACTAAGATGTGCTTTTTTTTCATCACAGACTCCTTATTTTAATGCGCTAAGACGTTGCTTTAATTCATCGGTTAACAGTGCACTGCGAAATACCTCTTTGCCTTGTGAATCGAGCAAAATATGCGTTGGAGTACCCGTGACATTGTATTTTTTTACTAATTCCCCGCGCTCATCGAAAATCGTCGGTACTGTGTAGTCATGTTTCGCCATATAGCGCTTAACAAGTCCTAAATTTTGGTTAAAGCCGATATTAACGGAGATAACCTCCAAGGTGTCTTTGGTATGTTCATATGTGCCTTGAAGATGCGGCATTTCCTCTAAGCAGTAGCTACACCAAGTAGCCCAAAACTTGAGATAAATAGGTGATTTGCCAGTAGGCAAAGTTTCACCCGAGATAGAGGTTGCTTTGAAAGGCGGTTTGACAGGCTCTGCAGCTTGGTTAGAAAAGCTCGCTATAGCCAGTGCCATCGCACTCAGTGAGTTTCGATATTTCATTATCTTTCCTTATAGATATAAAAGTTGTCCGGCGCGCAGTAAGTAGTATTCACTCATCAATAAAAACAGCAAAAATAAAGCCCATTGGATGGTGCTCAGCCACTTTCCTGATTTTGGCAACTTAGTAATAAAGCCACTAAAAATACCCGCTAAAAATAGCAGTAAGCACATACCAACTGAGAACATAAACAGAATAGATACGCCCCATGAGAGGCTTTGCTTTTGGGCTACAAACAGCAAAATTGCAGCCAACACTGGAGAGCTGCAGGGAGCTGCAACAAAGCCACTGGCGACGCCCATCAAAAATGCCGACTTTGAGTTTGTTTGAAAACTATGCTGCGTAATAAAAGCTGGGAGAGGTATCCAGCCCTTTAAAATAAAAGCAAAGAGCAATAAGACGTTGGCAAAGACGATTTGAACATATGGGTTACTTGCAACTGTGCCAAAAAATTGCCCCGTTATGGCGGCGGTCGCACCCAAAGCGGTATATACCAGCGCTACCCCCAAGCAGTACAGTAAAGCCCTCAAAGCAATTGGAGAGCCGCTGTGTTGTTGTCCTAAAGTTGCAACGGTGATTGGGATAATCGGGTAGATACAAGGCGAGAGACTAGTTAAAACCCCCATCAATAATGCAATCCCAAGCCAATATAAGCTGGGTGTGTCTTGCTGTAGTAAATCAATAAAGAATGATTCTGACATGCTCTTTTTCGCTGCGTTGTTGTAAAGGTCGCCTCAAAGTTAATTGAATTGTCCCAGATTGGTATCAATAACGACTGAAATATATATAAAATAAATAAAAACAGCTAAATCAATATGTTGTGTTGCTTAAATTGATATGAATTTGGTTTTGGGTACACTCATTTATTCGTTGTGTGACGATGTGTGATTGTTATCGCTGTAATGTGTGGTTGCTGCGAAAGCCCAGTTCAAAGGAAGCGGTTTGGTTAATGGGAGATATGACAACGAAGGAAAGTCGGAAATAAAAACGCTCACATGGTAGTGAGCGTTTTATGGTGATTAAATCTTAATAGGGCTTATCTAACTTTCAGACCCTTTTTCTCCATACCGCGGTAGATAACTAGCATCTGTGCAATGGTGATCAAGTTAGATACTAACCAGTACAGCACAAGACCTGATGGGAATGGGAAAATAATGAAGAAGAAAGTAAATACCAATGGCATATACGTCATCATCTTCTGTTGCATTGGATCTGTCACAGTCATTGGCTGCAGTTTTTGCGTTAGGAACATACTTGCACCAAACAAGATTGGTAACACATAGTATGGGTCTTTTGATGATAAATCAGTTAACCAAAGCATAAACTCGGCATGGCGAAGTTCTGTTGATTCCAAGAATACGTAGAACAGCGCCAAGAAAATTGGCATTTGCAGCAACAGCGGTAAACAGCCACCCATAGGGTTTACTTTCTCTTTGCGGTATAGCTCCATCGTTGCTTGACCGAACTTTTGACGGTCATCACCATAGCGCTCTTTTAATGCCTGCATTTTTGGCTGTAGCATGCGCATCTTAGCCATAGAGGTGTATTGCGCTTTGGTAAGCGGGTAAAGTGCCGTCTTTACGATAATGGTGATTGCAATGATCGCCACACCCCAGTTGCCTACGACACTGTATATCAGCTTCAATAGTACAAATAGCGGCTGAGAAATGAACCATAACCAACCATAGTCTACGGTTAAATCTAGGTCTTTTTGAATAGCTTCTAGTGCATCGCCATCTTTTGGACCCATGTAATAAGTTGCCGATAGTGTCGCGCTGCTATTGGCTGCGATATTTTGAGGCTCATTTTTGATCCCCACAATACCTTGGCCATTACGCAGTAAAGAATAAATAGTACTGTTGATAGTTTGGTCAGGTACCCAAGCACTTACAAAGTAGTGTTGAATAAAAGCAATATAACCGCCTTGAGTATTTTTATTCAGATTCGCTTCGCTCATATCGTCAAAGCTATACTTCTCGTATGGCTCTTCAGATGTACCATAAGCTGCACCTAAATAGGTTTGGTCAACCATGCTGCCTTTGCTTTGGATAGTACGTTTTACTTGTGTATACAGCTGTATTTGAATTGGGTCGGCTGAGCTGTTATTTACGTTGTACTCTAGGCCAACATCGTACTTGCCTGCTTTAAACACAAATGTTTTTGTAAAAGTGATACCTTTACTATCAACAAAGGTAAGTGGCACGCGTAATTCATCACCGTTTAGTGTGTAGGCTGTTTGCTCACTTTGATAAACAGGGCGACCATCACGAGAAGCATCAGGGCCGTTTAAGCCAATCAAACCACTTTGTGAGATGTATTGTTTGTTTTCAAACTCGCCCAGTAATAAGTAAGGTTCTTCGCTGCCATGACTTTCGGCATGCTGTAGAAGTTTCGCCTCAACAATATCACCGCCCTTAGTATCAATTTTTACTTCAAATACATCTGTAGTCACTGATACGGTTGAACGAATGGCCTTAGTTGCTGCAACTGGCACATCTCCTTGGCTAGAAGCCGGAACGTCTTCCGATACAGGGGTTGATGTAGGGGTGGTCACTTGCGTGGTGGCACTGGTATCGGCAATTGGCTTGTTATACGTATTGTTCCATTCTTGAAACAATAAAAACGATACAAGCAATAAACCAATAAATAAAAACGTGCGTTGTGATTCCATAACAGCTCTTATTTCTCGTGTTGGTGTTTAACTTGGGTTGATTTATCAGGCACGGGATCATCCCCGCCTGCGCTTAAAGGGTGACATTTTAATATGCGTTTAACTGCTAACCAACTCCCTTTTAGCAATCCATGACAATTAATTGCCTCAATTGCGTAGCTTGAGCAGGTTGGGTTAAATCGACAGTGCGGACCCAGCATTGGGCTAATAAAGCGTTGATAACCCCTAATGATAAAAATTAAGGCAGCTTTGGGTAGAGCAATTATCTGCAGGCACCAACGCTGAAACACTTTATTTGTCATTGTCACATTAACTATGTTCAAAAGGTGAGCTAAAGATACCTTAAATAGCCTTTTAAAGCTATGAATCAGAGGGATTATCGCGCTTTTGCAGGTTTTTTGCTGGCGATTTATTTGCTTTAGCATTTTTCGCTGGGCGCTTTTTAAACGGCTGAGGTTTTGCCGCTCCAGGTTTACAGCGCTCGTTGATTTTTCGCCATAGCTTGTCGAGTTGTTTGGTTAACTCTTCATTACTTTGTTCTGCAATGCCACTTTTAACCATTAAAACAATATCTATATTGTCGAGCTTATGTTGGTTTAAACGAAAACTTTCGCGAGCAAGTCGTTTAATACGGTTACGTTGACAGGCTAACTTACAACGTTTTTTAGCCACTGTTAGACCTAGACGCGGACGTCCAACATCGTTTGGTTTTGCTAGTAAAGTAAAGAAGGGGGTTGCTGCGCGAGCAGGTTCTTGAAATATACGGGAGTAATGCGAGGGAGTTAACAGACGTAACTCCCTGCCAAAGCTAAAGCTTTCCACTAATATTAAGCAGAAAGTACTTTACGGCCTTTAGCACGGCGACGTGCTAGTACTTTACGGCCATTTGCAGTTGCCATGCGAGCACGGAAACCGTGAGTACGTTTGCGCTTTAATACGCTAGGTTGAAAAGTTCTTTTCATAACAATTCCATCCGATCGGTTAAGTTTAAAACATCCTATGCAGGTCGCGATCCTGGCACAGGTGCCATTGCGAGCGCGAGATAGTAATGCCGACAGGCCCTAAAGTCAATCATAATCTTACATCGCTGGTGGTTTTTTACGTCCATAGCGATAATAAGCCTGTCAGTTAGGGTTGGCACTATTATATAGCAAGATCTTTGGATCGACCTAGTAGATCGTGATCGATCTGATCTAATTGAAGTTTTCCACAGGTATTGCGCAAAATCTGGCAGAAAGCTCTGGAAAACTGAAATAGATCGTAAATTAATAATGAGATCTTGGTGGTTTTTTGCTATGATCTAATTCTTGGATCTAAAATAAAATGTATATAAAAACAAAGGTTTGTATTTTTTTATCAACAAGATCCTCATTTTTAGAAAAGTCAATATTGAAGTTGTGGATAAGATCGCTTCATAATACTCGGCTTCCACAAATAATTTAATGATAATAAATAATAATTCCCGTATCTATTCACATCACAGTTTTTTGGTGTCCGGGAATATTAACTGCTTTTGGAGTTCAGCGTGTATCTGTCGGTTTGGCAAAGTTGTTTATATGTATTGCAAGATGAATTACCATCTCAGCAATTTAGTATGTGGGTTAGACCACTACAAGCAGAGAGTACCGAAGATACCTTAACGATTTACGCGCCTAATCGCTTCGTATTGGACTGGGTTCGTGAGAAGTACCTTAATCGTATTAACGAACTACTGATTGAGATCTGTGGTGATGAAGCACCAGAGTTACGCTTTGATGTTGGTAGTAAGCCTATTCTTGGGCAAGCTGGAGCGCAAGATAAGCCTGCGCAGGTAGCTACACATACGCAAAATGGTCATCACTCGACTGCTGCGCCAAAAGCGCCAGTAAGTAGTGAAAAAGTTGAACCCGCTCCCAAATCTGCCTACAAGTCGAATATTAAAGAAAACTATACCTTTGATAACTTTGTTGAAGGTAAATCTAACCAATTAGCAAAAGCGGCAGCAACGCAAGTAGCGGATAATCCTGGTTCTGCATTTAACCCTGTGTTTATTTATGGTGGCACGGGCTTAGGTAAGACGCACCTGTTACACGCTGTTGGTAACGGTATTTTAGATAAAAAGCCAGACGCAAAAATTGTCTATATGCATTCAGAGCGTTTTGTTCAGGATATGGTTAAAGCATTACAGAATAACGCCATTGAAGAGTTCAAACGTTATTATCGCAGTGTAGATGCATTAATGATTGATGACATTCAATTTTTTGCTAATAAAGAACGCTCTCAAGAAGAGTTCTTTCATACCTTCAATGCGCTGCTTGAGGGTAACCAGCAAATTATCTTAACTTCTGACCGTTATCCAAAAGAAATCGAGGGCGTTGAAGATAGGCTAAAATCTCGTTTTGGTTGGGGTTTAACGATTGCAATAGAGCCTCCAGAGCTTGAAACTCGAGTCGCAATCCTAATGAAAAAAGCGCAGCAAAGTAATATTAATTTGCCTCACGAAGTGGCGTTTTTTATTGCCAAAAAGCTACGTTCAAATGTGCGCGAGCTTGAAGGTGCATTGAACCGTGTGATTGCAAATGCCAACTTTACCGGTCGTCCTATCTCTATTGATTTTGTTAAAGAAGCACTTCGAGATCTTTTAGCACTGCAAGATAAGTTGGTTACTATTGATAATATCCAGCGAACGGTTGCGGAATATTATCGTATTCGCGTATCCGATCTACTATCTAAACGTCGTAGCCGTTCAGTGGCTCGACCTCGCCAAGTAGCAATGGCATTATCTAAAGAATTAACCAACCATAGTTTGCCTGAAATAGGCGATGCATTTGGTGGTAGAGACCATACAACGGTCTTACATGCATGTCGCAAAGTGAAGGCACTTCGTGATGAATCTCACGAAGTAAAAGAAGATTATCAAAACCTGATCAGAACATTGTCATCTTAAGGGCTGTTTAAGTTATGCAAATTATCATTTCAAGAGAGCAATTTTTAAAGCCGCTCATGCAAGTGTCTGGCGCTATTGAGCGCAAGCATACATTACCTATTTTATCTAACGTGTTGTTAGAGATAAATAATGGTACCTTGGCAATGACAGGGACTGACTTAGAAATTGAGTTAGTCGCGACTGTAAACTTGGAACAGCCATGTCCAGATGCGAAAGTAACTTTGCCAGCTAAAAAGTTACTTGATATCTGTAAGAGCTTGCCCGATGGGAGTGAGCTAAAACTTGAAAGCCAAGAACATCAGCTTTTAATTACGAGTGGTAAAAGTCGTTTTTCATTGACAACGCTTGCTGCGGAAGATTTTCCTAACCTAGAACAATGGGACGGTGAAGTAGAGTTTCAATGCTCTCGGTTGGAATTGCGTAAATTATTAGAAAGCACGCATTTCTCGATGGCTAACCAAGATGTTCGTTATTATCTAAATGGTATGTCTTTTGAAGTAGATAATAATGAAATTAAAACGGTAGCAACCGATGGGCACCGTTTAGCTATCGCGCAAAAAACTTTAGCGAGTTCAGTAAACACTCAGCGCCAATTGATTATCCCAAGAAAAGGCGTACAAGAAATTATGCGCTTGTTACCTGCAGATGATGAGAGCATCACAATTCAGTTTGGCGCAAATCATGTTCGTCTAATAGATGCCGAGTTTACATTCACAAGTAAGCTTGTTGATGGTCGCTTCCCTGATTATCGTCGCGTGTTACCACGAGGTGGCGACAAACTTGTACATGCCAATCGTGAATGGTTGCGCAGTGCATTTCAACGCGTATCAATCTTGTCAAATGAGAAATTTCGCGGCGTTCGCTTGAATTTATCTAACGGTATTTTAAAAATCAGTGCAAATAACCCAGAACAAGAACAAGCGGAAGAAGTGGTTGAAGTTGGATATCAAGGTGATGATTTAGAAATTGGTTTTAACGTCTCTTATGTTTTGGATGTACTCAATACATTAAAAACAGAAGATGTTCAGTTTACCTTGCTTGATTCTAACAGCAGCGCTTTGATTGAAGGTGTTGGGGATGAAGAAGCAACCTACGTTGTGATGCCAATGCGTTTGTAATATGAGCTTAACGCATTTAAGCCTCGGTGATTTTCGTAACATCGAGGCGCTGGCTTTTGAGCCAAGTCCTGACATCAATATTATATATGGGGCTAACGGCAGCGGTAAAACTTCATTACTTGAGGCCATTTATTTTCTTTCCCATGGAAAATCCTTTCGAACAAACAAGCATAAAATTCTTATCCGCCATGAACAAGCTCGATGTGTAGTTCATGCAAAAAAACAAATACATAACTTGTCTATACCAGTGGGTATAAGTAAAGACCAAGCGGGTGAAACTAAGCTGAAAATTCAAGGACAGTCTAGTAGAAGAATGTCTGAACTTGCTCAGCTCATTCCGGTTCAGGTGATTACACCAGAAAGCTATGAATTGTTTTTTGGCGGGCCAAAAGAGCGTAGAAAGTTTTTAGACTTAGGTGTGTTCCACGTGGAACATTCGTTTTTTTCTGCTTGGCGTGATTTTAATAAAGTGCTGAAGCAGCGGAATGCGCTTCTTAAGTCTAGGCCGTCAAACTACGCGGAACAGATCCAATATTGGGACAAGGAATTTGTTAGGCTTGCTGAACAAATAAATAATCATAGAAAAGCGTATATAAGTAGGTTTGAGGCGCTATTTTTTGATAAAATAGTTGGTCAGATACCCATATTTTCTGGGTTAGAATTACGTTATGATGCAGGATGGAAAGATTGTCTTGCGACACAACTAAAACAACAATTTGAACGTGATATTAAGCTTGGCTATACAAGTAGAGGGCCCCATAAGGCTGACTTTAGCTTTTTTAGTCAAGGTCACGGTGTGGAAAATATTCTGTCTCGAGGTCAACTCAAGCTGCTTTTGTATGCGTTGAAAGTATCGCAAAATAGCTTAATTGAGTCGGAGACGGATAAGCAGTCAATACTGCTTATTGATGACTTACCTTCAGAGTTAGGTGAAGAAGCGATGCAGAGTGTTTCTGCTTTACTGGCACAATGTCAATCTCAATTGTTCATTACAGCCATCACCGCTGAAAGTATTTCTGCTGTTGTGGAACCGATGCAAAGAGCATGTAGTATGTTCCACGTGAAACATGGCAGCTTAATAACAAAATAATTGGAAGAAACCATGTCTGAAAATTACGATTCGTCCAGTATTAAAGTACTGAAAGGATTGGATGCAGTAAGAAAGCGTCCAGGAATGTATATAGGGGATACTGATGATGGGACAGGTCTACATCATATGGTGTTCGAGGTTGTAGATAACTCCATCGACGAAGCTTTAGCGGGCTACTGTGATGATATTTTTGTTACTATCCACACGGATGGTTCTGTATCAGTTCGCGATAATGGTCGAGGCATTCCTACTTCAATCCATGAAGAAGAAGGTGTGTCTGCTGCTGAAGTTATCATGACCGTATTACACGCTGGTGGTAAGTTTGATGACAATTCATATAAAGTATCTGGTGGTCTACACGGTGTAGGTGTATCGGTTGTAAATGCGCTTTCTGAAAAACTACAATTAACAATCCGCCGCGAAGGCAAAGTGCATCAGCAAAAGTACACGATGGGTGTGCCAGATGCGCCATTGGCAGAGATTGGAGAGTCGGACACAACGGGTACTGAACTTCGTTTCTGGCCAAGTAGTGAAACCTTCACAGACATAAACTTCCATTACGATATTCTTGCTAAGCGTTTACGAGAACTATCATTTTTGAACTCGGGCGTAAGCATCATCCTTTTCGATGAGCGAGAAGAAAATAAACAAGATCACTTTAAATACGAAGGTGGTATTAGAGCCTTTGTTGAGTATCTAAACCGTAAGAAAACGCCAGTTCATCAAAGCGTCTTCCATTTTACTACTGAGCGTGAAGATGGTATCAGTGTAGAAGTATCTATGCAGTGGAATGATGGTTTCCAAGAAAACATCTATTGTTTTACCAATAACATTCCGCAACGAGATGGTGGAACACACTTAGCTGGTTTCCGTGCTGCGTTAACGCGTACGCTAAATACTTACATGGAAAAAGAAGGCTTTAATAAAAAAGCTAAGACCACAAGTAATGCTACAGGTGATGATGCACGTGAAGGCTTAACCGCTGTTGTAAGTGTTAAAGTACCAGATCCAAAGTTCTCATCGCAGACGAAAGACAAGCTAGTTTCAAGCGAAGTTAAAGCTGCAGTAGAACAGGCGATGGCTGAAAAGCTAACTGAGTTCTTACTTGAACACCCTGCAGATGCTAAAACAGTTGTTGGCAAAATTATCGATGCAGCACGTGCGCGTGAAGCGGCGAGAAAAGCGAGAGAAATGACACGTCGTAAAGGTGCCATGGATTTAGCTGGTCTACCGGGCAAGCTCGCTGACTGTCAAGAAAGAGATCCAGCGCTTTCTGAACTATACATAGTGGAGGGTGACTCTGCGGGTGGTTCTGCAAAGCAAGGTCGTAACCGTAAAAACCAAGCTATTTTGCCATTGAAAGGTAAAATACTGAATGTTGAAAAAGCGCGTTTCGACAAGATGCTTTCTTCTCAAGAAGTGGCAACTCTTATCACCGCACTAGGCTGTGGCATTGGTCGTGATGAATATGACCCAGGCAAACTTCGTTATCACCGTATCATTATCATGACCGATGCTGACGTCGATGGTTCTCACATTCGTACGCTTCTTTTGACTTTCTTTTACCGTCAAATGCCAGAAATCATTGAGCGTGGTTACGTATATATAGCTCAGCCGCCACTTTACAAAGTGAAAAAAGGTAAGCAAGAGCAGTACATTAAAGATGACGCTGCGTTGACGATTTATCTAACCTCATTAGCTTTAAACGGTGCGGCGCTATACCCAAGTGAAGGTGCGCCAGCGGTTGAAGGAGAAGCGCTTGCTGAAATCGTTAATGACTATCAAAATACCGTTAAGATCATAGATAGACTGAATCGTAAATATCCAGCATCGGTTACCAATCGCTTGATTTACCAAGCTGAATTAACGGAATCGGATTTATCTGATCAAGCTAAAGTTCAAGCTTGGACTGAATCTTTGGTAGCAGATTTAGTCCACTGCGATGAAGACGCGACTATCTTTAGCTCCGACGTTAGCTTTGATGACGAACGAAATATGTATTACCCAGTGGTGAAAATTCGCCAACATGGTGTAGATAAGTCATATACGCTTGATTACAACTTTATCACTTCTAAAGACTATGTGCGTATTGCTCACACAGGTAAAAACATTAGTAAGATACTTGGTAAAGATGGCTATATTCAGCGTGGCGAAAAAACCTATCCAGTTGATAACTTTGTAGATGCTTTAGAGTGGTTAATTGGTGAGTCGAAACGCGGCTTGTATACACAACGTTATAAAGGACTGGGTGAGATGAACCCAAGCCAGCTTTGGGAAACCACCATGGACCCAAGCGCTCGTCGTATGCTACGTGTAACCATTGAAGATGCCATCGCTGCAGACCAGCTTTTTGCAACACTAATGGGTGACCAAGTAGAGCCTCGTAGAGAGTTTATTGAAACTAACGCATTGCGCGTAGTTAACTTAGACGTTTAATACTCTCAAACGTTGAAAAAAAGCAGCCAAATGGCTGCTTTTTTGTATTTTAACGCTTAAAACGTGACACAGCTCGCGGTATACTGAGCATAATTTTCAATCATTATTCCTTGCTGGCGCGTACTTGCTTTGCGCTTGTTTCAAGGGCAATAAAGATCCTAATTATAATTAAGCCAACTATGCAAAAATATGACGTAAAAACCTTCCAAGGGTTGATCCTGGCTTTACAGGATTATTGGGCGCAGCAAGGCTGTGTGATCGCACAACCATTAGATATGGAAGTAGGTGCGGGGACGTTTCATCCACTGACTTTCCTAAAGTCTATTGGCCCTGAGCCAATGTCGAGTGCGTACGTGCAACCGTGTCGTCGCCCAACAGATGGCCGCTATGGGGAAAACCCAAACCGTTTGCAACACTACTATCAATTTCAAGTGGTACTTAAACCGTCTCCAGATAACATTCAGGAGCTATATTTAGGCTCTCTTGCAGCGATGGGTATTGATACTCTAACGCATGAAGTGCGCTTTGTAGAAGATAACTGGGAATCACCGACTCTTGGTGCTTGGGGCCTAGGTTGGGAAGTGTGGCTAAATGGCATGGAAGTAACACAGTTCACCTACTTTCAACAAGTTGGTGGCTTAGAGTGCTCACCGGTGACTGGCGAAATTACCTATGGTTTAGAACGTCTTGCCATGTATATACAAGGTGTAGACAGCATCTATGACCTAGTTTGGACGGATGGTCCTATGGGTAAAGTGACCTATGGCGATGTGTTCCATCAAAATGAAGTAGAGCAGTCTGCTTATAACTTTGAACACGCTGATGTAGACGCATTGTTTGCACAATTTGATCAATGTGAAAAAGAGAGCCAGAAGCTCATTGAAGCTAGTTTAGCCTTACCTGCATATGAGCAGGTAATGAAAGCATCTCATGCCTTTAACTTACTTGATGCGCGACATGCCATCTCAGTAACAGAACGCCAGCGTTATATCTTACGTGTGCGCGCACTGTCTAAAGCATGTGCTCAGGCATACTATGATGCACGTGAAGCACTTGGTTTCCCGCTTTGTAAGGATTAAGCATGTTGACTGAAAATCTATTAGTAGAAATTGGTACTGAAGAGCTACCACCAAAAGCCTTACGTAAGCTTGCTGAGGCATTTCGCGATAATATGGCAAGTGAACTTGCTGCGCTTGAATTGGGCTACCAAGCCATCGAATGGTATGCGTCGCCTCGCCGTTTGGGTCTGCGAGTAAATGCGTTAGAAACCCAGCAGCAAGATAAAGTTGTTGAAAAACGTGGTCCAGCAACCAATGCTGCGTTTGATGCAGAGGGTAACCCCACTAAAGCGGCTCAAGGCTGGGCGCGTGGTTGTGGTGTTGAAGTCTCTGAAGCACAAACTTTAGAAACAGATAAAGGTGCGTGGTTAATACATCGAGCTACGGTAAAAGGTCAGCAAGCAGCCGAATTACTTGCTGATGCTATCAACAAGGCTTTGGCTAAATTACCAATTCCTAAACCGATGCGTTGGGGGGCAAATAAGACGCAATTTATTCGTCCAGTGCATACGGTTGCAGCACTACTTGGTGGTACGAAAATCTCGGGTGAAGTGCTTGATAAGCAGATCAGCAACGAACTACAGGGCCATCGTTTTCATCACCCAGAGCGTGTTACAGTAAACCACGCTGACGAAGTTTTTGAGGTGCTTAAAGGCGCTTATGTTATTGCCGATTATGAGGCGCGTAAGCAGTTGATCAGAACACAAATTGAAGCAGCCGCAGCCAAAGTTAATGCAAAAGTTGCGATGGATGAAGACTTGCTTGAAGAAGTAACTTCACTTGTTGAATGGCCTGTGACGTTAACTGCTTCATTTGAAGAGTCGTTCTTAGACGTGCCGGCTGAAGCACTTATCTACACCATGAAAGACGACCAGAAGTATTTCCCGCTGTTAGATGAGCAAGGTAAGTTAATCAACAAATTCTTATTTGTTTCTAACATCGAGAGTAAAGACCCAAGTGTGGTTATTTCTGGTAACGAGAAGGTAGTGCGTCCACGTTTAGCCGATGCGCAATTCTTCTTCGAAACCGATAAGAAGAAAACCCTTGAAAGTCGTTTAGCTTCTTTAGATACCGTTCTGTTCCAAAAGCAATTAGGAACATTAAAAGACAAGTCTGAGCGTATTTCAGCCCTTGCGGGTTTCATTGCTGAGCAAGTTGGTGCAGATAAGGCACTTGCTGAGCGTGCAGGTTTGTTAAGTAAAACCGACTTAATGACAGAAATGGTCATGGAGTTTACCGATGTGCAAGGTGTGATGGGTATGCATTACGCTCGAGTAGACGGTGAAGCTGAAGAGGTTGCACTTGCACAAAATGAGCAATACATGCCGCGTTTTGCAGGTGACGCTCTGCCTTCTAACCCAATTAGTTATGCCGTCGCATTGGCAGATAAGTTTGATACCTTAGTGGGTATTTTTGGTATCGGCCAAGCACCAAAAGGCGATAAAGACCCATTTGCTCTACGTCGTGCTGCGATTGGTGCACTACGTATTATGGTTGAAAAAGAGCTCGCGCTTGATATCAACGATATCGTTGCTAAGTCTAGAGCGCTATTTGGCGATAAACTGAGTAACGATAATGTTGCTGACGATGTACTTGAGTTTATGCTGGGTCGTTTCCGTGCTTGGTATCAAGACGAAGGAATTAGCGTTGACGTTATTCAGGCCGTGTTGGCACGTCGTCCAACCGCACCTATTGATTTTGACCGTCGCGTAAAAGCCGTAAGCCACTTCCGTACGTTACCGCAGGCCGAAGCATTAGCGGCAGCAAATAAGCGAGTGAACAATATACTGGCTAAGAACAATGTTACCTCTGATGCAAAAGTTAACAGTGCATTGTTAGGTGAAGATGCTGAGAAAGTACTGGCTGAGCAAGTAGCGGCGCTGACGACTGAATTGGCACCTATCTATGAGCAAGGCGACTATCAACAAGCGTTAACTCGACTCGCAAGCTTACGCGATGCGGTTGATAGCTTTTTTGATAATGTCATGGTTATGGCCGACGATGAAGCAGTTAAACAAAATCGTTTGGCACTGCTAAGCCAGCTAAGTCGTTTATTCTTAAACACTGCTGATATTTCTGTGTTGCAAAACTAATACGGATTTTAACAAGAAGGCCAGCACGAGTGTGCTGGCTTTTTTTTCGAGAGAATGAATAAAATTATTAGGCTAAGAGTAAGCAAGTATTCACTAAGATGTACTTAACCTTGGTCAATAATAGTGGAGTGGTGATATGAAAAAACTTACATTGGCTGTATTGGCATTGCTGTTGTCTGCCTGTTCAAGTCAGATCAGTTTATCAAATAGTACCAGCGGTCCGACAATATCAGAGACACTTGAGCGTACCATGTACCTACGTGGTGACTTTACGCTATGGGATGCTGAACCTCACTACATCCTTAAACCACAAGGTGCTGGCATTTATACCGTTAAAGCGAAATTTATGACGCCAGGCAAGGTGTATGAGTTCAAGATTGCGGATGAGCAGTGGAGTAAAGGGTATAACTGTGGTTACAAAGTTCAGGGCGTATTAAAGCTAGGCCAACCGCAACTTGCAGACTGTAATACCATTTACAACTACTTTAGTTTTGTGCCAAGCAAAAAGGGTTGGTACGTAATTAGTTTTGATTATAGCGATAATCGATCACCAAAAGTGACTATCACTAGACAATAGTGCTCAGTGCGCTATTTGCTTAACGGCCTTTTTTTAGCACGTAGCGAAAAGGGGCCTGCTCAACTTCTTTGGCCAACAGTGTGTGGTCCATAAATTCACAAAAGCTTGGAATGTCGCGGGTAGTCGAGGGGTCATCAGCGATAATTAACAGCGTTTCGCCGTCGTTCATTTTGCGTACCATACCTCTGATCATCATTACAGGCTCTGGGCAGCGCAGCCCTATGGCATCAAGCGTATGATCTGCTTTAGAAAATGGCATGATAATCCTCTTTTACATCTAGAATGCTAAAATTAGCCCGCTATTCTACCCATAGCAGTAAAACAAATAAACCGATGCAGACAAAAAGACCAGAAAAAAGGTAAAGCAACTAACATCGCTTTACCTTTGTCACCAAGTTGAATTGGGGTTAGCCAAGTAGACAACTCACTTGGCTAGGGGATTGGTTAGTCTTGATCAACACGCTCAAATACCGTAGCAATACCTTGGCCTAAACCAATACACATAGTTGCTAAGCCGTATTTAGCGTTCTTTTCTTCCATCAGATTGATGAGTGTTGTGCTGATACGTGAACCTGAACACCCTAGAGGGTGGCCTAAAGCAATAGCACCGCCATTTAAGTTAACTTTCTCGTCGGCAACATCTAATAAGCCTAAGTCTTTGAGTACAGGTAAAGACTGTGCAGCAAATGCCTCATTAAGCTCAGCAACATCGATGTCTTCAATCGTGATGCCTGCTTGTTGCAGTGCTTTTTTACTCGCAGGAACCGGTCCGTAACCCATGATTGATGGATCGCAACCGGCAACAGCCATTGACTTAATACGTGCACGGATTGGCAAGCCAAGCTCTTTAGCCTTGCTTTCGCTCATCACTAACATCGCCGACGCACCGTCTGAAAGTGCCGATGAAGTCCCTGCTGTAACAGTACCTGACGCTGGGTTAAACACTGGGCGTAGCTGACTTAGGCCTTCAACCGTCGTTTCTGGGCGGATCACTTCATCATGCTCAACTAAGACTGGCACACCGTTTTCGTCGTGACCTTCCATAGGTAAGATCTCTTTAGCAAAACGACCTTCGACGGTCGCAGCATGTGCGCGTTGATGCGAGCGATACGCAAACTGGTCTTGTTGCTCACGGCTTATGCCGTGCAGCGTTGCAAGGTATTCTGCCGTTAAACCCATAACACCTGCTGCTTGCGCAATAGAGGTCGATAATCCTGGGTGGAAATCAACACCGTGCGTCATCGGTACGTGACCCATATGCTCAACACCACCGATAAGGTACGTATCACCTGCACCTGTCATGATGGCGCGTGCAGCGTCATGTAACGCTTGCATAGATGAGCCACATAAACGGTTTACGGTAACTGCTGGCACTGAGTGAGGGATACCTGCAAGCAGCGCAGCGTTACGTGCTACGTTAAAGCCTTGCTCTAGGGTTTGTTGTACACAACCCCAATAAATATCATCAATAGATGCAGGGTCTACACTTGGGTTGCGATCTAACAAGCCTTTCATTAGATGTGCACTTAGGTCTTCAGCGCGGCGATTTTTGAATACACCGTTTTTAGAGCGGCCCATTGGGGTACGAAGACAATCTACGATAACCGCTTGTTGCATTGCTGACATGTTACTGGCCCTCCACTGAGTAGAACACTTTACCTTCGCTTGCCCATGCTCGGGTTTGCTCAGATACCTGATAAATTGCACCTAGATGAGCATACTTGTCGGCCATTGCGACAAAGTTTGCTAGGCCAATTTGGTCTAGATAGCGGAATGCGCCGCCTCTAAATGGCGGGAAGCCGATACCGTAAATGAGTGCCATATCCGCTTCTTGTGCAGAAGCTACAATACCTTCTTGTAAACAAAGTAGTACTTCGTTTAGCATGGGCACCATACAACGCTCGATAATCGTTTGCTTATCGAACTCTTTGCTCGCTTCGCAGATAGAGCTTAACAGCTCGACAGATGCAGCGTCTTTTGACTTTTTCAAGCGGCCTTTACGATCAGGGGCATATTGATAAAAGCCCACTTTGTTTTTCTGACCAAAGCGCTCAGCTTGCGCGAGTACCGCTACCGGGTCTTTTTCTTGGCGCGCCATACGCTCAGGGAAGCCGTCAGCCATCACACCAGTACAGTGGTTTGCGGTGTCAATACCAACTACATCAAGTAGGTACGCAGGACCCATCGGCCAACCGAATACATTCTCCATGACTTTGTCTATGCTAGTAAAGTCAGCGCCTTCAACCACAAGTTGGCTGAAGCCCGCAAAGTAAGGGAATAAGACGCGGTTTACGAAAAATCCAGGGCAATCGTTAACAACAATAGGGGACTTGCCTAGCTTTAATGCGTAATCAACCACTGCATTAATGGTTGCTTCGGATGTTTTTTCGCCACGAATAATTTCAACAAGTGGCATTTTTGGCACTGGGTTGAAGAAGTGCATACCACAGAAATGCTCAGGGCATTTTAACGCAGACGCTAATTCATCAATACGAATAGTTGATGTGTTTGACGTTAAAATAGTGCCTTCAGGTAGCTGAGCTTCTAGGCTCGCGAGCACGGTTTGCTTTACTTTAGGATGTTCAACAACCGCTTCAACTACGATATCCGCATGGTCTAGGTCACGATCTTCTAAAGTAGGCTTAATCTTACCTAAAGTTGCCACCATTTTATCCATGGTCATATGACCACGTTGTACCTTCTTGCCTAAAATAGTCGCCGCTTCGTTCATGCCCAAATCAAGCGCTGCTTGATTGATGTCTTTCATGACAATAGGCGTGCCTTTGTAAGCTGATTGGTAAGCTATACCGCCGCCCATGATACCTGCGCCCAAAACAGCCGCTTGTTTAATTTCAACTGTTGAAGCTTTGGCTTGTTTCTTAGCCACACCTTTGATGTATTGGTCGGCTAAGAAGATACCTGTTTGCGCAGCAGCTTCTTTGGTTTTAGCGAGCTTTGCAAAGTTAGCGTTTTCAATCGCCATCGCTTCTGCGCGTGTTGCATTTGCAGCGGCTTGAATGGTTTTAACCGCCATCACAGGCGCTGGGTAATGGCCTTTGGTTTGACCCATCACCATGCCTTCTGCCATTGCAAAGCTCATGCCTTGCTCAACGCGGTTCATCTTTAATGGCTCTAGCTTTACTTGACGTTTTGCGCGCCAATCTAGTTTGCCAGCAACCGCTTGCTCAAGAACGCTAATTGCACCTTCTAGTAGTTTCTCTGGTGCAACCACACCATCTACTGCGCCAACTTTCAGTGCGTCTTCTGCACGATTTTCTTTACCTGTCGTGATCCAAGTCATCGCATTGTCAGCGCCGATTAAGCGAGGCAAGCGTACGGTACCACCAAAGCCTGGCATGATGCCTAGTTTTACTTCTGGTAGACCAATTTTTGCCGTGGTGCTTGCTAAACGAAAGTCTGTCGCAAGTAACCATTCGCAGCCACCGCCAAGTGCTAGGCCATGAATTGCAGAAGCAGTTGGGAAAGGTAAATCTTCAATGGCATCAAAAACGTCAGTTGCATCTTTGATCCAACCAACTAATTCTTCTTCTGGACGTTGGAAAGTAGGTAAAAATTCGAAGATATCAGCACCAATAATGAAATGCTCTTTATCACTGGTGAATACCATGGCGTCGATGTCGTCGCGTTGGCTTAATTCTTTGAATGCATTTGCGCATTCTTTAAGGGTTTGCTGAGAAAGCTTGTTTACCGAGCCTGGCATACAAAACTTAAATTCAGCGATCTTGCCTTTGCAAAAATCAACAACAAAGGACTCGCTTTTATATAACATGCTTGTTCTCCCGTGTAGTTACACTGGTACGATGAGTTGCTATTTCACCCAGTTTGGCCGCTTTAAATGAAAAATGCAATGAAAAATTTACTCAGCGTTTACCCATATCTTAAAAAGTGCTCGCATTGGTGTTATGGTGGCTGTGTCTCTTTTTATGAACTTACAGCCTAGTCAGTAATTGCTGATTTTGCTGCGTAAGTTGGGCTGCAAGATGAGGGTAAATTGACAATCTTCTTACACATTTTAAGACAACTAATTATTCGAAGGTCAATATGAAATCATGGATCTTAAAAGTTGCTGCAACTGGCTTGGCTGCTATGAGCTGGTTTTCTCTTGCAAGCAGTGACCATGAGGCATTCAAACAAGCAGAAAAAATCGCTTGGTCTGGCAACTATAGTGCGTTCACTAAGGCACTGAACGAGTTGGACCACCCACTTAAACCGTATGTGGAAATGGCATTTTTTGAGCGCCATCCTAGGCTTAAGTATGAACAGCAAATCGCCCATTTTTTGACTGTATATCAAAGTACTCCCCTTGAGTGGCCGGTACGTGAAAGCTGGCTAAAATACCTCAAACGCAGCGGTAAAAAAGCGTTATTTATCGATTATTATGAGCCAAGTAGTGATGTGGAGTTGCAGTGCACCTATTTGCAATATCAGCTTGATTTAGGGGCTCCTAAAAATGCCATATTAGAGCAGGTTTCAGATTTATGGGGGGTGGGTAAGTCTCAACCTCGCGCATGCAATTCTCTTTTTGATAAATGGCAACAAGCGGGTTATTTGACGAGTGAGCGTGTGTGGGAGCGCATCACAAAAGCGGCACAAGGTGGGCAGATCTCGTTACTTCGTTACCTAAAAACACTTCTTCCTCAGAATGAAACCTATTTAGCTGACTTATATACCGCTGTTCGTCGAGACCCAAGTGCGGCTGCAGGGCTTTATCGATACGAAAAACGCAGCGACAAAGAAGCACAAATAGCGGTGTATGGTGTGCGTCGCCTAATATGGCGAGATCAAAAGCTGGCACTAAAAGCATGGGATAAGTTACAGACTATGTTTGACTTTACTGAGCAGCAAAAAGATAGCGTTGCGTATCGATTTGCACTGGCTCTGGCGTCAAAAGGTCACCCCCAAGCGAAATTTTGGCTAAACAAAGTGAAGCCAGAGTATCAAGACGAAAAGCTGCGTCAGTGGATGATGAGCAACATGCTCAAAGAGCAAGACTGGTCGGGCATTGCCGCATTGTTTACAGGGATGGATAACTTAAGTTACGGGCAAACATATTGGTTGGCTTATAGTTATGCGCAGCGTGGAGAGCAAGATAAAGCCGAACAGCTGTGGCGAAAAATCGCCAGCGAGCGAGACTACTACGGCTTTTTAGCAGCAGGGCGATTAGGGTTAGATATTTCTCTAAATGAGAAATCTTTGGATGTGCCACCAAGCTTAGTTGCAAAGGTATCACAAGCCCCTGGATTTAAACGCGCTAAAGCTCTTTATGAGTTAGAGCGTTATACATCGGCACGTCGTGAATGGAATTATTTAACCAATACCTCAAGCGTTGCTGAGAAATTAGCAGCCTCGATTTTGGCGGCAGAACTAGATTGGTACGACAGTACAATATTTACCTTGGCGCAAATTGAAGCATGGGACTACGTGGATTTGCGGTTCCCACTTGCCTTTGAACAGTATTTCAGCCGTTACAGTAAACGCAGCCATATTGATATGGCATGGAGTATTGCCATTGCTCGCAGAGAAAGCTCATTTGCACCCGATGCGCGCTCCCATGCCAATGCTTACGGATTAATGCAGCTGCTACCTAGTACCGCGCGCTATATCACCAAGCAGCGTGTGACGAAGCGTAATCTATTGCAGCCTGCTACCAATATTCGCCTAGGCACAGACTACTTAGACTATTTGAAAAAGAAAAACCATGGCAACGAAATGCTCGCCACGGCTTCTTATAATGCGGGATATCATAGAATCAAAAAATGGTTACCAGATGAGGCTATGCCGGCAGAGTTATGGATAGAGCTTATTCCTTATCGAGAAACACGTGATTATGTGAAAAACGTGTTTGCTTATCGTCAGGTGTATCACACTCGCCTAGGCAGAGAGGGCAACATTGTGGCACAACTGCTTGATATGCAAATAGGGGGTTAAGCGTAAGTGTATTGGATAATGCACAGCTTGACGCTCTGATAAAAAGCAATCTGGCGACTTCGCTGGATTGTTTTTTTTCGCTTGTGTTAGACTCAAAATCATCACAATCAACAATACGGTTAACCATGGAACAATTAGCACATTATTACGCTGAACACATTGCTACTTTGCAACAGCGCGCGAAAACCATTCTCGATCAAGAAGGGCTCGAAGGTCTTGTTATCCACTCTGGTCAAGCAAAGCGTCAGTTCTTGGATGATATGTACTATCCGTTTAAGGTGAATCCGCAGTTTAAAGCGTGGTTACCGGTTATTGATAATCCTCATTGTTGGGTGGTGGTGAATGGGGTTGATAAGCCGAAGCTGATTTTTTATCGACCTGTTGATTTTTGGCACAAAGTGCCTGATGAGCCAAGTGACTTTTGGGCGGATTATTTTGATATACAGCTGTTGGTTCAGCCAGATCAGGTAGAAAAGTACCTGCCTTACGATAAAGCCAATTTTGCCTATATTGGTGAGTATCTAGAGGTAGCACAGGCATTAGGTTTTACCAATGTAAATCCAGAACCCGTTATGAACTACTTTCATTATCACCGTGCCTATAAAACTCAATATGAGCTGAGCTGTTTGCGCGAAGCTAACCGTATTGCGGTCATTGGACATAAAGCTGCGCGTGATATGTTTTATGCAGGCGGCTCTGAGTTTGCGATTCAGCAAGCTTACTTAAATGCAACAGAGCACATGGAAAACGACACGCCATATGGCAATATTGTGGCGTTAAATGAAAACTGTGCCATTTTGCATTACACCCATTTTGAACGTAAAGCACCAAAACAACATCACTCTTTTTTGATTGATGCTGGGGCAAACTTTAATGGTTATGCGTCTGATATCACGCGTACCTACGACTTTGCTCAGCAAGGTGAATTTGCTGAGTTAATTAAAGTGATGAATGATCACCAAATTCAACTAGGTAAAGCGTTAAGTCCTGGCAAGTTATATGGCGATTTACACATTGATTGCCACGCCAGAGTTGCTCAGGTGCTCAGTGACTTTGATATTGTTAAGTTACCTGCGCAAGATATTGTTGAAAAAGGCATTACGTCTACTTTCTTCCCACATGGACTGGGCCATCACTTAGGTCTACAGGTGCATGACATGGGCGGGTTTATGGCTGATGAGTCCGGTACCCATCAGGCGCCACCTGAAGGCCATCCATTCTTGCGTTGCACACGAAAGATTGAAGCTAAGCAAGTGTTTACCATCGAACCTGGTCTTTATTTTATTGAATCTCTGCTTGGCGATTTAGCGCAAACCGACAATAAAAAGTACATTAACTGGGAAAAGGTCGAGCAATTTAAGCCATATGGTGGTATTCGCATTGAAGATAACATCATTGTGCACGAAGACCGACTAGAGAATATGACCCGTGATTTAGACTTAGACTAAACTCTCGGTGTATGATTGAGGGGAGCATGAGGCTCCCTTTTTTGTTTGTAAGGCGTTAAATGATTCATGTCTGAATACCATATCCCATCGGCAACGTTAAGTTATCACGAAGAAATCAAGAAAAGCACTTTCATTGTGCATCTGGCTCACACGCCGAGCATCGAAGACGCCAAGGCATTTATTAAGCAGATTAATGAGCAATATCCGGATGCACGCCATAATTGTTGGGCACATGTTGCGGGCCAGCCTGGTGGAAGTCATGTGTATGGGTTTTCAGACGATGGCGAGCCTAATGGCACAGCGGGAAAACCCATGCTTAACGTATTAATAGGCTCGGGACTTGGAGAGATCACTGCTGTGACCACGCGTTACTTTGGGGGCATAAAGCTCGGTACTGGAGGTCTCGTGAGAGCATATGGTGGCACACTGAATAATGCGTTAGCGCAGTTACAAACCAGTTTAAAAATTCCTGCTGCACATTTAACTGGTCAATCAGACTATGCTTTGCAAGGAATTATTGAGCAATACCTTAATAGCCATTTTACGATATTGGCGATTGATAAACAGTATGGTGCAGCGATTGAGTGGCAAATTGAAATAGATCACCGACAAGCAACTGTGGCTTGCCAAGAAATTTTGGATTTAACGCACGGTGTGGTTGAGTTAAAAATCAAAGCGTAAGACAATCAATATTCTATAACTTTAAATGACAGATAAGCGAAAAGCGGCATGCAATTTCGTACCATAATAAAAATACTTGGCCAATTGGTAGCGTTGTTTAGCATCACCATGGTGCCACCTGCGCTGGTATCTTTAATTTATAAAGATGGTGGCGGGGTGCCATTTGTACTGGCTTTTGTGTTTAGCATCGTGATTGGCTTAATAGCTTATTATCCAAACCGTAAAGAAAAAGGCGACCTAAAAGCGCGTGAGGGCTTTTTAATCGTAGTGCTTTTTTGGTTAGTACTGGGCTTTTTCGCCTCGGTGCCACTAATCTTCTTACAATCTCCCAACCTGTCACTAGCAGACGCGGTATTCGAAGCCTTTTCTGGGCTAACCACCACAGGTGCCACCGTATTGACCGGGATAGAGTACTTACCCAAGTCAGTATTGTTTTACCGCCAGCAGTTGCAATGGTTGGGCGGTATGGGGATCATTGTTTTGGCGGTGGCCGTGTTACCTATGCTTGGTGTCGGTGGTATGCAGTTATATCGAGCCGAAACGCCCGGCCCAGTAAAAGACTCAAAAATGACGCCGCGTATCGCCGATACGGCAAAACACCTTTGGTATATCTATGTGTCACTGACGATTGCCTGCACGATTTCTTATTGGCTTGCTGGAATGGGTTGGTTTGATGCCATATGTCATGCTTTCTCTACCATCGCGATTGGTGGCTTTTCAACGTACGATGCGTCAATGGGGCACTTTGATAGTCCTGTGATCAACATTATTTGTGTAGTATTTTTGCTTATTGCAGGGATAAACTTTTCTTTGCACTATGCTGCGGTGTCGAGTCGCAATATCAGAACGTACTTACGTGACCCTGAATTTAAAGTCTTCTTATTAATTCAGCTGGCTTTGGTGGTGATCTGTTTCGCTGTACTGTCGTCAAACAAAGTCTACAGTAACGGTGATGAGACCCTTAATCAGGCAATGTTTCAGGCTGTTTCGATTAGTACAACGGCTGGATTTGCAACTGATAACTTCTCTGCTTGGCCACTGTTTTTACCAATCTTACTGATTTTTTCTAGTTTTATTGGTGGCTGTGCGGGCTCAACGGGCGGCGGCATGAAAGTTGTGAGAGTGTTTTTGCTTTACTTACAAGGTGTCAGAGAGCTTAATCGCCTAGTTCACCCTCGTGCTATTTACTCAATTAAATTAGGGCGAAAGGCACTTCCAGATAAAGTTGTAGAGGCGGTATGGGGGTTCTTCTCGGCTTATGCCTTAGTATTTGTGATCATCATGATAGCACTGCTTGGCACTGGCCTAGATAATATTACTGCATTCTCAGCCACCGCTGCGTGTTTAAACAACCTAGGTCCTGGTCTTGGCGAAGTGGCTGCGCACTATGGTGATATCAGTGACGCGGCTAAGTGGATACTCACAGTGGCAATGGTGTTTGGTCGACTAGAGATATTTACGCTATTGGTGTTATTTACGCCAACCTTTTGGCGTGGCTAAGCGCCGTAACCAATAAATTAGGCTCGCTGTTGTTCAAGCAATAGCGGTCTAATTTTGTTTAACAACCACGGCTGATTTGTTCTAAGCTTATCGGATGTGGTTTCTAGTACTCTAGGTACTGGTTATGTTCAAAAGTAAGTCTTCTTCAGGTTATCAAAAAATTGAGCTGATCTCGGTTGGTAGTGTTATTGACCTTGAAATCCTTATGGCTGCGAACTCTAAACGGGTAAAAACCGAGTTTATTGGTTATCTTGAAGGGCAATACATCATTTTAAATTACCCTAAGCAAAAACAGTTAGGAGCAGCTGCTGAACATGTTAAAGAAGGGGCGACTGTGATTGTGCGGGCGGTGGCAGACCATAGTGATGGGCAAATTATTGCGTTTAAAACAGACATCAAAGCGGTGGCTTATACACCGACTAAATTAATTTTTTTATACCCGCCGCAACAAGTACAAAGTCAGTGTTTACGACATCATGTGCGCATACCCACCTTGATACCCGCAACGCTGATGACGCAGCGCTCTAGCTGTGAAGGGGTAATTAAAGACCTTTCCCGAACCGGGTTACTATTTAGTATGCCCGAGTCTGTTGTTGACTTACCGGTTCATGATAAATCTTGTCATATTGTTGTTGCTGACAGAAATAAACAGCAAATTAGCCTCTCTGGAGAAGTCTGTAGTACCACACATCAAGACGATACGACTTTAATAGGCATTAGGCTGATTGCTGATGAAGGAAAAGTCGATGACATATTGCAGCAATGCTTGATAGACCTATCCGCATTACATGCAACCTAGTTTACTTTAGCTTTGGATAAGCGAGCCTTTGAGCATCGGCTTTGCAAAGCGCTTATCCAAACCTGAGTGAGGGGGGATGCTAGACGAACAGTGCGCTCACTTGGAATAGCTTTTCAACCACGCTGATTTGACGTTTATCGATTAAAAACATGATGACGTGATCGCCCGACATAATGGTTGTGTCATCATGGGCAATTAATACCTCATCGTTACGCACGATTGCGCCAATGGTAGTACCTGCAGGGAGTTTGATCTCTGAGATAGTTCGGCCAACCACTTTTGAGGTATTTTCATCGCCGTGTGCAACGGCTTCAATTGCCTCGGCCGCACCTTTGCGCAATGAGTAAACATTAACAATATCGCCACGGCGTACATGAGTTAAAAGTGCAGAGATAGTGGCTTGCTGAGGTGATATTGCAATATCTATCTCGCCACCTTGAACTAAGTCAACGTAAGCACCTCGCTGGATAAGCACCATGGTCTTTTGGGCCCCCATGCGTTTGGCGAGCATCGCAGCCATAATGTTCGCTTCATCGTCATTGGTAACGGCAATAAAAACATCAACCTGTTCAATATGTTCTTCTGATAGCAGCTCTTGATCGGATGCATCGCCACAAAACACCACTGTGTTATCAAGCATTTCCGATAGTTGAGTAGCGCGCTGCTGGTTTCGCTCTATGAGTTTTACGCTGTGATTGCGCTCTAAAGAGCGTGCTAAGCCAGCGCCTATGTTACCACCACCGGCAATCATGATTTTTTTGTACGAACGTTCTAGCTTCTGTAACTCGTTCATCACGGCTCTAATGTGTTTAGTGGCTGCGATAAAGAATATTTCGTCGTCTGCCTCGATGACCGTTGTGCCCAGCGGTTTTATGGCTTTCCCTTGACGGTAAATCGCGGCTACGCGCGTATCAACATTGGGGATATGTTCTTTCAGTGCTGAGAGCGCATACCCTACCAATAAACCGCCATAATACGCTTTTACGGCGACCAGCGAGAGCATACCGTCGGCAAATTGCAGTACCTGTAATGCGCCTGGGTAGTCAATCAAACGACGGATGTACTTGGTTACCAGCTGCTCAGGTGCGATATAGTGGTCAACGGGTAAGTCATCATTTTGGAATAGCTTTTCTTTATATTTTAAATATTGCTCAGAGCGAATACGCGCTATCTTTGTGGGGGTATTAAAAATACTGTACGCCACCTGACAGGCTATCATATTCACTTCATCTGAGCTGGTTACCGCAATGATCATATCGGCATCTTCAGCACCGGCTTGGCGAAGTACATCAGGATGTGCGCTGTGACCGGTCACACCTTGTAAATCGTACTTATCTTGAAGCTCACGTAATCTGTCGCCATCAATATCAACAACCGTGATTTCATTTTGCTCACCAACCAAGTTTTCAGCGAGTGTTCCGCCAACCTGACCGGCGCCTAAGATGATGATTTTCATAATGGTAACTTATAGTTGTTTTGTTATTTTTGCATAATAAAAACCATCACTCATGCCTGGAAGCAGCTGCAATCCAACAGAGGATGGGGTGTCGTTTTCATGCAAAGGTTGATGTATTGCATCATCAGTGCTTTGCAAAAAGGCCGCTACTTGCTCGCAGTTTTCTGCAGGAAGTACTGAACAGGTTGCATATAGCAACGTACCGCCAGGTTTCAGCAATGGCCAAATATTAGTTAATATTTGTTTTTGTAACTGAACTAAGTCATCAATATCAGAGTTACGACGCAGCCACTTGATGTCGGGGTGGCGGCGTATCACACCTGTGGCAGAGCAAGGTACATCCAACAAAATACGGTCGTATGTTTGTCCATCCCACCAGCTACTCGGATCGGATGCATCGGCATGAATACAATTTGCATTTAGTTCGAGTCGCTTGAGATTTTCTTCAACTCTAAGTAAGCGGTTACTATCTGCATCTAGGGCATCTACATGAGCATTGGCTAACTCTAAGATATGACAGGTTTTGCCACCTGGCGCCGCACACGCATCTAATATACGTTCATTATCTTGTGGTGCTAGGTAACGGGCCGCAAGTTGCGCTGCTGCGTCTTGCACCGAACAGGCTCCTTCTCTAAACCCTGGTAAGCTATATACATCGCAAGGTTTATCTAGCACGATACCATCCTCAAACTGAGGCTCTAGGCTATACTCTATACCAGCTTCATCTAGTAGTTCACTATATTCTTTAACGCTGTAGTGGGCTCTATTCACACGTAGCCACATTGGCGCTTGTTCTTGATTGGCTGCAAGAATATCCTGCCACTTATCAGGGTAAGCGGCTTGCAACTTTTTAATGAACCAGTTTGGATGATTGTATTGGCAGACAGGAATGCGGTTGGCACTGTCTTGCAACTCGGTAAATTGTCGTTGAAACGTGCGCAAAATCGCATTAACTAGGGCTTTCAGTCCAGGTGCGCGCATACTTTGTAGTGCATTGACGGTTTCTGCAACGGCAGCATGCTCTGGTGTGCGCATATATTGCAGCTGATACATGCCGACATAGAGCAAAAATTGAAATACTCTACGTTTTCCTTTGAGCGGCTGGTCGAGCAATTGCTGGCAATAGTGCTCAAGCGTTGGTAGATATCTCAGTACGCCATAGCAGATCTGTTGTAACAACGCCTTATCTTTAGGGTTGAGCTTTTGTGCTGCATAGGGAAGTTGGGTACTCAAAGACTGACCCTTATCAACAACTTGAAAAAGAGTTTCTGCTGCAAGCGCACGCACATTCGCCATTAGTGACCTACCTTAGAACCAGGTGCTACCCAGTCGGCACGGCCGTTTAAAAAGTCTTGCGCTGACATAGGTTTTTTACCTTGTGGTTGTAATTGCGTGATTTTCAGGGCTTGCTCGGCACAGGCTATCACAATGCCGTTTTTGTCACTGCTCAGAACTGTACCCGGGGCGCCATGGCTATCAACAACTTCTGCTTGCCAAATTTTTACAGTTTGATTTTGCATTTGCGTAAAACACACAGGCCAAGGGTTGAAGGCGCGAATGTTTAGCGCTATTTGTGTTGCACTCATTTGCCAGTCAATATCGGCTTCTTCTTTGCGTAGTTTTTTCGCGTAGTTGGCTTGCGCGTCATCTTGCTTGGTTGCCACAGCGGTGCCATTGCTTAGCTGTTCAAGCGTATCAAGTAAGGCAACAGGACCCAACTGCGCAAGTTTGTCATATAAACTCGCGCTGGTGTCTTGAGCGGTAATTAGACAGGTTGCAATATGTAGCATATCACCAGTATCTAACCCTTCGTCCATTTGCATGATGGTGACACCCGTTTGCTCATCTCCAGCCCATAAAGCACGTTGAATGGGGGCCGCACCACGCCAACGAGGCAAAATAGAGCCATGTACATTCAAACAGCCCATTTTAGGTGTTTCTAGAATCGCTTTTGGCAACAACACACCATAGGCCACAACAACCATCACGTCTGCATGTAATGCGGCTAGCTCAGCTTGCGCTTCAGATGTCTTTAAAGATTCAGGTTGGTAAACAGGCAGGTTGTGTTCCAACGCCAGCATTTTTACTTCGCTGGCTTTTAGTTTTTTTCCGCGACCCGCAGGGCGATCAGGAGTGCTGTATACGGCAACAACTTCATGGTGTGAATCAATAAGGGCGCTTAGGTGACGCGCAGCAAAATCTGGCGTACCTGCAAATACAATGCGTAATGGCTTGGTCACTGAACTATCCAAAATTAATTATGAGATGAGGGTTAAAGAGTTTGCTGCTAGCGCGCAACAAACTTCGCTTCTTTTTCAAGTTTTTTACGAATACGCTGACGCTTTAAAGGCGATAAATAATCGATAAACAACTTACCCATCAAGTGATCTAGTTCGTGTTGTGTGCAAATTGCTAAAAGGCCGTCAGCATCATAGCTATACTCTTCACCATTTTCGTTGAGTGCTTTCACAGTGATTTCTTCAGCGCGGTCGACTTTAGCCCAAGAGTGCGGCACAGATAAACAACCTTCTTCACTTGTGGTTGAACCTTCTTTGCGAACAATCTCTGGATTAATGAGTACCAGTGGCTCATCACGCTCTTCAGATACATCAATTACCACAATGCGCTGGTGAATATTAACTTGAGTCGCAGCCAAGCCGATGCCATTTTCATCGTACATGGTTTCCAACATGTCTTTGACTATCTGACGAATTTCGTCGTTTACTTCAACAACCGGTTGTGCAACTGCGCGCAAGCGCTCATCTGGAAATCTTAGTACTTCTAACTTTGCCATGGTTACCTTTTGTAGTTAAGCTTAAATGCAAAATATTGTATGTTCTTATTTTAGCCATTCGCGTTCCCCTTTAACAGGTTTTGGTTGATAATATCGAAAAATAACTCAAGGAAGCCATAATGAAACACTCATTTACAGCGCTTATCATGGCAACTTGTATTGCTTTTCACGCTTTTGCAGAGGAAGCACTTACTGTTAAAGATGATGCTCCCATTCAATATACTGTTAAAGAAGGTGACACGTTATGGGATATTTCTAAACTGTACTTACCATCGGCGTGGCAGTGGCAAACGCTTTGGCAGCAAAATCCCCAGCTCAGCAACCCCCATCTGATTTATCCGGGGGATGTCCTAAAATTACAGTTTGACTCGCAAGGGCAGCCGTTACTTATGTTGGATAAGGGAATTAAAAAACTCTCTCCGATGGCACGTGTGGCAGTGCAAAAAAGTACGGCAATCCCCACGTTACCAATGGCGTTAATACAACCATTAATATCGTTTGAACAAGCTTTGAGCGAGCAAGACCTAGCAGGGCACCCATACATTTTAGGCGCAAACTATAACGTGAAGTTGGCAACTCAGGGGCACGTGTTATATGTAAAAGGCGACCTAGAGCAATACACGCACTACGGCATTTATAACATTGGCGAGCCATATATTGACCCGAAATCGAACGAAGTATTAGCGTATGAAGTGCGTTTAGTGGGTACTGCCAGAGTGCTAGCGGAGGGGAACCTTGCTCAAGGTGAGCCGGCAAAAGTAAACGTTGAATCAGCAAAGCGAGAGATCAAGGCAAACGATATACTCATGCCACTAGCAAATGGGCATAGCTTTTCTGTGCAATTTAACATGCTACGACCTTCGCAAGAGATAAACGGTACTATTATCGCCAGTGAAAATAAGTTGAGAGAATTTGGTTCTACGTCAGTGGTTATCCTTAACATAGGCAAAGAGCAACAACTTAAAGAAGGTCATATACTTGATATTAATAAACGCTCACCTACAGTTATCGAAGGTAATAAAGGACCGCGTTATGTGGAAGATGCCAATAGCTTAGAGAAGTTTACAAAAAGCGTTAGGGAATTATTTGGTACCGAAAATACGGATAACAGCGTGGTTTGGACAATGCCACAGGAGAAAGTCGGAGAGCTAATGGTGTTTAAGGTTTACGACAAAGTCAGTTATGCGCTAGTCACCGATGCAACACAGCCAATCAGAGTTGGAGATAGTGTTAGCGTGAATTAGTCGCCCGAATGCTCTAAGGAGGGAGCATGAAAAACTTATCAATATTACACAGCTTAGCGTTGCATACTTGCAAAGGGTTAGGTATCGCAACCATAGATGCACTTCAGATGAAGTGTGATTTACCATCGTTATTCAAACTATCCTCAAAAGAGCTCAAACAGCTCGGTTTAAATGAAGTGCTCGCTGAACAATTATGCAATATCGATTGGGGCTATTTGCAGCGTGTTGAAGCGCATTGCCAAGCGCAAGATATCGCCATCATCAGTTATTTTGATACTCGTTATCCGACTTTATTAAGAGAAATAGCCAGTGCGCCTCTCATTTTGTTTTGCAAGGGTAATACGGCGTTACTCACTGAGCCACAAATCGCCGTTGTTGGCAGCCGTAGTGCCACTGCCACAGGGTTAGAGATAGCATCCGATTTTGCTTATCGGTTAAATTCGGCTGGTTTGACCGTAACATCAGGACTGGCGCGCGGTATAGATGGTGCGGCCCATAAAGGGGCATTGGCTCATAATGGTGCGACAATAGCAGTGTTGGGCACGGGGGTTGATATTATCTATCCCAAGCGCCATAACCTACTATATCAGCAAGTGTATGAACGGGGATTGCTGATCAGTGAGTTTTTGCCCGGGTGCGGGCCGCAGGCAAACCACTTTCCGCGTCGTAACCGAATTATCTCAGGATTATCTTTGGGTGTAGTGTTAGTCGAGGCGGAGATAAAAAGTGGTTCGCTAATCACCGCAAGATACGCTTTGGAGCAAAACCGTGAGGTTTTTGCCGTGCCCGGTTCAATTAAGAATCCATTGGCGCAGGGATGCCATTACTTGTTAAAGCAAGGGGCAAAGTTAACTGAATGCGTAGAAGATATCATTGAGGATGTGAGCTTTTTGTCCCAAAACGGTCTATATAGTATAGAGAGCGTGATAAAAAATGACTCACCACAGGAGGACTGCCCAATATTGCAAAACCTTGGCTTTGAGGTTACCTCTATAGACACCTTAACGCAAAGGACCCAGTGGCCAGTAGATCGTGTAACTGCACGTTTATTGGACCTAGAGCTTGAAGATAAAGTAGAACGCGTCTTAGACGGCTACATTAAATTAGCGAGGGGTTAATCATGTTTGATATCCTAATGTATCTATTTGAGAACTATATCCACAGTGAAGCGGATATCTTTGTTGAGCAAAATGAGTTAACTGATGAATTACTCAGGGCAGGATTTAATCAAGAAGAAATCTACAAAGCGCTTGATTGGCTAGAGCAGCTCGCTGATTTGCAGCACAGTGACGAAATCCCTTATCTAAACAGTAAAGCCGATAGTGCGATCCGCATTTACACTGAGCAAGAGTGTCAAATGTTGGACGTAGAGTGTCGTGGCTTTTTAATGTTCGTAGAGCAAGTGGGTGTGATTGACTCTATTACTCGTGAAATGGTGATCGATCGTTTGTGTGCGTTGGAAAAACCGATCATAGGTTTGGAAGACTTAAAGTGGGTGATCTTAATGGTGCTATTTAATGTGCCAGGAAAAGAGCAAGCCTATGCACAAATGGAAGATCTGATATTTGATGAGCCTGGTGGGTATTTACATTGATTATTTTTGGGGTCATCTCTTGACCCCAAAATCATGGCAGTTATATTAGGCGCAAATTTGTACGCTGGGCTTGAAAGGTATTATGAGTAAGATAGACCATTCTTTGTTTAACGCAGATCGCCACGCGTTAGAAAAAGAGTATGAAGTTTGTCCTGAATGTGGCTCTGAGTTAGTCATGAAGCACAGCAAAAATGGGCCGTTTTTGGGCTGTGCCAGTTACCCAACGTGTCATTATATTAGACCTCTGACGCAACACGACAATCACGATATTAAAGTCCTCGATGATTCACCATGCCCAGAGTGTGGCGAACCGCTTGTGATCCGAAATGGACGATATGGCATGTTTATTGGCTGCACGGGCTACCCTCAGTGTCATTACATTGCCCATGATGAACACGACGATGAAGATGAGCAGGCTGTTGATTGCCCAAAATGTCACAAAGGTTCATTAACCAAGCGTAAAAACAAATATGGTAAGTTTTTCTATTCGTGTGATAGATACCCTCAATGCAAGTATAGTCTTAACCAACAACCCCTTGCACACCTTTGCCCCGCGTGTGGTTGGGGAGTAATGCTACAAAAACAACGTGCAGGAAAAGCTGTGCTACAATGCCCGCAAAAGGCTTGTCAGCATAAAATTGAGAGTGATAGTGAGTAACACCCCCAACAACCTAAATGAAGCATGCCAAGTACTTAGTGACGGTGGTGTGATTTGTTACCCAACCGAAGCGGTATATGGATTGGGTTGCGATCCCGATGATCAAGAAGCAGTGAATAAACTACTTGCTATCAAGCAAAGAGAAGTAAGTAAGGGGCTTATCTTGTTGGCCGATAATTATGGTCAATGTTTGCGCTATGTTGATGATGCGAAAATACCAATGGATAAGCGTACTGAGTTGTTTTCCTCTTGGCCAAGTGCGATTACTTGGTTATTGCCTGCAAAAGCGTCAACACCCAAATGGCTGACCGGAGAGCATGATACGATTGCCGTGCGCATCACGGCTCATCCAGAATGCAAAGCGTTAAGCAAATTGTTTGGTAAGCCTTTAGTGTCAACCAGTGCCAACTTATCGGGTAAAGCGCCAGTAATGACCTTAGACGAGGCTCGGTGTACTTTTCATGAACTAGTGGATTGCTATGTGCAAGGGGAACTCGGTGGTAACGCTGCGCCAAGTCAAATTAAACATGCACTTACGGGTGCAGTTATTCGAGGGAATTAATCACAACTATGAGTAAGGTGAATTTAGAAACGGTTAAAGCGTTTTTACTGTCATTACAAGACGCTATCTGTGCTGGGTTGGAACAAGCGGACGGTCAAGCCAAATTTGTTGAAGATGCGTGGCAACGTGAAGAAGGTGGCGGTGGACGCACGCGTGTTATCAGAGACGGAGCCGTTATTGAGCAAGGCGGGGTAAACTACTCTCATGTTTATGGTGAGTCGATGCCAGCGTCTGCGACTGCACATCGTCCGGAGCTAGCTGGTCGCAGTTTTCACGCCTGTGGGGTATCACTGGTAATTCATCCCAAAAATCCACATATCCCAACCAGTCATGCTAATGTGCGTTTTTTTATTGCTGAAAAAGAAGGCGAAGAGCCAATTTGGTGGTTTGGAGGCGGTTTCGATCTTACCCCATTTTATCCAGTATTAGATGATGTTAAGCATTGGCACCAAGTAGCCAAAGACTTGTGTTTACCCTTTGGTGAGCAAGTATATGACGATTGCAAAAAATGGTGTGATGATTACTTCTATCTAAAACATCGCGGTGAGACGCGCGGTGTGGGTGGGTTGTTTTTTGATGATTTAAATCAATGGGGCTTTGAAAAGAGCTTTGCGTTTATGCAGGCAGTTGGCAACGGCTTTTTAGATGCATATTTACCGATCATTGAACGTCGCAAAGACACAGCATTCACTGAGCACGAGCGTCAATTCCAACTTTATCGTCGTGGTCGTTATGTTGAGTTTAACTTAGTATGGGACAGAGGCACTTTATTTGGTTTGCAAACAGGGGGCCGTACAGAGTCTATCTTGATGTCGATGCCACCTCTAGCACGTTGGGAATACAACTTCACACCAGCTGCAGGTAGCCCAGAGGCCAAGCTGTATGATTTCTATTTGCAACCACAGAACTGGTTAGCCCTCTAGCAACATAAAAAAGGCGCCCACTGGGCGCCTGAAACACAGCATAACAATTCTAATTTAACCTCAGATCACATAGCCAAATTTTAGGCTATTCAATCGAGTTTAAAGCTTCTTACTTGCTCATCTAACGAACGAGCCAGTGAAAGTAACTCTTCACTTACCTGTTTGCTGCCATGGGCGTCAACCAAGGATTGCTCTGCATTATCTCTTATTGCAATCACACTTTGATTTATCTCTTCGGCGGCTAGATTCTGTTGTTCAGTGGCATCTGCTATTTGTACGTTCAAATCATTAATTTCGTGCATTTGATTAGAAATATTTTTCAGCGCTTGCGCAACTTGCTTTACCTGTGCAGCTCTGTCGTCCGCTTCTTCGCATGATGCACTCATGGCTTTTACGGTTTGTTCAGCTTCGCTTTGTAATTTATCAATCGTGCGTTTAATCTCATCCGTTGAGTCATGAGTGCGAGTAGCAAGCGTACGCACTTCATCTGCAACGACTGCAAAGCCGCGACCAGCTTCACCTGCACGTGCAGCCTCGATTGCGGCATTCAGTGCCAATAGATTCGTTTGCTCTGCAATGCTGCTGATCACTTCAAGCACTTTTCCAACCTCAAGTGTTTGTGCTTGCAGTTGACTGACCTGTGTTGCAGCTTGGCGCACGTCTTGTGCCAGTTGATTAATGCTTTGTTCGGTACGCTCAGCTACCGCCATGCTCTCTTCGGCAAGATGATTACTGCTATCCGATTTTTCTGATGCAAAGTGCGTGGTATTCTTCACTTCACTGGATGAGCATTCAAGTTCATTGATTGCCGCGGCAACAGAGTCAGTACCTTGTTTTTGTTGCAAAATAGCGCGTTCGGTTGTATCGGCTGACGTGTAGATAGTTTCGGCAGATTGAATAAGCACTTTTGACGTATGTGAGACTTGGCCGATGTTATCTTTGAATGACGCCATCATCTTGTTGTAGTTAATTGCTAAGCGGCCTAGCTCATCGTCAATGTTATCGTCTATACGCAGGCTTAAGTCTTTATTTTGCGAAGCGAGTCGCATAGTACGGCCCAACGTTTTTAGACGGGTAATAAATAACTTTCGAAAAAGAGTGCCTAAGATCACAAACGTTACAACAAAAATCCCTGTTAGCAGCGCGGTACTTAACCAAGTATTAGTCTGCACACTCGAATCAATATCATCCAGTGAATAGCTTATTTTGACCACGCCCAGAACATCACCTTCTTGTGCTTGGTGACAACCTAAGCAGTTGGTACCCTTGTAATCAGCTTTTGCTATCATGGGTCGCAGATATGTCATTACTCGTGAATCACCACGAGTTTCTATAAACAACGACTCTTTACCGTTGAGTGCTTGATGTTCTGCTTCTCCATTAGGAGACTGATTGGCATTGCCTGCGCCATAAATTTTTACGACTTGTGAGCCACGGATAATATGGGCATCTTCAATGTTTGGATGTGCTCTGAGTTTTTGGCTTAAAATCTCTCTATTCGCCATGGTGCCGGTAAGCATCATAGTATTGATAGAGTCAAAATAGTTGTCTGCCAATAAACGAATATTCTCTGACACAGTCTCTTGCGCCAATTGTTGTTGCTGGCTTGAACTGCTCAGGATACTGGCTACTAATACCAAAATACCAGTTACCGCAAGTAGGGCATAAATTTTATGTTGAATAGAAGTCACACGCATCGCACAATTCTCCGTTATGAGACGCGTATTATGAATAAAGTGGTAGAACCAGGCTTTGACTTAGCGCAAAGAGCGTTAAAGTTAGTCTGCGACTTTAGTCTTGATTGATCATATGACTCGCAAGTTGCGCCAAAGAGTGTCGCAGCCCTTCGCGAAGCAATGGATTGTCAATTTCTAAATCAAGCGCTTTGTTCATACAATGCATCCACTGATCTCGAAGCGATTGGTCGATAGGAAAAGGCATATGTCGTTGTCTTAACCTTGGGTGGCCGTATTTTTCAACAAAGAGATCGGGTCCGCCTAACCAGCCAGATAAAAATTCAAAAAATACTTGGCGGATCCTATCCAATGGTTGTGGATGCATATCATAAAGCGGCTTTGCATATGGGTCGCTGGCCATGATGTCATAAAACCTATCTGCCAAAGCGCGGGCACCTGACTCTCCACCGATGATCTCATAAGGTTTTTTTTCAGGTGTTGGGGTGCTGTTGGTATTTTCTTGGCTTGCATCTTTGTTGAAGATGCGTTTAATTAACTGCTTCATAAACTTAATAACTTCTAGGCATAGACATGGACAAATATGCGGTTTTTGGTCACCCAATAAAACACTCTAAGTCACCGATGATCCACCAAGCCTTTGCAAGGCAATTTGATGAACAGATCAGTTATGAGGCGATTCTAGCACCTTTAGATGGATTTAAAGAGTCTGTAGCAGCGTTTTTTGCAAGTAGTGGTAAGGGCGCTAATGTCACTTTGCCTTTTAAAGAGGAAGCTTTTCGCCTCGCCGATAAACTGACCGAACGAGCAAAGTTGGCGGGGGCCGTAAATACACTAAAGCGTATCGAGTCAGGGGAGTTGCTTGGAGATAACACCGATGGAGCGGGCTTAGTCGCTGATTTGCTGAGGCAAGGCGCGCAGTTAGACGGTGCAAAAATATTGTTGCTTGGTGCAGGAGGTGCGGCACGAGGTTGTATTTTTCCACTCTTGCAAGCTGGCGTATCATGTATTGTGATAGCAAACAGAACGCAGGGAAAAGCACAAACGTTGGCACAAGAATTTAGTCAGTTTGGTGATGTAGTGGGTTGTGGGCTGGATAATATAAATAATGCGGACTTTTCTGTTGTCATTAATTCTACATCCTCGAGTGTAACAGGAGAGACGCCAAATATAGACCCTGCCCATATACAAGACTGCGTATTTGCTTATGACATGTTTTATAGTGATCAACAAACGAGTTTTCTAGACTGGGTTGCAACTTATAACAGTAGCGCGAAGTTGGTCGATGGGTTAGGGATGCTAATAGGGCAAGCGGCGGAAGCGTATTATGTTTGGCGCGATAAATATCCTGACGTCACAAAAGTTATTAATGCATTTAAACAAGGCTCTATATAAATGAATCAAAGTATTTTATTCAATGATGATGTGTGCGTTGAAAGTCAAACAAGCGCGCTTTGTTTTTCAGCGATGGTTAACGGCATGATGGTGCAGTGCCGTATATTAACGCCTCCAATGGGTAAAGAGGAGGCGTTAGCACATTTTAAAGCTAAGCAGTTCGATTATGAAATGTTGGCCGAGCAGCTTATTGAAGATGAGGAATTTCAAAGTGATGGTAGCGTCTTACTGTCCTTCCTCTAGATACTCATTTTTCAGTTGCACGTAATTTTGCGCTGAAACCTTTAAAAAAGTAAGTTCGTCTTCAGTAAGTGGGCGGGCTTTCTTGACTGGGCTTCCCACATATAAGTAACCCGATTCAAGTATCTTATTCGGGGGAACGAGCGCCCCTCCACCGATGATAACATCATCCTCTACGGTAACATTATCCATAATAATGGCGCCCATACCGACAAGAATACGATCACCGAGTCTACAACCGTGCAACATCACTTTATGACCAACGGTTACATCATCGCCAATAACTAGAGGATAACCATCGGGATTGCTTTTACTCGCGCGAGTTAAATGTAGGACCGAACCATCTTGTACGTTGGTCCTTGCACCAATCTTGATGTAATTCACATCCCCTCTAGCTGCGACTAAGGGCCAAATACTACTATCTGCGCCAATCGTTATATCACCAACCAGTACAGCAGAGTCATCGACATAAACACCTTCAGCTAGGGTAGGAACAATCCCTTTGTAGCTTCTTAACATAATAACCACCTTATCTTTATTCTTAATCTAGTGTAGATCTTTCAAAATAAATAAGCCACATACCGTATATTGGCGATTATTTGGGTAGTTCAAGGGTGAAAAACTACCAAAAACAGCGCGTTCGCTCGAAAATTGCTCGAACAATCTATTTTTATCACTTTTCTTCAAAAAATCGCTTGCGCTTTTAATTCGCCGCCCTATAATGCGACCCCACTGACACGGAGCGCTGAGCAACTTAAAGCAAAGCAACAACGAGTCAGCGTCGAGTAAAACTTAATGTTTAAACTTCTTATGAAAACTTAAAAATTAAGTGTTGACAAAAAATAGGGAATGCTTAGAATGCACATCCCCTAGCGAGATGAAGCAAAGCGCTGAATCATCGCACCGTTCTTTAAAAATATGAAGCAATCATCTGTG
>NZ_JAAUWV010000009.1 GCF_014694405.1 Pseudoalteromonas sp. S16_S37
CGCCATTGGCACGTGAAAATCAACAACAATAACGTTAGATGGTTAACCGAATCTAAAGATAGCAATCCAAATTGAACAACCTCAGTTTTTTGAAAAACCGAGTTTTTCAGAATCGACTAATTAAGTGCTTGTATTAGCTCATTAAGGTATTATCAAATATACGAGTTTTCTCTTTGAGATAATGTATGTTTGATATTCTTGCTTCGCACATCAGCTGGTTGCATCTAGCCTTAATTGGCGGCGGTGCTTTTGTCACTTTTCCTTGGTATATCATCCAAAAACAACGGCTCAGCTCGCAACTAAACACTTTAGAACAGCGCCTCGTTGAACACGTTGAGCGCTCTGCTGATTACGCCGAGCAAGTAAAGCTATTACAGGCTGAAAAATTACAGTTACATGGCAATTGTCAGCAATATCAAGCGCGTTTAAGTGAAAAACAACAGCAAGCTAATCAATATCATCAGCTGTGGCAGCAAAGTGAAAAATCTCTGGTACAAAGCACTGAAAAATCCCACTGTTTAGAAATCGAATTAACTGATCTTAAAACTACGCTTGAGCAAAAGCAGCAAGCATTTGATGCGCAAATTGAACAACTAGAAAAATCTAAAGCTATTTTAAAACAAGAGTTTGAAAATATAGCGAATCAGATCTTTGAAGAAAAGACAGCTCGCTTTAACAACCAAAGCCAAGAGCGAATCAGTCAGTTGTTGCAGCCAGTACAATCCGATCTAAAGGGGTTTCGCGACAAGATGGAGGCGATTCACAGTGAAGAGCTTAAACAACGTGCTTCTTTAAGAACTGAGCTTATGCATCTGCAAGCGAATAATAAAACAATCACTGAGCAAGCGAATAAATTAACCACGGCATTACAAGGGCAAAAGAAAACCCAAGGTAACTGGGGAGAGTTGATGCTTGAGAATGTACTTGATAGTGCAGGTCTAAGAGCTGGATTTGATTATAAAAGAGAGGTTTCTTTTAGCACTGAGCACGGCAAGTTTCGTCCCGATGTGATTGTGTATTTACCACAACAGCGTCACTTGGTGATTGACGCTAAAACGTCTTTAAACGCTTATACCCGTTATGTTAACTCAGATAACGACGTCAGTGCCAAAGACGCACTGATTGAACATTGCCAAGCGGTGCAAGCAAGAATAAAAGAACTTGGTGATAAATCTTACGAGCGTTTGCCTGGACTTAACTCTCCAGAGGTGGTGATTATGTTTATCCCTGTAGAGTCTGCTTTTGTTGAAGCGATTAAGCATAATCCCAATCTATATCAGCAAGCCCTAGATATGAATGTTTTAGTGGCTACACCCACCACGTTGCTCACGAGCTTGAATATTGTTAAACAACTATGGAAGTTTGAAGAACAAAGCAAGCACAGCAGAGAGCTTGCGTTGCGGGCTGAAAAGTTTTACAACAAATTAAATGCATTCTTGCACAGTATGGATGGCGTTGGAAAACAACTAGATAAAGCAAAAGAGAGCTATGACAAGGCGTTTAGTCAGCTATACAGCGGAAAAGGCAACTTAATCAAGCAAGCATCTGAATTTAAAGAATTAGGGGTGTCGGTAAGTAAGTCTTTACCTGAAGAAGTTGTCGAGAAGTCTCGCTTGGAACTAGAGTAATGTTAACCCCCTTTACAGGGGGTTAAATGTTTACATTAAGCTAGATTAGGATTTTCACACTTGGCAGACAGACCTTTACGAGGAGAGTCAACAAATAAGTTGATATACAGGTTGTAATCACTGACATCTCGCCAAACTTGACTGTTTGTTGAAGGACACAAGGAATTCTTTATATATTTTGATACCTGTACGTCGCTCATTGCTAGTTCTGTCGGCATTTTTATCTGCACGTTAATATCAGAACTCGTAAATTTGGCATCGTAAAACTCCCAGCTACCCATAATGAACTGCTTCGAAAAGTGTCTGGTTATACGATCTTTTTGCGCCTTGTTTAACGTTGAAACTGCGTCTTGCTGAATATTATCTAGATAGTATACCCATAGTGTTGCTACAACAAAAAAACCAAGAATGAGTATGGCTATTATCGACTTATTATCGTCACTCTTCTTTAATTGAGCTTGCTTCTTTCTTTGACGTGTTTCGACAACTTTGGCCCAATCTCCGTGTTTCATAGTATGTTGTGTCATTTTTCTTTCCTCTAGTGCGTAAGGCTATTTAAGCGAATAAATGTGGAAGAAAAATGGAGTATCTATTAGTTGTTAATTGGTTGGACCAGAAGTAAGCGAATGAAGCTCCACTTATCTCTCTGTTCGGATAAACAAACCTGTTAATAGCACTATTTTGTCACTTAACAAGCGTGTCCCATCTCAAAGCGTTTATCTAAACCTAAAGTTAGTTAAATATTGATCTATAAGACTGTTTGGAAATGACAGGATGTCTGTAACGTACTGTTATAAACGAAAATATGTACTTTGTTTCTTTTTCTATAAATCTATTCTGCTTGAGATCAGAATTTTACTAAGCTAGTTTTATGTAATTTGTGACGCAGCTAAAATGTATGAGGTGATTGCTCTTGGCTTATAAAAACTTTGTCTTAGATAGCAATAAATAAAGGCGGTTGACATCGTATTTATAATTATAGAAGTAATATATCAACTGAAAAAGAGACAAACTGTAAAGGGGGTTTACAAAATTGTTTTTTATTCAATAATAAGCATTTATGACAAAGTAGTGTCAAAGAGTTAGTAAAATTTTGGTTTATCGGTTTTGAGTTAGTAAAATTTCGGTTTATTCAGAGACTCAGTTAGTAAAATGATGCTCTGGGGAACGTTTAGTTAGTAAAATTTTGTTCTCGTATGCGCTGTTATGCTCATAAATATTAGAAAAATAATAACAATTTACGGAATGTAACTATTTCTTTGAGTAATTTAATGGTTGATAAAGCGTTTAAGCTATCCCCGAGGCTGATTTGGTAAAAATCTGATCTCACATAGAGGCTAAGATATAAAAAGAAATAGAGGGCCTTGCGACCCTCAATATGCGTTAATTGGTTTAGAACTGGTTATTATTAGAATTGATTCATGGTGTTAGCTTCGCCTCCTGCTTTTAAGGCATTCTCACCAGAGAAATATTCTTTATGCGTATCACCAATATTTGAACCTGCTAGGTCTTGGTGTTTAACCGATGCCTGCTCACGTCTGATTTCTTGTCTTTGCACATCACGTACATAAGCGAGCATCCCTAAGTCGCCAAAATACCCTTCAGCCAAAATATCTGTGCTCAAGGCTGCGGTATGGTAAGTAGGTAATGTGATCAAGTGATGGAATATTCCAGCTTCGCGAGCACCATCACGTTGGAAGTTCTTAACTAATTCATCCGCCGCTGCAGCTAATTCAGAGTTATCTAACTGTGGATCCATCAGTGCTTTTGGATCTTGGCTTGGTTCTGGGTATTGTGTCAGATCTCGGCCCTCTTGCTGCCATTGCGTGTAAACCTGCTCTCTGAATTTTAATGTCCAGTTGAATGATGGCGAGTTGTTGTAAACTAATTTGGCGTTAGGAACTTGTTCTTTAATGCGATTCACAAGCTCAGCAATTTGACTAACATTTGGCTTTTCAGTTTCAATCCAAAGCAGATCTGCACCAGAATTTAGACTGGTAACGCAGTCTAAAACAACTCGGTCTTTTTCTGTACCTTCTTTAAACTGATATAAGCCGTTATCTAAACGCACAGGCTTACATAGTTGGCCATTTAGTTTAATTGCCATTTCCCCATCGTTTAAGTCATCGGCTGAGTTAACGGGAGTGGTATCTAAGAACGCCGTATATTGACTGGCTAAATCGCCAGGTTTTTTCGATACAGGTATTTTTTGTGTAAGGCTTGCGCCCAAAGAGTCGGTGCGTGCAACAATAATTCCGTCTTCAACGCCAAGCTCTAAAAAGGCATATCTAACCGCATTGATTTTTGCCAAGAAGTCTTCGTGTGGCACTGTTACTTTACCTGCTTGGTGACCACACTGTTTCGCATCTGAAACTTGGTTTTCTATTTGGATAGCACACGCTCCAGCCTCAATCATTTTTTTAGCGAGTAGGTACGTGGCTTCTTCATTACCAAATCCAGCATCTATATCTGCGATAATTGGCACAACATGGGTTTCAAAATTATCTATTTTGTTGATGATCGCCTGAGTATCTGCGCCTGTTGCTTTAGCTGCGTCAAGTTCACGATATAGGTGATCCAGCTCTCTTGCATCCGCTTGTTTTAAAAAGGTGTAAATCTCTTCAATCAACTTCGGTACAGAGGTTTTTTCATGCATACTTTGGTCTGGTAATGGGCCAAACTCAGAGCGTAATGCGGCCACCATCCAGCCACTTAAATAAACGTATGAGCGCTTTGTGGTTTTTTGATGACGCTTAATAGCCATCATCATTTGCTGAGCAGTAAAACCATGCCAGCAGCCAAGAGATTGCGTATATTGGCTGTTATCTTGGTCATAGGCAGCCATATCTTCTCGCATAACTTTGGCAGTGTATTTAGCGATATCTAATCCCGTTTTAAAGCGGTTTTGTAGATTCATACGGTTAGCAAATTCAGGATTAATAGATTGCCAAGTTTTACCGTTTGCTTGGCATAGTGTAGAGAATTTATCGAGCTGTGATTGATAACGAGTCATAATTAAAATCCTTCGAACGGGTTAGCTATATTTTTAGTTGTGAGAGTTGCGCACTGACGCTTGTCGGCGCTTAATTACACACTAGGCCCGAAACTTAGATTTTTTAAATTTATAGTTATTATTGTGAGTATATTTTTGGTGAATGAGTAAAGGGGTTTGTTTTATCGGTAAATGCGATAAGGTTATTTAAAACCCGTTCAAAAACTCGACTTAGGACCATTGTTATGCAAGCTAGTGTGCAAGAGGCCGGATTAACCATAGATCAGCGGCTACATGACTTTATAAATCAACAGGCTTTACCGAATACTGGCATTGATCCAGGGGTATTTTGGCAAGGTTTTGCGTGTATTATCGATACCCTTTCGCCACTTAATAAAGCGCTGTTATCGAAAAGAGATTTACTGCAGCAGCAGATTGATGCCTACCACCAAAAACACACCCTATGGAACAAAGAGCAATATCGGACATTTTTGGAAGATATTGGCTACTTGCATCCAGAGCCAAAGGACGTTTGCATTGACACTGAGCTAGTAGAACCTGAAATTGCGCTGACAGCCGCGCCACAGCTTGTAGTTCCCGTAAGTAACGCTCGATTTGCACTTAATGCCGCTAATGCCCGCTGGGGATCTTTATACGATGCCTTGTATGGTACAGATGTGCTCAGTGAGGATGAGGGCGCAGAAAAAACAACAAGTTACAATCCAGTGCGCGGTTTTAAGGTGATGGCTTATGTTAGGCAATTTTTAGATAAGGCACTGCCTTTAAGTCATGGCTCGCACATCGAAAGCACCAACTATTCTATTGTTGATGGACAATTATTAGTAACCCTCAATGACAGCACCCAGGTAACGCTAGCAGATGAAACACAATTTGTTGGCTATCAAGGCCAAGCACAAAATCCCAGTGCTATTTTGCTCAAACATAACGATTTGCACATCGAGATCCAAGTCGATCCTCATCATCTCATTGGCCAAGCTGATAAAGCCGGTGTGAAAGATGTTTTGTTGGAGTCTGCATTAACAACCATCATGGATTGTGAAGATTCAGTCGCTGCTGTCGATGCTCAAGACAAAGTCTTGGTATATCAGAATTGGTTAGGGTTGATGCAAGGCACGTTAAGCGAGTCCTTCAATAAGCAAGGTGAAAACATCACTCGAACGCTCAATACGGATCGGATCTACACAAGTAAAGATACGGAGCGAATAATGGTTAAAGGTCGCAGTATGATGTTTGTGCGTAATGTTGGCCATTTAATGCAAAATCCAGCGATATTGGATAAGCAGGGTGAACAAGTATTTGAAGGGATCATGGATGCAGTGATCACCTCTCTGTGCGCCTTACACGATCTTAAAGGTAATAGCACAGTACATAACTCTAGCGTGCAAAGTATTAATATCGTAAAGCCCAAAATGCATGGTCCTGAGGAAGTTGCGTTTACTGAGCAGCTATTTTGTGAAGTTGAAGCACTGCTTAAGCTGCCAGCCAATACGATAAAGCTTGGAATTATGGACGAGGAGCGTCGCACATCGGTTAATTTAAAAGCGTGTATTGCCCAAGCAAAATCTAGAGTTGTGTTTATTAATACTGGCTTTTTAGATAGAACCGGAGATGAGATCCACACCTCTATGTTTGCAGGTCCAGTTCTACCAAAAGCGCAGATCAAATCTCAACCTTGGATCACAGCGTATGAAAACCGTAACGTTGATATTGGTTTAGAGTGTGGGTTTAGTGGCAAAGCACAAATTGGTAAAGGTATGTGGCCTATACCAGATAAGATGGCTTTAATGATGGAACAAAAGCAATCTCACCCAGAATCCGGTGCAAATACCGCTTGGGTACCCTCTCCTACTGCCGCTACGTTGCATGCAATGCACTACCACTATGTAGACGTGTTTGCGAAGCAACAAGCGTTAATGTCACGGCAAAAGGCTGCTTTAGATGATTTACTGACACCGCCTCTTCTGCTCGATACTGAGCTCAGTAAAGAAGATATTCAAGTTGAGCTTGAAAACAATATTCAAGGAATTTTGGGATATGTAGTGCGTTGGATTGACCAAGGTGTTGGCTGTTCAAAAGTACCAGATATAAACCATGTGGGCTTGATGGAAGACAGAGCGACACTACGTATTTCTAGCCAACATATTGCCAATTGGTTGATGCATGGCATTTGTACAGAACAACAAGTACGCGATACCTTTGTGCGTATGGCACAAATAGTTGATAGTCAAAACCAACACGACCCTCACTATCAACCTATGGTTTGTGACGCTTGTACACTTTCAGATAACCTGGCTTTTCAGGCTGCGCAAGCGTTGGTTTTTGAGGGTGCAAAGCAACCTAATGGTTACACAGAGCCTTTATTGCATGCTTATCGATTAAAATATAAAGCGCAAGCACATTAATAAATTAAGCGCTTTATGAACAGCTAGACACTTGTCTGGCTGTTTGTATTTTAGGGGCGAAAATGCTTGCATAATATTTAATATTAACCAACTATGAAAAGCGCACATTAGGATACGGAACTGGACATATGCTTTTCAAAAAACGCTTACTATCTCTGTCTTTGCTCACTGTGAGTATACTGTTTAATACGACAACACAGGCCAATTCAGTGGTTATCAATTTAGAAGAACAAAGTTTTGCACAGCTACAGCAGCTGGTTGACGATAAAAAGATAACCTATCAGCAAATTACACAGTTCTACCTTTCGCGTATCGCTGAGCTGGATGATAGCGGTCCAACGCTCAATGCCATTATCAGTTTCAATGAACAAGCTTTAGAAATCGCAAAGCAAAGAGATGCATTACATGGGGTTAATGAACCACATAGTTTGCTATACGGTATGCCAATTGTTTTAAAGGATAACATTGAAAGTGCAGACAATATGCCCACTACAGCTGGAGCCATAGCGCTTGCTAATAACTATGCTCAGCAAGATGCTTTGCTGGTTGAAAGACTTAAGCAAGCCGGGGCCATTATCTTGGGTAAGGCAAATCTCAGCGAATGGGCCAATTTTAAGTCAACGCAAAGCTCTAGCGGTTGGAGCGATGTAGGGGAACAAACCAAAAACCCTTATGTGCTCAATCGCACTCCTTGTGGCTCAAGTTCTGGTTCTGCCGTTGCTGTTGCGGCAAATTTAGCGGTTGCAGCAATTGGCACTGAAACCGATGGTTCGATAACATGTCCAGCCGCACATAACGCGTTAGTTGGGCTTAAGCCAACTGTGGGGCTTGTATCTGTAAACGGTGTTGTGCCTTTATCACATTCTCAGGATGCACCAGGACCGATGGCTCGTAGTGTACAAGATGCCGCTGTATTACTTGAGGTGTTAACAGGCTCAGAGCCAAATCACTATCAAAAACATTTAATTAAGAAAGGGTTAAAAGACAAGCGCATTGGTATTGTACGCAATATCAGCGAGTTTAATACCGTTGCAAGTAATGCATTTACCCAAGCATTAGAGGTACTCAGTAATGAAGGTGCTACGTTGGTAGATAACCTGGTACTGGATTATCAAGAAGAGCTCTCACAAGCAGAGTTTGATATTTTACTGTATGACTTTAAACATGATGTTAATCAATACTTAGCGAATACACCGAAGCAAGTTAAGGTGAAATCACTCGCTGAACTGATTAAGTTTAATGAGGCTCAGCCAATCAGTTACTTTAATCAAGGTTTACTAGAAATGGCTGAACAAAAAGGTAATTTGCAAAGTGAATCATATATCGCTGCTAAAAAATTAGTTGCTGAAAAGGCCAGATTAAAAGGCATTGATGCGTTAATGGCTGAGCACAAACTGGACGCCATAGTTGCTCCAACAAATGGCCCTGCATGGGTAATTGATACCCTCAATGGTGACCACTATACCGGTGCAAGCTCAAGCCCTGCAGCTATTGCTGGTTACCCTAGTATTACCATTCCCATGTCTTTTTATCGAGAGCTACCACTGGGTATTTCGTTTTTTAGTGGTGCCAATAATGAAGCCATGCTCATTGAGATTGGATATGCGTTTGAACAAGCAACGAGGGTAAGAAAGCCTCCGCAGTTTATTCCCAGCATTGATGAATAAGCCCTGTGTTAACCCCCTTTACAGTAAATAAGAATTTATAAAATAAGGAATAAAAATGATAGAAACTCCAAAGCTATTACTGAGAAAAATCACTTTGCAAGATTGGCCGTTATTTTTAAAGCTACACAAAGATGAGAGAGTAATGCGATGGGTTTCTGATACCTTGGATGAACCTTCGATCCATGAGAAATTCATGCAAAGATATGAGGACACTAGCACTTGGCATAAGGAGTCGCCATGTTGGTTGACCTTGGTTGTTGTAGATAAACACACTGGGAATGAGGTTGGGCTGCACGGCTTTTATTCTCAGTGGTCACCCTATCAGCAGGCGGAAATAGGCTTTTTACTGTTACCCGAATATCAAGGAAAAGGATATGCCAAAGCTGCTACGCAAGCTGTGATCGATTTTATCTTGAAAGATTGCAGCTTTCATAAAGTGATTGCCACTGTATCTGAGGGGAATATTGCGTCCTTTTCATTGTTAAAATCTCTTGGCTTTACGCATGAAGGCACATTAAAAGACAACTTTAAAATTGCTGACCAATGGATAAACGATCAAAAGCTTGCTTTGATCGCAAATAATTGACCCTGCTTTGTTTATGAGATTCTATTTAGACTTAGTTCGCAAAATGAAATGGAGTCCAGATGAAACAAAGTTTAGTTGCAATAGCAGCAAGCTTAATGATGAGCAGCGCTGTTGTTAACGCAAAGCCTCTAGAATTGGAAGATGTATTTAATCTTGAGTATGCAAATCAAATTGAATTTGGCCACGATGCTGAGCTGGTTTATTTTGTGCGTAACCGCATGGACATCAAAACAGATAAAAAGGTCAGCAACATCTGGTCGGTAAATACAAAGAATAAACAATTATTACCAGTTACAAGCGGCGTGCATAATGACTATTCACCCGTGTTATCACCAGAGGGTGATCGCTTGGCGTTCATTTCGACTCGTGATGGTAGCAGTCAAATCTACGTTAAGTGGTTAGTGTCTGGAGCGGTGGCAAAAATAAGTAATTTAACCCAGTCTCCCAGAGCTTTAAGCTGGACGCCTGATGGCAAGCACATTGTGTTTAGTCAATTTGTCCCTGAGGCGGCTAAAACGCCGGTTAGCCTAAAAGGTAAACCCACTGGGGCAACTTGGGCGACACCTCCTATTTTTATTGACGATGTATTCTATCGTGCTGATGGCGCGGGATATAGCAAACCTGGCTTTACGCATATTTTTAAGATTGATGCCAATGGTGGTAACGCGCAACAGTTAACTTCAGGGCGCTACAACCATGGCGGCGATGTTAGCTTTAGTAGTGATGGTAATACATTATACTTCTCTGCAAATCGCCACCCTGAGCATGAGTTAAAGATCACCAATTCAGAAGTGTATGCGCTTGATATGGCATCATTGGAGATCAAAGCACTAACGGATAGAGTGGGACCAGATTTTGAGCCAAAAGTATCACCGAATGGACGTTTTCTTGCTTATCTTGGCTATGATGATAAGCGCACAAATTATGAAAACGCCAATATTCACTTGATTGATCTGGAAAAAGGCGACAGTCGCATTTTAACCGAAGAGCTCGATCGCAGCGTGGCAAGTATCCAATGGGATAGTCAAAGCCGCGGCTTATATTACAGCTATGACTCTCAAGGTAAAACGGTTGTTGCTCATCAACCACTTAATGGAAAAGCAAAGATCATTACCGAAAAAGTGGGGAGTGTCTCATTTGGGCGCCCTTATTCTGGAGGGGATTTCGATGTAAGTGTCAAAGGTGATGTTGCATTTACAATGGCAGATACTCAAAGGCCTGCTGATGTTGGTTTGGTACAGCGTGGTAAAACTCAGCGGTTAACCGAGCTAAACGAAGATGCTTTGGCTAGCAAAACGCTAGGTAATGTTGAAGAGATCTGGGTGAAGTCTAAGCATGATCAATTAGATGTCCAAGGTTGGATAGTCTATCCGCCAAACTTTGATGAAACCAAGAAATACCCTCTGGTGCTGGAGATCCACGGTGGACCTGTTGCGAACTATGGACCTCATTTCAGTGCCGAAGCACAATTGTTCGCTGCAAAAGGTAACGTAGTGCTGTATATGAACCCGCGAGGCAGTGATTCTTACGGAAAAGCATTTGCGCAAACTATCCACCACAATTATCCAAGCAATGACTTTGATGATTTGATGACTGGTGTTGATGCCGTTATTAAAAAAGGCTTTATCGATGAGTCGCGTTTATTCGTCACGGGAGGTTCTGGTGGCGGTGTACTAACAGCTTGGATTGTTGGGCACACAGATAGATTTGCCGCGGCTGTTGTTGCAAAGCCCGTTATTAATTGGTTTAGCTTTGTATTAACGGCGGACTTCTACCCGTTTTTTGCTGATTATTGGTTCCCTGGTAAGCCTTGGGAACATACTGAGCATTATATGAAGCGCTCACCTATCAGTTATGTGGGTAATGTTAAAACGCCTACTATGTTGCTCACGGGAGATGCCGATTATCGCACGCCAATTTCTGAGACTGAGCAATTCTATCAGGCGCTAAAACTGCAAGGTGTAGAAACGGCGATGGTGAGGATCCCTGATGCCTCGCATGGGATCACTGCAAGGCCATCTAACTTGATGAATAAAGTAGCATATATTCAATGGTGGTTTGATAAACATAGTAACAAGTAACGTTTGTACTGAGATTATCGTTACAAATGCCAGCTCAATGCTGGCATTTTTTATAAATACTGTCCTATTCTTAACACATCCATTGATAGTGCTTGGTGGTTGATTTGTTTGCGTGCGTACTCAAAGCGGTGGTGCTTTTGTTTTGGTTTTTTGCAAGCTTTTATCTTTTTGCTGTGCAGCTATATATTGATGATGAACATGACTTTTCGGTTTATCGAGGGCTAAACCCCGTAAACAATACTGGAAATAATACCAATAAACTGATCCTCGATTTGCTCCCAAATGGTAAAGTAACCTTTGTTCCTGCCAGTCATCCCCGTGCTTTAAAGGATATGCGCACCACTGAAAACGTGATCTGTATGACCAATAAGGTTAAAAATCAAGAACGTCTAGCAGAGTTTTTATTTAGCTATCCTGTCAACATCTATTTGAGTCGACGTTTGTATCAGCATTCATCTGAGCTACCCTTGTCTGAATCGGTGCTAACCGAAAACGGGGAAGTAAAGTCTTTAGAGGCACTCTTTACGTTTTACAAAGATGCTTTGATAGCATTCACGCCAACATTATCTTATGGCCCATTTTTCGATAAGCAATTTGCCAAGGTTAAAAACACAAATAAGGTTTTTTTAGCAACTAGTAATCCATTTGCCGAGATGTACCACTTGTTTAAATCAAAGCGAGCTGACTTTTTACTTGAGTATCCATCCGATATGCATCTGTTTTTAAAGGAAGACTCAGCAGATTATCGCGGCTATGATGTTGCTGATGCCCCCCGTTACATACTAGGGTATTGGATGTGTAACAATAATGCTCGAAGCAAGGCGTTTCTAGCGTTACTAAATTCGCTGATTATAAAAATATATCATTCAGACGCATTTTACGATGCACACTTAAAATGGCTGCCTGAATCTTCTAAAAAGCAGACTAAGGCATACTTAGATGAGTTGATCAGGTTACTGACGTTTCATGATCTCAACGAGTATCGAGATACTAGCACTATTACAGATGAATAATTGCGCGGTTCTATAGTGTATAAATGCTGATGTTAAATGCGTATCTAGCAATAATATAGTCAATGCAGACTGGCATTTTTAGTCATTGATAACCTATGCTAGTAGGTGTTAATGATGAAGTGTGTTGTATTTATATGTTGACCCGCGTCTTAGTTCTGCTCTTTCTTGTTTGCTCTTTTTGTGCCGATGCAATTTTATTGTATGTTGATGATGAAAATGACTTACGCGTATTAAGAGAAGAAGTTCCCCCTTCTAGTATTGGAAATAATACCAATCTATTGGTAATGAGTTTTTTGGATAAACGAAAGGTGACTTTGGTCCCTGCTAGTTATAAAAGAGCACTCAAGGCAATGGCTGAAAAAGAAGATGCCGTGTGTGTTCAAAACAGAATAAAAACGCCAGATAGAGTTGAAAGCTACTTGTTCAGCTTACCCATTAATATTTATTTGAGTCATCGGCTATATCAACATATTCAATCACCGCCACTGAATGCTGATTTGCTCAACGAAGAAGGTGAAATTAGCTCCTTAAGTAATGTGTTTTATAAATACAAAAGCTCGATGATTGTACTGGCACCATCGATGTCTTACGGGAACTATCTAGATACACAAATTCGCAACATCCCTGAAAGCAACAAAGTGTTGCGTGATGGTACTAATCACTATGATATGACTTTTCAAATGTTTCGACGTCACCGAGCTGATTTTTATTTAGGATATCCAGCGGCAATATTCAGGCACTTACAGAAAGAACCGACCGAGCTGCGCGCTTACGATATAGCTGGCGCGCCAAAGTATGTTATTGGGCATTGGATGTGTAACGATACCGCGCAAAGCCGCAAGTTTTTACAAGAATTTGATGAAGCAGTTAAAAAAGCTTATCAGTCGGCAGATTTTTATCATGCTCACTTACGTTGGCTACCAGAAACAGCACAGTTAAAAACAAAAATGTATCTTGATGATTTGCTTGAATCATTTGGGGTTGTGCCTCCTACAATCGTTAAGCATTGGTGACTCATCATAAAAAAGGGTTGTTGCCATGGAGGGGATATTTTCGACCAGTGATAATAACCCTGTAAAAACTATCGAAAGCAACATTTTTGTACATTGTATTTAGTTGGCAAAGTACACAGTCAGCCTGTGAGTGTAGAACTCGCGGTGTTAACACTTTCTATGATGTTTCTAAATTATATTTATCATATTGTTTTAAATGTGTTTTTTACAATTTTCAATGCGATTTTGAAGACATGCTCTAAACCTCACCATAAAGTCTGTTATTTACATTTTGGACCCTTACCAGGGTTACTTGTAACTTTTCTGTAAACAAGCGCATCTATATTAGCGCTCGGCTGCGCAGCCTATTCATATACTTTAAGATTTTTTATTACAGGAAAAATAATGAAAACTATTACTTCTATGTGCTTCAGTGCGCTATTAGGAGCGTTGGCTATTGCACCCGCACATGCTTCTTTGTACAAAGACCCTGGTTTTGTTGAACAGTCTGCGCGAGTGGTTACAAAGAACAACGCGGTAGGACGAACTCATCAGTACCGTGATCAGCAAGGTTGGATGTTTGTTGACAGCGTTGCCAACGGTGCCACCAGCGGGTTCTATCAAGCTGGAAATTGGCTTAAATTGCATGATCGAAACTTTAAAATGGCCATTGGTTTTGTCGAGTTTTCTTTTAACCCTTCAAAGTTAGACTGTACACAAGGTATGAGCTTCAACTTAAAAGTGGGTGAAGACTCTGTCGCCGCGTTTACACCCAATTGTGATGATTTACTAAATGCCTCTGTGACTTATCCTGTGGAGTATTACTTTGATTTAATCCCTGAGCCAATTAAGCCAAAACTAGAGCTACCTTTAGATCCATTAGGTCTGCTAAAGCTAGGTGTTAAATTTGGAGCAGGTATTGAAGCAGGAGCTGACTTTACTGTGGGTGGTGTCATAGGGGGTCATGGCAATGAAGAGCCATTTGAAGTAGACGGGGTTAGACGCCCTGATTATATCTACGCTTCAGTTGAGCCGTATGTGGGTGGTGTGGTATCAAGCTCCGCATATGGCTCATTTGGTCATGGCATTGCTGAGGCCGGCGTGAAAGGTAAACTTAACTTACTAAAAGTGAAAGGTAAGGGCTATGTTGAAGCGGGCATTCGCCGTGTGGTTATTGATGAACAAGTGCGCGAAGAAGGCTTTTTAGAGCTTAAAGTGTCGGGCAAGCTCTCTGGTGGTGACGGCAAAATTCAAGGCTATTGCAAAAAGCTCTGGGGCTTGTTGGTATTCAACGTTGACATCATGAAGTGGAAGCCGCTTTATGAGCGTGAAACAACGTTCTACGAATATGCAAGCCCAAGTTGGGAACAGCTTTAATTTTTATGTGGCGGCTTAGCGCCGCCATTTATGGAGTTTTTTATGAAAATTAAAGTTTATTCTATGGTTTTACTCGTGATTGCTACCTTATTTGTCGTTGGATATGTAGCGAGTCCCTCTTCACCAAGCAACGCTGCTAACCAAGCTGCTGGAAATATTGATATCTCGGAGGGTGAACAACAAAAAACACAAAACCAATTTACTTACATTGTACAAATAGATTCATCCATTCGTTCTGACAAGCAAGTGGTGCTAACTCACTCTCAACTTAGTTGGCATATGCAATTGCAAACACAAACAGGGAGTAACACGCTACTGGGTCAATTGAGTAACATTAACTATACGCAAGACAATAAGCCTGTTTCGTTGGTGAGTGATTTACCGTTTAAGGTGGATTATCAACAACATCGTTTTGAGCAACTTGATTTACTTGGTTTACCCAAGGAGCACACGCTTCAGGTTATTAAGCAATTATTTGACCTAATAAGCTACGATTTGACTCAACCGCTTGTAATAGATGAAGCGCAGCGTCAAGCGACCTATCGCTATCAACAGGCTGATAATCGGATTGTTCGAAGCACCGTGGAGCTCAAGTATCACAATGCCAATCATAAACCCGAAAAAGAACAACAAGATTGGCAGCTATTGCTGACGCCCTCCGGTGAGCTGGAGAAACTAAGTTATGTAAACTCACTATATTGGCAACAGCAGCAACAAAACTACATAGTTGAACAAAGCGTTAATGTGGTCAAAATAGCAAATAAGTATGCTGCACTGACTACCCCAAATAGTGATGCGAACGCTCATATTAAGGGGGAGCAATTACAAACTGTACAACGAGAAATAACAGACAAAGCCGCTTTTGAAGCTGCGCTAGTTGAGCTTAAAGAGTCATTATCTGTGGAGCAAGCAAAGGCGGTCGGTCAATATTTGGTTGATAACTACAGTGCCTATGAAATCCAAGCATTACTCAACGACATGCCCAATTTTAGCTCCGCCATTATTTATTCGCTGCAAAAGTTGCAAACACCTCAAGCGGAGGCAATGTTGGTTGACTTAATTCAGTTTGAGCAGACATCCGATCTGGACAAGCACAAACTGGCGATGGCATTGGGTCGTTTCGGCGCTTCTAGTGCGCTGTCTTTGCAAACCTTGCAAGCGATTGCTGCGCAACCAGAGCATCAAGTGGCAAATACGGCGCTACTCAGTTTGGGGACTATGGCTTACTTTACGCCTGAGCAAGCGGTCAATGTAAAAAACTATCTACAACACAATATTAGCGAACAATTTAATTTGTCGACCACCGTATTGGCAGTTGAAAACAGTAAAGATCCAAGCTTGCTTGCCAAACTCCCTCCTTTACTTGGAAGTGATGATGATTCAGCTAAGCTAAACAGTATCAAGGTGCTAAGTAAGCATGCAGATTATCAAGATCAAGTAGTGTCAGCGCTTTTATCATCGCCTCAGCCTAAGTTTGTTGCAGCTTTTACCCGCACCATGCTCGAAGCTGGGCATACGCTTAGCGCACCGAATATAGCAAGGCTGAAACAGTTACAAAACCAAACGCAAAACCCGGTGGTACGTAAAAAGATTGCTGAATTGCTCGAGGGCAAAGCGGGTTAAAATATCTTTGAGTTGAAAATAAAAGATACCAGCATAAAAGCTGGTATCTTTTTGTGCTCTTAGTGGGGGCCTGTATTTTTAGCTGGGGTTAGCCAGTCACTTTGCCAAACATAGTTACCGTGAACATAATACAAGTCATCTTGATGAATGATTGCACGGTCGTTACCTGAGTAAACGTACGGCACATTATCGCTATCAGGATAAGTAATAACGCTACTTCCCACATAGTTCATTTGTTTTTCGCTAGAGTTTAGCGCAAATGCAGCCAAAGCATTTTCTCTTGTCCATGTTCCCGACGAAGAGTCTGAGCTACTGCTATGCCATGTCTCTATTGGTAAGGTAAAACGATATTGGTTATCAGTCATTTTTAATATGCTAAATGCGTGGTAGTTTGACTCAACAGCTGAGTAGGCATTGTCAAATTTGTGTACACTGAGCTGTTGTGGATTTCTAATATCGCTGATATCAAACAAACTGACTTGAGTACCTTGTGTTATTACTGGCATAGCATCGCTCAAATCGTTCACGTGCTGGCCGATTCCAAGCAATAAGTTATCGTTTAATGGGTGCAAATATGAAGAATAGCCAGGTATCTCTAATGCGCCAGCTATCACAGGCGCTTGCACATTAGATAGGTCAATAACATAGAGTGGATCTGTTTGCTTAAAGGTGACTACATAGGCTCTATCTTCTACAAAGCGCACTGCATAAACATTTTCATCCACAATACCTTTGGTATTTACCTTGCCTATTTTTGAAGGCTGTGACTCATTAGGAAGCTGACTGAGTACTGCCAGTTTATTTCCTTGTTGCTCTAACACAAAGAGCTTGTGATTAAAGCCATCCATGCTATTACCATCACTGGTGACTACACGCAAATATGATTGCTTTTCACTAAAGCGTAAGTTAGGGCTATTCCAACCAAAATGCCCCGCCACTTCGCCTGTCGCACTGTAATTAATGGTATTGTCAGCTAGGCTAAATTTGTGAATAACTGAATTTGAGGTGCTCTCTTGGTACTGTGTACTATAAGCATATAGCGCCTGCTTTGAAGCGTATAAACCATCAATATAAGTGTTAACGCAGATAGAGCTTTGCTGACTAGGATCGGTCAGGGAAATTTTAGTTAACGTCATGATGGCATCGTATCCATCATTTTGGGTTGCACCTTCGTTGATATAGCAATCTGCTGGATTAAATAGCGGGCTTGATTGGTCGCTCAGATTGTTTTTTATCATCGGTAGTAGCTTATCGACGTTTTGGTTTTGGATGGCCTTGTAATCAGCTAATTTACTTTTTTCAGTATTATCTGTTCCAACAAAGCCATCAAAGTGAGGGCGATAGTTACTGACAATGTATAATTGATCGTCAATCACTCTTGTATCTATAAGCTGTCCTTCGATGGTGTAATGAGCCTTTACAGAAGTTTGTTCAGGGATACTCACATCCATTAAACTCAGCTCAAATTGTTGAGCAGCTGGCGCCACGATTGAAGAGCTTGCAGCCATCAGCGGTTCGATACTAAACCAACCAATATCATGATTAAGCACGGCAAGTGTATTATCGTGCAAATAAAGTTGCTGATTTTGATAATCAGTAGTGGAGCTAATGACTTCTTTTACCTGATTGACATTACCAGATTCATCGCGCTTCATAATACGAATAAACTGATGATACTGCTCAGGAGTAGTTAAACTTTGAGCAGTGTTGGCGCTGATATACATATACTGGCCGTCATACTTGATCCTATCGGCTTCATCAACGCCTAACTCCTGTACGTTGGTGTTTGACGAGGTTGTCGTTACTGCAGCTGAATCGCCATTTGATTCACTGTTAGAGGGCAAAGTTGGTGCATCATATTGATAATGACGCATAAACAAGCCATTTTTCAGGTGTGTGGCAAATAGTTGCGCGCTGGCTTTGGTAAGAGGAGTGGTAGATACTTTTATGCCGTTAAGTTTGGGCAAACTTTCGGTTTTCTTATCTGCGCTACTATCGTTATCACTAGAGCAGGCACCAAGCAATACAGTGGCACCAATCGCAATTAAACGTGGGTAAAACATTACTTATCTCCTTTAATAAATGACCTTTATAACTGTACAAAATTCCTTCTTAATAACTGTTACCTTTGAACAGTGAATTGTTATTAAGTGTTACTCTAGATAGCAAATTGCAAATACGATGGTAAATTAGCTAGTGTACACAACTTTTTGTACTGTATGAGCGCAGAAAACAAGGTTAAAAAATGCTAGCAACTTTTGGGAGAACAGCTTGAAACAGGTTTTATTGGCAGTGAGTTTTATGCTGACATTACAGGCTAATGCCCAGTCATGTGAGCCTAAAAGTGTAGACTGCGTGGAAGTTGGACAATGGCAGTTTAGCGTGGCGGTTGGTGCTGGGGTGATGACTAACCCATTAGTTGGAGGAGATAATATTCCGCTGGTGGCCATTCCTTACATAAGCTACTACCGAGACCGATTTTTTTGGGATAACACCACCTTAGGTTACACCCTGAGCAATGCACAGCATTTTGATATTAGCGTTGTTGTTGAACCTAATGCTGAGCAAGCCTATTTTGAGCGTTTTCATGTGCGTAATCTGATAGCTCCAGAAAGTTATTTTGATGCCAGTGGAACCAAAGTTGACAGTGGCATTTTGCCAGATGGTACGTCGAGCGAAGGTGATTTATCCCCTACCACACCCACAATCAGCATAGATGATATATCTAAACGCAAGTGGACTATAGATGGTGGGGTGCTAGCGCACTGGTACGTTAATGAAGACTCAAAATTTACATTCAGTTGGCTTAAAGACATCAAGGGCGTTTATGATGGTCAACATGCTACTTTATCTTATAGTCAACAACTTCCTCTCCCTAAACAATTACCCGCTAAATTGCAGCTCAAGTTTGGCGCTCACTGGCAAAGCCGGCAGCTAGTTGATTACTACTATGGTCTGCGCAGCAGCGACAGTATGGACCTGCGGCTTTATTATCAAGGAAAAAGCGCCGTTTCTCCTTTTGTTGCTTTGGCATTTAATTATCGCTTGAGCGATAAGTGGCAGTTTAAAGTGAGTGCTAAACACAAATTTTTAGGCTCAGGTATAAGCGATAGCCCATTACTTAAACACCACGCTACTAGTAGTGTATTTGTTGGGGGGCTATATGAATTTTAAAGCGTATTGTGTCGTTGCGCTGGCATGGGTAATGAGTTCAACAAAGCCGTTGGCTGCAGGGACGAGTTCAGGCCAAACCACATTAGAGATCAAACCAGTGACATGTATCGTTAGGCAGTTAGGAGAACTGTGCCAAATGACCATAAAGTTACATTGGTTGAGTGCCACCCCGATAGATGCCTGTTTGTATCAAGAGCAGCTAAAATTACGCTGTTGGCAAACGAAGCAGCAAATCAGCGAACAACTCGATATTTCCTTGCAAAAAAACATGAACTTTCGTTTGATTGATAGTAAAAATGTAGTGCTTGCCCAGCAAATCATTAATGTGAATGCCGCGGTGAGCCGTCAATATCGACGGAAACTAAAAACAGATTGGAGTATTTTTTGATGGCCCATGTGATGCTTGTTGAAGATGATATTCGTTTAGCGAACTTGACGTCACAGTTTTTGCAAAGCCATGGCTTTAAAGTGACTCAAGTTCATGATGGTGAACAAGCCTGCAAAGATATTGTGGCTGTGCAACCTGATGTGGTGATATTGGATATTATGTTGCCCAATCGAGATGGGTTCAGTGTGTGTCGTCAAGTACGCCTTGATTATCAAGGCCCTATTTTATTTTTAACAGCGAAAGACAGTGATTTTGACCAAGTTAGAGGGCTCGAAATAGGTGCTGATGATTATGTGATCAAGCCCGTTGAACCACATGTTTTATTAGCAAGACTCAATGCCTTACTGAGGCGCAATAGCTCGGTGATCAGTACCGGTGAACAGCTCACCTTGGGGCAATTGAGCATTAACAAGGCCAGTCGTAAGGTAACACTGGATCAACAAGAGGTTGAATTAACCAGTTATGAGTTTGACTTGCTATGGGCGTTAGCTAGCCGAGCTGGTGAAACACAAAGTCGTGAGTATATATACAAACACGTGGTTGGACGAGAATATGATGGTCTTGATCGTAGTGTGGATGTGAGGATCTCTCGATTGCGCAAAAAGCTGCATGATAATTTGGAACAACCTGAGCGACTTATCACTGTATGGGGCAAAGGCTATTTGTGTTCTAAGTCTGCTTGGGGATAGCGATTAAATGATCCGTTTGTTGATCAGCTTATATTTGGTGGTGTTTTTAAGTATTATCGCCATCAATCAAGGCAGTGAGTTAATTTGGCAGCATATCGCTTATCAAGAGCCTGATGATTTACGTCACGCATCACAAGTTGCCAAAAGTTTACAAGCAAGTTTGTCTGACGACAAGCAGCTGCCACCGTCACTGACCCACTATACTATGGACGAAGTCGCTTGGTTAGCCGAGCAAAAGGCTAAGTTGCTGCGCGGTGACATTGTTACCACTTATACCGAACAAAATCACGCGCTGTTATCGTTTTTATTAACAGGCACCGATACGGTAGTGCAACTGGGCCCGTTTAAGCCCGTCGAGCAAGTACTTATTCCTAAATATCTACTGAAGTTGTGCTCTTTTATACTACTGGCATTGCTCCTTATGTTTTGGCTACGCCCCCTCTGGAGGGACTTAATGCAGTTTAAATATGTCACAGAGCAGCTCGCTAAAGGGCAACTGGATATCTGCATAGCGCCATCTCGTTTCTCGGCCATAGCGACATTAACGAGCCAATTCCAAACCATGGCGACCAAGGTCGCAAACTTAATGAACAATCAAAAGCATCTCGTTAATGCTGTGTCACATGAGTTACGTACACCACTTGCCAGGCTTAAATTTGCGTTAGCAATGTTAGAGCCGCAAGCGCCTGAGTCGGTGTCTCAAATGTCGCAAGATGTGCAAGAAATGGAAGTATTAATTGATGAAATGCTCGGTTACGCGCGCTTAGAGATGGCACAAAATACCTTACAATTTGAGCCGTTTGATATTGTAGCGTTATTGGATGAGCAACTAACTAAACTCAACAGAACCTCCACCAAACAGATAGAGTTGGATTGTCCATATCAGGAATTATGTGTTACCGCAGAGCGCCACTATATGGCTCGCGTGCTACAAAATCTTTTGGGTAATGCAGATAAGTATGGTGAGAGTAAAATCTATGTGCAACTACAACAGACTCAAAACAATTTAAAGATAGTGGTAGGTGATGATGGTCAAGGGATAGCCGAGCATGAGCGCGCTAAAGTGTTTGAACCATTCTCAAGACTAGAAAAAAGCCGCAATAAAAGCTCTGGTGGATTTGGTTTAGGGTTAGCGATTGTTGCCAAGATCATATCCTGGCATGGCGGCCGATGCGAGATTGAAACTTCAAAATGGGGGGGGGCTCAGTTCGTGCTCTACTTGCCTTTTGCTAACTAACCTAAGCTTCGCATTTTCCTATTTCAAAACGCTTATCCAAACCTGAAGCTAACCAAGTTAAAACTTAATTTTGCCTCTAAGGTTTTTGGTTTGCCCACGTTTTACTTTGCTCTCTACTCGTTTTCGCTGTGAACTTTTAGTTGGTTTGGTTTCGCGTCGGGCTTTTTGGGTTTTGGTGGCATCCAATATCAGCGTTTTGAGCCTTTGCAACGCTTCTTCTTTGTTCATTTCTTGAGTGCGATGCGACTGTGCTTTGAGCACAATAACCCCGTCTTTGGTAATTCGGCTGTCGTTGAGGGCAAGTAAACGTCGCTTATAAAACTCCGGTAGCGCTGAGTTTTTGATATCAAATTTAAGATGTATGGCGCTGGATACTTTGTTGACGTTTTGACCGCCTGCACCTTGCGCTCTAATAGCGCTGAGTTCTATTTCCCAAGCTGCAATTTCGACATTGTTTGAAAGTCGTAACATAGTGGCGGTTATACAAAGTAAAGATGGAGTGATTCTACCACAGCAAGAACAATCATAAAAATAGACGATGAGTTAACGTGTATGAGTAAGCTGTACGGCAGGCTAAAGCACCTGCCACTCAGAAAATAGGCTTGGTATGTTATGCGTAAGCGATGGCTTGTGGTGTGCGTTCACACTCATTGAGATAGCCATCTTTGATTTGTATTATTCTACTGGCCTGTTCGGCTTGTTCGTTATCATGGGTCACCATAATAATACTGGTCCCCTGCGCGTTGATATCCTTTAACAGCGACATGATGCCGTCCGCCATTTTTGAATCAAGATTGCCGGTTGGCTCATCGGCAAGAATAACCGAAGGCGACCCTGCGATTGCACGAGCAATCGCAACGCGTTGCTGTTGGCCGCCAGATAACTGTGATGGGTAGTGGTTTTTACGCCCAGCAAGACCAACCTGCTCTAAGGCTTGAATAATACGTGTGTTACGCTCGCTATGAGTAAACTTTCTATAGCGAAGTGGCATGTCAATGTTGTCATATAGATTCAGCTCTGGGATTAGATTAAAACTTTGAAAGATAAAGCCTATCTTTTCATTACGATACGCCGATTTTTGCTTATCTTTCATTTTTGACACGTCTTGACCATCTAACTCATACAAGCCTTCGCTGTGCTCTTCGAGTAACCCGGCAATGTTGAGAAAGGTTGTTTTACCTGAGCCTGAGGGGCCAATAACACTGACAAATTCACCTTGCTCTATAATCAAATCAAACGGTTGCAAAGCTTGAGTCTTAATGTTTTCTGTGTAAAACGCCTTTGCGAGTCTATGCATCTTTAACATTTATGTTGCCATCCCTGCTATTGTAAAATACGCACACGCGGTGCATCTTTAAAGATATTTGTGTCTGAGATCACCACGCGATCTCCCTGTTTGAGGCCTGAAACAACTTCTACCTGCGCTAGGCTGCGTGAGCCAAGTTCAATCGGTGTTTTTATGGCTTCTTCACCGTTGAGTACATAAGCAAATTGGCCATTATAAGAATTAACAAATTGCCCTCTGGGTAAAAAGGCAATATCACTTTTTTGCTCAAGGATAATACGGGTCGTGAGTCGCTGATTTTGTCTAAGCCCAGTTAACGAAGTATCTTTGAATCGGATCTTTCCGCTTACTGAACCTTGGGATATTTCAGGAGAAATAGCAACTAGCTCACCAGCGTATTGTGTATGATTCAGCGTGATCTGTGCTTCCATCCCCAATGCTAGGTCATCGGCATAGCTTTCGGGTATTTGTACTTCAAGTTCGTATTGGGTTAAGTCAACTACTCGTAATAATGCTTGGTTTTTTGTTACCGAGCTTTTTTGTTGCACGTTTAAGTTGCCGACGAGCCCCGTTACTGGAGATGTGATCTGCAATCCATCAACCTGGCGCTTTAACTCTGTGACTTTGACTTGTTGAGATTCAAGCTCTAATTCCCGAGTTTGGATCTCAAATTTTTGACTTTCTTTAAGTAGCGCGACTTCTTTTAGCACATGCTGATATTCTCTTTTTGCATTTTGTAAGTCGTCTTTGGCTTTTTGATAATCAATGTCGCTTATCACATTATTCTTTTTCGCATCTTCGGAGCGTCGCATCTCTCGCTGTGCTGCATTGAGTGCCACTTCAGCTTTACCTATTAAGTTATCTTGCTGGAGACTAGATTTTTTTACTTGAATTTTTTCTCGTTCGAGATGAGTTTGTAGTTTGGTTAAATTTGCAATTTCTTGATTATACAAGCTCTTTAACTCTGGAGAGTCGATGATCGCCAGTGATTGCCCTTTTTCAACACTGTCACCTGCTTCAACAAGATAGGTAACTGTTCCTTGAGCTGGGCTATAAAGCACTGGGCGTCTCGCTGCTACAACTTTCCCTTGTAGCGAAAAATCTTTTACAAACAGGCCCTTTTCTACTTGTGCGACTCTAATTTTGTCCAAAGATATTGAGCTTGTGCCGCTAGTCCAATTGGCAAGCGCAGGCATAAGAATAAAATACAAAAATACCATAACCAGTAAGACAGACGTTGCTAGCCAAATACTTTTGGCCTTTGAAGGCTTGGTTTTTATTTGTGTATCTTGAGCGCTGGTATCTGATATATACGCCATATGTAATCCCTTTTTACCATTTGACGGTCAAAAACTAAGAGTGGCTCGAACTTAACTTCATGTAAAAAAAGCAATCGAAAAAGTAGCTGGAAAGTTCTTAAACAAAAATACATTGTTTTTTATAAAATGTCACCAAAGTTAATTTTTTGTATTTGTTTTTTGTGTTTACTTTAATCGGTATAGAAGGAGCTGTATGATTAAACATCGCCTCCGTTTTTCTTGGTCAACTCTAAGTACCTGCTTTCAATAAATTTCTTTTCTTTTGTTAGATGCTTTAATGCTTGTTTTGTTTGTTCAAGTTCTGCTTTTATTTCGTTAAGATCTGCGCCATCATTGGTATTATCTGCTTGTAATGACAATTGTTCTAACGCTTGATTTTGTTCCGCAATTTGCAGCTTGTAACTGTTGATAGCATCCATCATTTGGGTTCTTTCTCGTTCAAAATTCATTGTCATTTGTTGAATATTTCCCGTTGGTGCTCCCTGTGACTGAATGGCCTCATATTTCTCCTGCAGCTGCTGGTGTTCTTTTTGCAACGCTTCAATTTCATCATTTTGATTGTATAGTCGTTTTTTTGCTTGCTTGAGCATCCCTGTGCTTTTATCTAGATCACCTTTTAACTTTCTAATTAAGGTGTGAGATTGAATAAGCTTTTGATTTAGCGCTTTAATCGACGCTTCTTCTTTAGGGGTTATATGATCTTTAGTTGAACTTCTGATCTCGGCAAGTTGTTGCTCTAAGGTGTTTTGGATCTGGGAGAGCTGGGCGATTGTTTCGCTATTGTTATTAACGTAATTAAGCGCATTATCAACCGACTCCCGACAAATGTTTAATATGTCTTCGCTTTGTACGTTTGGTTGTTGCTTGATCATACTGGTTGCAAAATGACGGAATTCTCGCAATATTAGCAATAGAATATAAAACCAAGCTGCTAGAATGATTAAGCCAAAGTTTATGGCTATATATTGAAAAACATCGGCGGATAGTTGAAAGCTCTGCATTGATTTATAACTTACTTCTGTTGATACTCTTCTTCAGTTTAGTGATGCATAAAAAATATGCCTATAATAAAAAACAAGTTTTTGTATAAAGTGGTCAAATGTGAAGATATTAATTGTGGATGATAGCCAAGCGACGCTAGAAATTGTTAGGCGGGCATTACAGAACTTTGGTTATCGAAAGCTGTTCATCAGAAAAGCGAATAGCGTTAAGACTGCTTTGCGGGAAATTGGCAATTGGCAACCTGATATTGTGTTAACCGACTGGTATATGCCTGACATGTCTGGGCTTACTTTATTGCAAGCAATTAAAAAGCGACAACTCAATATGACGGTTGCGATGATCACCACGGTTGATGAAAAATCGCAGATAGATGAGGCTTTGCGCGCAGGTGCCCGATTTGTGCTTTCCAAACCGTTTTCAGATCAGCAGTTGCACGACCAACTTTTGCCTTTGGTTCAAGGCACTGAAGAAAGCCAAGTGATGCTTGAAGAAGTAGAGATAAATGGTGAACTGGCCCTGCCAAAGCTTGCTCAGCTTGAGCGTTTAATTCATAAGCATGTAGATAAAGATATGGTTATTCAGTCGATTAAACCACAGTACTTTGACGAAACTAAAGTGCCCTGTGTGATGGCGATGTATGAAGATCCTAACAATCAAAAAATACGTGCGGTTGGATTACTAGATGTTTACGCCACATGCATATTAGCAAGCAGCCACCATAAAATAGACTCACAAGAAATTTATCAAGCAATCCATCAGAATATTCTTTCCAATGATATTTTAGAGTCGTGCCAGCAAACGCTAAATGCCACTGCGTTTGCATTTTTAGATAAGCGTACGCGCATGAGCCTGCGAGTTAAAGCGGTAAAGTTTATTGGCACGCCGTTTAAAAAGTTAGAGTCGTTGTACAATACGCCATTGGACAGTCGCATCGACTTTAGCTGCCAGCGTGAAGGAATGGCGTTGGGTAAAGTATTGCTGGTAGGGTTTTAGCTAAAAGAGTGTTTTTGATTAATTAGAAAAGTTTAGCCTGCAGTTTCCACGAAGGAGCTCCGCCGAAGCTTTTAACTTTCCTTCGTGGTAGTTTACTGCAATTTAGTTACCTTTTTGAACCTCTAGCTTCCAATTAACCTTCTGATAAACAGATTTTTCATGGAAGTTCGTCTCCCCTGTAGTTGGACTTACATAGTAATATATACCGCCAGAGAAACCGGCAGTACCAACAGAGGTGAGTTGAGTGGGGAGCGCGTGCACGGCATCATCAGCATTTAAAAACACATGCTCTTCTGGGTAGGCATTTTTAAGAGAGGGTTCTGATAGTGTTTGTATCGTTTGGTTAATGATACGGCTCGCAATGGCTTTATGAGTTTCACCCTTGGCCCACCCTAAACTTTTGCCTGTTAGTAGGTCTAGTTCATCGCTATGGCCTGCGTAAAATACTTCGTCGATGATAATTTCACCATTTTTTTCTAAACACCAATCAACAATAACAAAGCTGGCGTAACTCGCGTTTGTTATGACTTGTGAATAGCGATGAATTTTAGCATGAACATTCGCATGAACTTTCTCGTTATCAGCTGAGTTAGAAGTATTCTTCTTTAGTGTCTCTAAAATGACTTGTTGAATGTTATTTCTATCCGTTTCGTCAAAACGGCCCCAATTAAATGCGCCATAAGACTCGTTGTCAGCTGAATTTTCATCGGCAATGATAGATACTGAATTTACACTTGCATTAAAATTTGGAGCATTTGTTAGTAATGGGAACTCGGCTTTGCTCGCGGTACCAGTCACTGCACAACCCGTCAAAACTAACGAAACTAATAAACTGAATAAGTATTTCACTAAGTACACCTGTTTTACTCACAACAACCCAACGTAGGGCATATAGAATGGTTGTGTAAAATAAACGATAAAAGTGCCAATGCCAACATGATATTCGTCAACATCATGTCTGAATAGCTCAAACCCAAGCTCCGTGCGAAGTCTGCCGCGATTGGCGAAAAAATACTGATTCATATCATCATATCGGTGTAATTGACTCTGTTCATATAGTTTCAATATTGCGCTACCAGTAACTAGTTTAGAGACTGACGCGACCTGAAATAAGCTATTTTGTGTTGGCTTTTGCTGAGTGTCTAAATTTGCCTAGCCATATTGTTTAGAATAAACAACATCTCCATTTTGTTTAAAAACCAGCACGGATACACTCGGGTTATTAAGTAACTGAGGCTGCAGCACAGCCACAAATAGCAATAAGCCAATAAGTCCTATTATGTTTAAAATAACAATTGATTTGGAGCGATAAAAAATGAATAAGAGTACACCAAACAGCACTTCCCCTATACCTGCTGACTTTGTTATGTAATACGACACGCTATCAGAGAAGCCAAAGCTCTCGGTCATTAACCTCTCTAGTGGTGCGATATGGACTAGCTTTGGAAATATGCCATGCTATAGCCAACTAAAGCTGACCATATATCGTGCGATTTGAACAGACGACACTGAGTAATCCCTTTTTAATTGTTAAATTTGGACACTACGACTGGCCATAATGTGATTTGCCAGTATACCTTTTTCTTGAATCTTTTAGAATTGTCCTAGAAGAGCCAGCTCTGACCATCATATAAATATACTCAAGCTTTAAACTTACTAAACTAAGATATCGGCTAACAACCCCATATCGCTAATACCCGATTCTTTTAATGCCTCTTGCAACGATTGGGTGATACCCATCAATTGTATTTGCAGTTGCATTAGGGTGTCACTTTGTTGCTTTAATAAAGCGGCTTTGATTTCTTTGTCTAAATCATCCCGCGCTTTGAGTTGCTCAAGGCGCTCTTTTTGTTCTTTGATTTGTTCTTTTATTTTTTTGCGTTGTTCAACCAAAGCTTCAATATGAGCTGGGAGTGCAGGCTTATTATCGTCTTTTTTCTCATCACTATTGAGTGTGTTGAGCTTTTTCATTGCCTCTGGAGTCATGCGCAGTGTGGGTACTGTGTAGTCTTTAGGTTCGTTATCAGCAGATTGGCTTTTAGGCTTATCCGGCATGATCGGTTGGTGCATTGTAAGTGTGGTTTTCACAAGGGCCTCGATAATATCCATATTCTAATAAGTTTTTATCGGCTCTTAATTGCAAAGCTTGATATCAGTTTTATTTAAATAGAGGGTATTGAAATAGAGCGGCATCCTTTCCGCTGCAAGTGCTTGGGATCTATGGAACTAATGTAACTGTAGTTGGCCTGCAAAATGGTTGTTTACTGCATAGTTATCGCAAAAATAAGGATGCAGGTTAGTTATTAATTGCATACTTTTGAGCCAATAAAACTTGGCTATTGTGTAAAGCACGCTTAATGGCCTGTAGCATGTTATTACCTTTTGCTTTGAGCCTAATACTGGGTAGCCCAGGTAAGTGTAGATGTATGCGACATTGTTTGAGCACTCCATGCCCACGAGACTCAATATCATCAATATGCAGCTCAACACTACGAATATTTAACGCATATTTGTGTAGTTGGGCGGTTACCAGTTTTGACAGTTTTACCTTCATCAATGCTGTGACGGTTTTGTCTTTTATCGATAACTTAAGTTTCATTGTTTGGCTCACATAAACATTTAATCAATTTGTCGCACCTCAATTGCAGGCACAGGATAAATCTACTAAGGTATAAAAAAAGAAAAAAGCTGATTATTTCTTACTTATTGGTAGGTATTAACGAATGATAACCAACATTAACTACAACCACTTGTATTACTTTTGGCAAGTTAGCCGTCACGGCAGTATTGCTGCAGCCAGCAAGGTGCTGCATCTAACGCCGCAAACTGTCAGCGCGCAAATAACGAGTCTTGAGCAGCGTTTGGGAAAGTCGTTATTTTTGCGCGAAGGCCGTGGTTTACGTTTAACGGAGTTTGGGCAGATCACTCAGCAATATGCCGACGATATGTTTACCATCGCGAATGAGTGGTTGGAGACGACACAAGGGGATATCAGTGCGTTGTCACGTACTCTAAAAGTGGGTGTATCTGATGCCTTGCCAAAGTCTTTGGTGTCTAAGTGGCTGGCTCCACTTATTGAAAACGAACGCATCGCTAATTTACAGTGTATTGATGGTCAGCAAGCAGAGCTTTTGGCACAAATGGCGACCCACAAACTGGACTTGGTATTGGCTGACAAACCTCTAGATAGCAGCTTACCATTTAAAGTGTTTTGCCATGAAATAGGTAAAAGTCAGCTTGGCTTTTTTGGCGCTAAAGACTGGCAGTATAAATTGCAATCTAACTACCCGAAAACGCTCAGCGAGGTGCCCGTTGTGTTACCTGCTAAATCAAGCCCTGTTACCAGTGCCATACACTATTGGTTAGATGAGTTAGAGATTGAAATCAGTATTGCAGGTCATGTTGATGACAGTGCGTTAATGATCGCACTAGGTCAGCAAGGGTTTGGTTTATTCCCCGCGCCGCTCTCAGTTAAAGACGAAATTGAGCGCAATCGAGATGTGAGCTTTATTGGCCCGATTGAAAACGTATATCAGCACTATTATGCGTTTACCCCTGATAGACTGATCAAAGACTCCATCTATTCAGAGTTTGTACGTTATGCACAAAGTGCATAATTTTACATAGCGGCTTTAAACTTAATGGTAAGTATGTACTCACCATCCCATAAAGTCGCATTTTGATGCCAGTTTAGCCGCTGGCATATTTGTTTTATTAGTATGCTACCCAGCCCCACACCTGATGTACTCTTATCATCTTCAGCAATAGGGTTTTTTAACAGTAGTGTGTTATCGCTCAAGGTTATCGTTAATGATGGCGCACCGTGTTGCTGTGCATTCTCGATGGCTTGGGTGAGCAGCAGCTCAAATAGCTCAGGGTGTATTGGCTTGATAACTTCAAAGGCACTGAGGTTGAGTTCAATTGGTTGTGCTGGCGTTTGTAATTTTTGTACTACACGCTTGATCACCCCTCTTAAGTCGAGTTGTTGTGTGGCTAAATTATCTTGTTGCCACAAAGCCAATACCGCATTGCTGGTTGATGTCAGGCGATGTTGTGACAACGCTAAGCTATGTAGTACCTCAGCTGCTTCAACGGGTAAATCATCAAGCTGCTGTAGGCGTGAGATACCGTGTTGGATCTGAGTCAGAGGTGTGCGTACTTCGTGACTTAAATATGCCGACACCAAGCGCTCTTTTTGTTGGGCGAAATGTTCGGCTTGGCGAGCGATATTGAGCGCTTTGAAAAATGCGCTTAGTTCTTGAAATTTGCTTTGCTCGTCAGGGGGGGTGTTAGTGTTTACAAACTCCGTTAATGAATTGATTTCACTGCGTATTTTTAACGCGCTGCGGACCACAATGTAGAGAATAGGAATGCTTAACAGCACCAGTAAGAGCAGGAGCCATGGCATGATGGGCAAAGTGTCTTGTTTGTCGAAAAAGTGCAAGATAAATATTGGTATCGCGTTAGAGGATGCCGGTTGCCACGGTAATACATAAATGTCGTCTAGCGTGTCACTGACTAAGCTCACTTGGTTCAGTGGTAGCAAGCCCGCTCGCCAAGCTTGTTGTATTGCTAAGGGTAAGTCGCTTTGCTGTTGCGTAATCAGTTTAAAATCATCACTGATTGGTAGCTTAACTTGCTGCTTCTCCACAAGCTGAGCATCGTAGTATAAATAGTATTCAGCACTATCATCTAGCGCAAACTCATAACCGTATTTTGCGACGCTTATCCAGCATGCCATCAGCAATAACATCAGCAGGATAATGCGAATACTTAAGTAACGGATAATAGACGTGTCACTCATCAGTGTTTTCCCGCCTTAGAACAAGCCCTTGTTTTTTTAGTGTGTGCAGCAAAGGCGTTTCATGTTCGTGGCTTAAGTTGCTGCGTAAACGTGTTAATAGCGATTTATACATGTTGTTATTTGAGTCTTGATCGGGCCATATGGTGTTGATAATAGTGGCCTTATCTACCGGGTTTGGATAATGCTCAATGAGCAATGCAAGCAATTGCCACTGTTGGGGGGAAAGCACAATGACTCGCTGCGCTCGAGTGATGATTTTAGCGCTTAGGTCTACACTCAGCGAGTCCAATTCAAAGCGTTTGTTGGTTTTCGGTGTTGCTTTATTGGCTAACAGTTTAATACGCACTGCAAGTTCCTCCAGCGCAAAAGGCTTGGTTAAGTAATCCAATGCGCCAAATGAAAAAGCGGTGAGTTTGTCGGCTAACGTGTCACGTGCGCTGAGAAATAAAATTGGCTCGCTGCGAGTATGTTGCCACTGCTGTGCCAGACTCAAACCATCGCCATCGGGTAAATTTATGTCTAGAACGATGGCATCATAGCGTTGTTGCTCACTAATTGATTTAGCTTGCATAACCGTGCTGGCGTAGTCGACTTCAATGCCCTCTTTGGCTAAGAAGTCGATGCTGTGAGCTGCTAAAAGCGTATCATCTTCTACCAGTAAAATAATCATCGGGTGCCTATACTGTTACCTTACGGTTACCTCTGTCTTGATAGTGTAGTGCTAATACTAAGGAGTCAACTATGAGTCGTTCTATTATGTTATTTTCTACCACACTGCTGTCACTGAGCTGCGCGTTATCTGGATGCACAGACAACACCCCTGCACTATCACAAAACGCTCACACTGCGCCTAACCAAGTGCCTGCGAGCAAAGTATTTGTAAATGCTCAAGTTTACACTGTTGATAGTAAGCAACCATGGGCACAAGCCGTTGCTATTCAGGGTAATAAAATTGTGTTTGTTGGCAATGATGATAAAGCTAAAAGTTACATCGATGACAATACACAAGTAATCGATTTAAAAGGCAAAATGCTGCTTCCAGGTTTCCATGATGTACATATTCACCCGTTGGAGTCAGCATCAGAGGTAACGCAAGTCACCCTGCCGAGCTATGCCAGCGAGCAAGAATACATGGATATTCTTTATGAGGCCAATTTACAGCACCCTGGTAGTGGTTGGTTAATCGGTTATGGCCACGAGATTGCAACCTTGCTGGAAATGCCAAGCTCGCCGTTGTCGGTACTGAACGAAGCAATCCCAGATCGCCCCGTGATCATTATGGAACAAACTTCTCACTCGATGTGGGTTAACAGTAAGGCTTTAGCGCTTGCTGGTATCACGCAACAGAGCGCTGACCCAATTGGTGGTGTACTTGGGCGTGATGAGCAAGGTTATCTTAATGGGATTTTGTACGACAACGCCGGTAATCAGGTTATGGAGCTGGCCATGCGCTCGCGCCCAGATGCCTCTGAGCAAGACTATTGGGGGTTAATTGAGTACACGATGCCCGAGCTAAATAAAGTGGGTATCACTTCAATAAGTGATGCGCGTACTTATTGGCAACGCGGTCACTTACAGACGTGGCAGCGCGTGGCAGATGAAGATAAGCTGACACTACGCGTGAGCCTAGGTTTGTGGGCATATCCTCAAATGAGCGACGAAAAGCAACTAGCCAGCTTAAAAGCCATGTTCAGCCGCCCTACTGACAGCTTATTAAAAGTAGATCAGGTGAAGTTTTATATGGATGGCATTTTGGTCAACAGTACCGCGGCAATGCATGAACCTTACAACGTTGATTGGTTGAATCTGTACGGCAACAGAGGGCTTAACTACTTTACCCAAGCGCGTTTAGAGAAATATATCAAAGCGCTTGAACCCGTTGGTTTTGATTTTAATATTCATGGTATTGGTGATAGAGGCATTCATGAAGCACTTAATGCCGTTGAAAATGCCTCAAACGGTGCGGCTCGACATCGCATCACCCACTTAGAAGTGGTTGACCCTGACGACTTCTCGCGTTTTGCTAAGTTGAATGTGATTGCTGATGCACAAGTGGCTGGTGAGTTTAGCCAACCATCCCACTGGCCTGAGAATATCCCGCTTATTGGTGCACAGCGCTCGCAAGATTTAGTGCCTATTAAGAGCTTACAAAATGCCAATGCCACGCTAACGTTAAGTAGTGATTGGAATGTGAGTACATTCAATCCATTCGTGGGGATAAGCCATGCTATCTCGCGGGCGCCACAAAACATTACTTTGGCGCAGGCAATTGCGGCATATACCATTAATGGTGCCTATGCGATGCGCCAAGAGCAATTAGTGGGTAGTATTGAAGTGGGTAAACGAGCAGATTTCGTGGTGCTCGATAAAAACCTATTTGAACTTAGTGCTGAACAAATAAAGCAGACGAAGGTTGTTATGACGCTGCTTGATGGTGAAGTGATCTATCAAGCTAATTAGCGCATTTAACCCTTCTGGCATCACTAGCCGCTTTGCATGTGGTGCCACATTTGAAATGCGCGTACAATAACGCGCTTGTTTACTCCTAGTTTTTTATTATGACACCATCAGCCCTGCCTTTACTTGATCAACACCTTCGTCAAATTGATAGCTTTCCTTCGCAAGTGAGGCGGCTTTTCCATGGCCGAGGCCAATGCTTTGCTGGTCTTGAGCATATTACAGTGGATTGGCTTGGTGGGCAGATCCTCATTTCATTGTTTAAAGAGCCTGAGGCTGAGTTTATCCCAGCGTTATGTGAATTGGTTGAAAGTTGGCAAGCCACCCCGCTTTGGCAAAATAACGTCAGGAGTGTGTTATTACACCATCGTAGTCGTCCTGATTGCGAGTTGCAGGTGTTGTCGGGCACTTTCAGCGCGCAGCAGACGGTAGTTGAAAACGACCTGACCTTTTTGCTGGACTTAGGTAATAAACAAAATAACGGTTTGTTTTTGGATATGCGATATGGCCGCAGCTGGGTTAAATCGAATGCGCAAAATAAAAACGTGCTGAATTTGTTTGCTTATACCTGTGGTTTTTCGGTTGCTGCTATTGCTGGTGGCGCTAAGCAGGTGGTAAATCTTGATATGGCCAAAGCGGCGTTGAGCAAAGGCCGTGAAAACCACAGAGCCAATGAGCACGATCTCAGTAAGGTTAAATTTCTCGGTCATGAATTATTTAAATCTTGGGGTAAAGTGCGTAAGTTTGGGCCATATGATCTGGTGATCATCGATCCCCCGTCATTTCAAAAAGGCAGTTTTGCTTTAACCAAAGACTACAAAAAAATTCTGCGTCGCCTACCTGAGCTGTTAAGCGAACAAGCTCGGGTACTTGCTTGTGTGAATGACCCAAGCGTTGACTCACAATTTTTAATCGACGAAATGGCTCAGCAAGCGCCCGAGATGATATTTGTTGAGCGCTTGGACAACCCGCCCGAGTTTAAAGATATAAACCCAGAGGCGAGCTTAAAGAGTTTACTATTTAAACGAGGCGCTTAAGTTAAGCGCGTTGTTTGATAGCTTTGGCTAGATTATCAAGCGCCTCGCCAAAGGAGACTTGACCGTTGATATAGGGCAGCCAGTAGCGCTCTAGCTCCGCCAAATAGTCCCAACGACCTTGATATAAGTGTTTCTCATTAGCATAAGGTCGGTAGTCTGGGTTTTCTTTTACTATCGCTTGACGCGTGACCTCTCCTACCGTGTAAAACAATATTGGGTGCCAAATACGGCCATGCTCTGCTATCCCCTGATCTACAAAAGCTTGCTCAATACTGTTTTTTAAACGCTCATTATTAAAAAAAGGCACATGACTCAATTCATGGAAAAGTAGCTCTAACGCATACCAATCACGATAATTTGGCTGGAACGAATTAATATGCGTGACAAAACTTCGAGCAGAAGTAAACGCGCCTTCACGCGTAAATGGCCGAGCGTGTGCATAAACGAAATGTGTTGGTGCGCTGACCAACTCTCCCAATAGTAAGTCGCTAAGCCTTTGATATACCCCTTCACCGTAATGTGTCAGTTTGCTTTGCAAATTAACGCGCCATTGCTGATTTTGTTGGCAATGCCGCGGCCAAATATGCTCTTTATATAAGCCTACAGAGGCAAAATAAGATTTGCTCAGTGAAGTTGTCTTTACTTCTGCCAGCGGTTTACCCTGATTAAACCCATCAGTCATTAGTCCAAAGTCATTGTTGTTAAACAGCGGGTGAAAGTACTTTTGCTTGGTGTAGTTTTGGTATTGAGCGATAGAATTTTTTAACGTTTGTTTGTCTGTGTCAGATATAGACGAGTCAGACATGACTAGCTCTAAGCTCTCGGAATTTTTCGCTGAATAAGTCAAAAAACTATGCAAGTTTGCTTCTGGACTGTTGATAAAGGTTATGTTTTTCCAATTGGCTGGCGTGAGATCACAATTCATTGCTGATACGCTAAAAGCACAAAAAGCCATGACAGTGAGAGATGTACTACGCATGGTGATATGTATTTCTCTGTTGTTTTTTCTTCATCATAACTTGCAGTTAAATTGGGCACAAGTCAGAGGTTTGTTCGTTTTTATAGAATGCTAATGGCGAAAATTGCTAATTTTTGTTCTTTTTTGTTCTGGTAAAGTTGTGTCATTAGCTATTTTTCGGAGCAAAGAAATGAAAGTAATTCGTAGCCAAAAAGCCTATGCGACCAAAGACGGCGCGGGTGTGCGCATTAACCGCATCGCTGGGTTTGATGGCAAAAGCTTAGATCCTTATTTGATGATTGATGAGCTAAAATCAGACGACGAAAGCGACTACATGGGCGGATTTCCGCCACATCCTCACAGGGGCATTGAAACCTTTACCTATATTCGCAAAGGTGGGTTTGAACACCAAGATCAAATGGGTAACAAGAAAGCCATTCGCAGCGGTGATGTGCAGTGGATGAGTACAGGTCGAGGAGTTGTACACAGTGAAATGCCTTTGGTCGATGAAGATAATGGGATGCACGGTTTTCAAATTTGGTTGAACATGCCAGCCAAAGAAAAAATGCGGCCACCACAATATCAGGATTCGGTGGATACGGGCGTGCCTAAGTTAGTTAACTCTGAGCAAGTTGAATTACGAGCTCTAGCAGGCAACTGGTTGATGGACACTCAATCCATCGCGGGGGCTATCCAAGGACTTGCGGGTAATGGTGCGATTGCCGATGTCATATTGCCAAAGCATACTAAAACGGTATTGGATGTATCTGCGCATGAAAAAGTGCTGATCTATATTCACAGCGGTCAACTAGCAGACTCTGCGTTTGTTGCGGGCAATTTACTTGAAGTGTCACCTAGCGAACCCTTGGTATTGGCAGCTTCTGCAAATGGTTTAGGCGCGCTGGTACTGGCAGGTCAACCTATCAATGAAGAAATCGCGCATATGGGGCCCTTTGTTATGAATACTCAAGAGCAGCTGCGTGAAGCTGTGAGAGATTATCAGTTGGGTAAATTTGGCGATATTGTTTAGTTAGGAGGATGAAATGGGGTTACTGGTAGATGGAAAATGGCAAGACAAGTGGTATGACACCAACAAAAGTGACGGCAAGTTTGAACGTGAGGCGGCAAAGCTGAGAAACTGGATCACTAGAGATGGCTCTGCTGGGCCAACGGGTGAAGCAGGGTTTAAAGCGAGCTCTGGTCGCTATCATTTGTATGTGTCGCTTGCTTGCCCTTGGGCGCACCGTACTTTAATCTTCAGAGCATTAAAAGGATTAACAGAGCATATTTCTGTATCGATAGTCAGCCCTGATATGCTCAGTAATGGCTGGACATTTGACACCTCCAGCGGTAGTTCAGGGGATGATTTATACGGTCACGAGTTTATGCACCAGTTATATACGCTCAACGATAGTAACTACTCGGGGCGTGTCACTGTGCCTGTACTTTGGGATAAGCAGCAAAAAAGGATCGTCAGTAACGAGTCGAGTGAAATTATTCGCATGTTTAATAGCGCTTTTGATGAGATAACTGGCAATCGAGACGATTACTACCCAGAGCGTCTGCAGTCATCCATTGATCATATTAATGACTATGTTTACAAAAACATTAATAACGGGGTATATCGCTGCGGTTTTGCCACAACACAAGAAGCATATGAACAAGCTTTTGACTCATTATTTGCTGCGTTGGATAAAATAGAAGCCATTTTAGCCGACTCTTTATACCTTGTAGGAAACAGTCCAACGGAAGCTGATTGGCGTTTATTTACTACTTTGATCCGCTTTGATGCCGTGTATTTTGGGCACTTTAAATGCAATAAACAGCAAATTGAAGACTATCCAAATATTGCTAATTACTTGCGAGATTTATATCAGTGGCCGAATGTTGCTGATACGGTTGACTTTAAGCATATCAAAAGACATTACTACTATAGCCATACCATGATTAATCCAACGGAAGTAGTGCCAAAAGGACCTGATATTAACTATTGGTCGAAGCACAACCGTCGTTAACATATCCCTAATAGTTGTTAAGCACAGCCATGCAAAATGCTGTGCTTTTTTAGTGCAATCATTTAGATAGAGTAGTACCAATCCACAGCATGCAGGCGGCTCTTATGCCGCTTGATTTTTGCAAATACGTAATGCTCAACTAAAGTTATAACTAATCAAAAGTAGTAAAAAGTACTTACGGATTAAGTTTCGATGCGCGCAAACATCTTGGTTGTTGAAGACGATGATATAAATTTTTTGGTTATCCAAAAAATCCTTTCCTCAAGCTACATCGTTGAGCGCTGTGTCAGCGGTTATGATTGCATAAAGTTTTGTGAAGCAAAAATCCCAGACGTCATCTTGATGGATGTAGAAATGCCTGGCTTGAATGGTTTAGAAACTTGCAAAGCCCTTAAAAATAAAGAATCAACCAAAGATATCCCGGTGATTTTTGTTACCTCACACCATGAAGACAATGAACAAACAATGTGTTGGCAAGCGGGCGGTAGTGACTTTGTTATCAAGCCCGTTAATGCCTTAACTTTGCAGCACCGAGTTGATGCACAAGTTAAATTGCAAAGTCAGTATGCAAAGTTAAAGTCTATGGCATTCATCGATGGGCTTACCCAAGTGTATAACCGCCACTATCTTACCTCTGAGCTTGAAAAGAGGCTCTCTTACGCTAAACGCAATGGTACGGCATTTTCGCTATTTATGGCCGATATTGACAGGTTTAAAAAATATAATGATTTTTATGGGCATCTCAAAGGAGACGAGTGTTTAAAACAGGTTGCTCAACTTATAGAGACTAACCATTCTCGCGGTGAAGACGCGGTAGTTAGATATGGTGGGGAGGAATTTGTGTGCATTATGCCGCAGGTTGATAAACACGGCTTAGAAACGCTGACAAGCAAACTAAAGCAGCGCATAGAAAATGCGAGTATTCCCCATGATGGCTCGCCATTTGGCAGAATAACACTCAGTATTGGTGGCGTGTATAGCAATGTGGTGAGCGATGCCAATGATCAAAAGTGGCTACAGGTGGCGGATGAGCAACTCTACATATCAAAAGAAAGTGGTCGCAATTGTGTCACTATAAAGGAGCTATAGCGTGACAAACAAACAATCTATTTTTCGTGTGATTAAGAATAGCTCGCTGGGTGGTAGTTTAGCGTTGTTAGCACTTGCTATGGCTGTAGTTGTTGTTTTATATGATAATAATATTGAACGGCAGGCGCAAAACAAAGTCACTCAACAATTATCCGATGCCTTAGTGCAGCAAAAGGATATGTTTAAAAGTGAGTTGCAAATCTACAGGAACTACATCAATTTTTTGGTTGATACCCCGCCCATTCAGGGGATCTCAAGAGCACAGCGTAATCAAGGTATTGATCCAAAAGACCACACAACCTCTGAGCAGTGGAAAACACGACTATCAATGATATTTAGTTCGATGATGTATACCTATGGTGAAATTAATCAGTTGCGGCTGCTGGATGGAAAAACTGGTGATGAGCTTGTCAGAGCAGACCGTTATGGTGGCTTGATATCAATTCAGCCTGCAGCAAAATTACAAAACAAAGCACATCGAGAATACTTTTCACGAACAATAAAACTCAAAGAGCGGCGCATATATGCATCGCAAATTGATTTGAATAGAGAGCACGGAGAGATTGTCTATCCACTTGAGCCCACTTTACGTGTTGCCACGCCAGTATACAACGAAAGTAATGAGCTATTTGCCGTTTTGGTGGTTAATATAAACGCACAGATATTGCTAGATAAGCTAAAAAGTGTGTTGCCAGTGGGGGTTTTATCGAATTTGCTAACACCTGATGGTCATTTTATTTATCACCCCAATGAAAGCCTGCGTTTTAGTAAAGACCTTAATGCTGATATGACATGGCAATCGTACTTTAAGCAAAAGCCATGGTTAGTAGATGGTGTACTCGTAGCGAGCTCTGAGAATATGCAGTATCTGGCTATGAAAGCTGACTTATTTGTGTCGTCTAACTCAGAGATGGGTAAGGTTGAGGGCGTTAGTTTAGTTCCTTACGGACAATATGAAGAAGCACTGTTTGATAGGCGATTGAATGCTTATACAGTGATTTTTATTGTCGTTCTTTTATTTACTTTGGGGGTGTTGGCACTATGGGCATACTTTAGAAATAGTCAGCAGTTGCTGGAAGCTAGATCTGAGTTGGCGGATATCATTAACGGTGCATCCGATGGCATTATTGGTTTTAATAACGAACTTGAAATAACCAGTCACAATATTGCGGCCGAGCAATTTTTCACAGAATTACAAGGGCTTTCAATAGGTCCATATAAACTGTTAGGCCGCTATATACCAAGTGATTACTTTCATTCAACCCTATACTATGTCTCTCATAAACTCCCCCCTGAACCATTAGAAATAAGCGTTGAGCTTGATGGAACATCACGCGATTTATACTTAACGGCATCCCCCATTCATTCAGTTGAAGAGAAATTACTTGGTTTTGCGCTGTTTGTAACGGATACAACGGAGCAAAACAAAGCCAAAGCTGAAATCGTAAAGATGAATGCATCATTAGAAGCGCAAGTTGAGCAAAGAACCTTAGAGTTGGCATTGGCTAAACGTCGTGCAGAAGAGTCTTCTAAGGTGAAAAGTGCTTTTATCTCTAGTATTAGCCACGAAATGCGTACGCCACTAAACGGCATCTTAGGCACTCTTGAATTAGTCAGAAGAGAGGTGGTGAGTCAGCAGCAGTCTAATTACCTAGAAATGATGAGTACCAGTGCCAAGACCTTGTTAAGCTTAATTAATGATGTACTTGATTTATCCAAAATCGAAGCAGGGAAGCTTGAAATTGATTCACAGCCTTTCAATCCAATTCAATTAATTGAACATGTTGCCAGTTCGGTTGGTATTAAAGCCCAACAAAAACACCTTCAATACCTTTTAGATTTAACAGACGTTAGATATTTAAGCCTGACAGGCGACGCTGGGCGATTAAAACAAATACTGTATAACCTAATTAGTAACGCGATTAAGTTTACCGTCAAAGGTGGTGTGTACATTCATGCCAATACCAAAGACGAAGGAGAGCTGGTGTGGCTCGATGTATCAATTAGGGATACCGGCGTTGGCATTGCAAAGCAAAACTATGACCGATTATTTGAAGCCTTCAGCCAAGAAACACAAAATGTATCAAGTGAGTATGGTGGAACAGGATTAGGCTTATCCATATGCAAACAACTGTGTGAGCTTATGGGTGGAAAAATAGACTTTAAGTCAGAAAAAGGAACTGGTAGCACGTTTGTTTTTTCTATTCCATATCAGCGTAGCGATGCTAAGCCGCTTTATTTGCGCCCTATTCTCAGTGGAAAAAAGATTTTCTTGGCTGCAAAAACAGAGCAAGAAGAACAGTATTGGAAAAAAGTGTTGAGCCTATTTGGCGCTATAATTTGTGACTTGAATCATGCTGATTTTTGGTTGGTTGATTTTGGTAGTGAACTTGGACAAAATTTATCAACTGCCGCGAACTTAGACAAAAAGGCATGTTTTATTTTTGACCCTATAAGTGACCCTACTCCACCCAAATATGCGTTAGCGACTATGAGTAAGCCAGTAGCCTATATTGATGTGCTCGCCGCTTTTAACAAACCAGACACGCTCGCTCTTTTTGACCTCAAAGATAGCAGTATTAAAAGCCAAAACTTTGCAAGCAAATTTTCTGCACTTAAAGGGCAAACAGTTATAGTGGTCGATGATAACCAAATTAATTTAGAAGTAGCCAAAGGCGTTTTAAATGGCCAGAGCATAAATTCTATATTGGTACATTCTGCTCAAGAGTTGCTGGAAAAATTAAACTACCTTGCCTTAGAGCAAAGTGAAGTACTTGCCATTTTAATGGACTGTAATATGCCAATTATGGACGGTTATGCTGCAACAGCCGCTGTACGAGCAGGAGAAGGCAGCGAACTATATAAGTCCATACCTATCATCGCTTTGACTGCAAGTGCTATGGATGGAGCAGAAGAGCGCTGCAAGTCTGTGGGCATGGATGATTACGTTACAAAACCGATAGATGCACAGAAACTATTCAATATTTTGATGAAATACGTAGATGATGCATCTCCATCCAATGAAGAGGATGAGCGCGAGCCAATTCAAGCTAGTCAATATAATGCCAGTGAGTTCAATGATGATGAAATGGATGCCAATATACCATCATTAGATAGTGAAGCCGCTTTGGCCCGCTTGATGAATGATGAGAGCTTGTACACTAAAATTTGTGAGCTTTTTAAAGAAAGTGCCAATGCTCGCTTTATAGAAATGACTGATGCGATAGAGCAAGTTGATCATGACAAGATAAAACAAGCGGCACATGCACTCAAAGGTCAAGCTGGGGATGTTGGCGCCAAGCGTTTGCACTATTTAACAAATAAGCTTGAGATTGCAGCTAAAGATGAAGCGCAAAGTAATATCCATCGGATGATATACTCAGAAATTCAACTTGAATTAGAGCGGGTCTATAGGGCAATTGATTCTCAGGTTTTAAATGCGGCCAGCTAGTATCTTGTAGATTTTAGACAGGTGTTGGGTAGCAGCACCGATCTATAGTCACTAAGGGTGTTGGAGCTAAGATCATAGGCACCAAGTATATTCCATTTGCAGGGCAGTTTGCTGAGCGACTTTGTCACCAAATCTTTTTTTTACAAGTGCTAAGCACATATCAATACCAGCAGATATACCCGCTGAGCTAGTAAAATTCTGATCCATGATGTAGCGAGTATTGTCGACGACATTCAGTTGCGGATACTTAGTTTTTAACTCTTCTATTTCTTGTTGATGTGTGGTGACTTTTTTTCCATCAATGAGCCCTGCCTCTGCATACAGAAATACCCCGGTGCTTACCGAAGCACATGCTCGGGTATGTTGAGCCGTCTCTGCAAGCCAATGAAGAACGGTTGGGTTTTTCATTATTCCTTGATGCTTTCCGCCAGCTACGACTAACAAATCAAAGTGAGGGTTTGAGTAGATACTGTAATGGGGGTTTACACTCATACCGCCCCGTGTTCTCACTGGCGCTTGGGTTGGGGCTACTAGACTGACACCGAGGTGTTCGTTAACAAGTTTGTTGGCTGATGAAAAAACTTCATAAGGACCACAAAAATCAAGTATTTCGACGCCATCATAGATGAAAATTCCAACTTCCATAAGGTCTCCGCTAATTGCAATAGAACCCAAGCTAACAGTGTAGTTATAGAGCTCAAAAAATGATAACCCAATTTTACGTTCACCGCAGTAATTGTATTTTTACCGCTTAAATGTTGCAGTTTTTTGTTCCCCATTTAGACTGGGATGGTTTTAATGCCAAATTAATAAAATAAAAATACTAAGAGTATATTATGATTAAACCAACAATAAAGGCCTTGAGTGCTGCGGTCTTGCTAGCTCTGGCTGGGTGTAGTACTACTTCAACCCAAGAACAAGTTGTCGCTGAACAGGTTGTACAAAGCAATCTATTGCTACAAGAATTTAAAGGGCCTTATCAAGGCGTTCCTCAGTTTGATAAGATGGAACTTGCAGATTTAAAACCAGCTTTGGAAGCGGGTATGGCTGAACAGCTTGCTGAGGTTGAAGCCATCGCAAATAATCCTGAAGCTCCGACATTTAAAAATACCATTGTTGCCTTAGAAGCTGCGGGACAAACTCTTGACCGAGTTTATGCATATTATGGTATTTGGAGAGCTAACAAGTCGAGCCCAGAGCTACGTGAGATCAGTAGTGAGATGGCGCCTAAATTGTCTTCTTTCTATTCTAAAATCAACCAAAACAGTAAGCTATTCGAGAGAATCAAAACGGTTTACGAGAGCGAAGAGCTAAAAAAACTCACTCCTGAAGAACAACGTATTACCTGGATGACCTACAATAGCTTTGCCCGCAATGGCGCAACGTTAACAGGTGAAGCCAAAGAGCGTTATGCGCAAATTAACCAAGAACTTGCCTCTTTATACACCAAATTTTCAGCCAATGTTTTAGCGGATGAAGAAAATTATGTGGTTTATCTAACGCAAGATCAGTTATCTGGACTACCTTCTTCGTTTATTGAAGCCGCGGCTGCAGCCGCAAAAGAACGTGGCAAAGAGGGGATGTATGCAGTTACAAATTCTCGCTCTTCTATGGATCCGTTTTTAACCTACTCGACTGAGCGTGCTCTAAGAGAGCAAGTGTGGAAAAACTACTACAATCGTGGTGGCAATGGTGATGAATATGATAACAACGCAATTATCAAAGATATTCTAACCCTGCGTCATGAACGCGTGAATTTGCTCGGTTATGACAACTACGCACAGTGGCAGCTTGAATCTCGCATGGCAAAAACGCCTGAAAACGCGATGGAATTAATGAACAAAGTATGGCCCGCCGCAATTGCTCGAGTAAAAGAAGAAGTTGCAGATATGCAGGCTATCGCTGACAAAGAAGGTGCAGATATTACTATTGAGCCATGGGATTATCGTTTTTATGCAGAAAAGGTGCGTAAAGACAAGTATGACTTAGACTCGAATGAGGTTAAGCAATATCTACAGCTAGATAAGCTTAGAGAGGCAATGTTCTATGTTGCCGGCAGACTGTTCAACTTTGAGTTCTCTGAAGTACCTGCTGGAAAAGTGCCGGTATTTCACCCTGATGTGCGCGTTTGGGAAGTAACAGATAAAGTAACAGGTAAACATATCGGTTTATGGTATCTAGACCCGTTCGCTCGCAAAGGTAAGCGCTCGGGAGCATGGGCTACTACTTATAGAAGTTATACAACGTTTGATGGACCAAAAAATGTGCTTAGCTCAAACAACTCTAACTTTGTTAAGGGCGTCGAAGGTAAGCCAACTTTGATTTCTTGGTCAGATGCTGAAACCTACTTCCACGAATTTGGTCATGCATTACATTTCCTATCTGCTAATGTAGTTTATCCAAGTTCGCATAACGGTGTGCGTGACTATACGGAGTTTCAATCGCAGCTGTTAGAGCGCTGGTTAACCACGGACGAAGTTATTAATAATTTCCTTGTACATCAGGAAACAGGCAAGCCGATGCCAAAAGAGCTGATCGCAAAAATTAAAAAGTCAGCAACATTCAATCAAGGTTTTGCGACAACGGAGTATCTTGCATCTGCGATGACGGATTTACTTTATCACAGCACAGATCCTGCACTCATTGAGCCTGCAAAATTTGAAAAAGCGCAATTAGATAAACTTGGCATGCCAAAAGAACTTGTTATGCGTCACCGCAGTACTCATTTTGGTCATGTGTTCTCTTCTGAAGGTTATGCAGCAAGCTACTATGGATATTTATGGGCTGAAGTGCTGACTTCAGATGCAGCAGAAGCATTTGCAAGTGCGCCAGGTGGTTTTTATGACAAACAAGTGTCTGAGCGATTGGTGAAATATCTATTTTCTGTAAGAAATGCGATGGACCCTGCGCAAGCATATCGTTTGTTTAGAGGTAGAGACGCTGATGTAAGTGCGTTGATGCGCGATAGAGGCTTTCCCGTTACCAAATAATAATGAGATCAATGTGAGGGCTTAGTTTAGCCCTCTTTTTTTGCTTTAATTTTGTGTGGCCTGTGTGTGTAAACTATGCTGCTTTTTGTGTTAGTGATCGAAGCTGAGTTATTGTGCGGGTTGGGTGAAATTTGCTCATCAAAAAGATCTTAGTGACAAAAAATAACCAGAGAAATGAACAAAAAGTTTGTAAAGGGGGTTTACGAGTTCCTATCTTAGTTAACTATTTTAATCTACAATCGCAGTGAAAAAGCCCTATTCAGAGAAAAACCTATAAAAAGTGGGTTATTTTTAATCTGGTCAGATGAGTGTGTATTTTATTGAATTAAATGGAATAATTGTGTTTTTTTAGTTTTTTTGTATGGTTTTTATTTTTTATTCTAGTTACTTTGTTTGAGTTTTTTCGTTCTGTTTGTTATAAATACTCATACTTTATTAAGGTAAAGTTCAGTTTGTTGCTAATAGCGTTAAAGTTTCATTCAAGGATGTGGTGCTTATTGTTAGCTTGTTTTTATTTAGGAGCGCATCATGTCTTTATTTCGTACCTATAATGTGGATTCTGAGCAGCAGTTAACTCTGCCGATAACGTTTGCAATTACACTACTCCTATTAGCATTAACTTTGTTTACTTTTCCCAGCCAAGCTGATCATGCAGATCAGGCCGTAGCTCAAGAAACGCAATGTACACAAACTCCTTGTGAGGACATGTCTTAGAGCGCCTTTGTGACTTTTTAGGTGCTTTCGTCGTGATCCAATATGGGATCTAAAACAGCTAGCTGGAATAGTTATCTACCACACTATTTAATCAAAACGAGTCAAATTTTATTGAATATGGGATAAATAAGCTTGTTCATTTATCCTAACTCGGTATAGTTTGTATTTTCGCAAAAAAATACGCAAAACTACCGAGAATTATTTATGCAATTAGTCGATTTAAACCCTGAAGACCCAAGTGTTATCGAAGTATTTTCTGAAATCGACCGTCTAATGGGTACTTTGTACCCAATCGCGAGTGCTCAGTCTCTTAGTCTTGAGGAGTTACGACAGCCAAATGTACATGCTATCGGATTGAAAAATGAAGATGGCATTGTGGCGTGTGGAGCGATTGTAAAGCAGTTTGATAAATCCTTATATGGTGAAATAAAGCGTTTGTATGTTCGCCCAAGCTATCGTGGTAAAGGCCTTTCAAGACGTATCATGCAGATATTGCTTCACTATGCCGGAGAAGCGCAAATTCCCTTGATCCGTCTAGAGACAGGTAGCAAACAAACGGAAGCCATTCATTTATACGAAAACTTAGGCTTTAAACGCTGCGAATGTTTCGGTTTTTATAGAGACAACCCGTTGAGTGTGTTTATGGAGTTGTCTTTGAACGAGCAGTAATTGATGCTCAGGGGCTCCCATAAATTAATCTAAAGGTGTCGTTAATATGCAGTGGGTAGCTTTTGCATAAATATCGTCACCTCAGCCATCGTAATACCGAACTTTTTAATGTAGGAACGATTCACAATAGTGTTATCGTTGAATGACCATATCCAGTCATCAAAGGCAACTTGGTAGCTGGTATCATCCACAGGCAAATCCATGCTGTATTGCCATCGCATGGCATTACCGTAGAGTTGCCCTTGCGCTAAGCCGAGTATGTCATCGGCGCGGCCTTGTAACATATCTGTTTCGTTTTTTGCCGATATTTTCCATACTCTGTGCGTAACGCCCTCTCCTACTTCATAGTGAAATGTCTCGTCTAGCACTAAAATATTATCGATATCAATGGACCCTTTGATATCCACGGTGAAACGTTGTACAAGGTCTCCAGAACGATTTTGTACTATTCCCCATGCTTTTACGGGACCGTTAAAAAAATGGTAAGGGTCAAAGCTTGGAGAAATACTATTATATTTCTGTGGGTTGATATTTGTTCCACAGCCTCCAAGTACGACGGCCGCTGTTATTACAATGATGGTTTTGCGCACTTTGATATCCCCTATTTGATGTTGAGCAATGCCTTTCGCATGTCTGGCTCTGAGGTGTTTTCGCCAAGCCAAATAGCGAAGAAATGCTGAGTAAACTGTGGGTCGTCAATCTCACCGATTAACTTATCACCTTGATAAAAACGGCTTGTGCCTTCGATGGTACGTTTGCCGTATAATTGTGTGCCGTTACTAACATCTGGAAAAATGGACTGCATTTGTGATTGCCATTTAGTCAGCTTTAGTTTGTCGTCGAATCCTTGGTTTTTTATTTCTTCAACGGAGCGTTGTGCAATGTCTTTTCCTTTGAGGTCCCGTAAATAATGAAGTTTTAGGATAAAAGGCTCATTTGCGCTAAATCGACCTTGAGGGGCATAGAGTGTTGCTTGATAAACATCCCAAAACAAATACGTCAACGTTGGAGAGGTGCCAACGGGCTTGGATGTTGGCAGTAATTTTTGCGCAATAGAAGCCTGCACAGGAAAGCCAGTTAATAGTAGCCAAGATAAAAATGTCACGAGTTTCATAACAAATCCACGAGTTCATCACTACCTTTGCAATACGTAAGTAAACTACGTATGGATCTGGGGGAATGGTGTTTTTGTCAAGGGCCATTACAGTTTGGAAAATTGACTAAATTGCTCGATGAACCAAGTCAGCTTTGGATCGTTTTGCCTAGTTTTATGGAAGTACAACTTTATCTTGTAATTAGGAATGTCCAATGGAGGCTCAAGTAAGACTAATCCAAGAGGTTTGGTGACTTGTACTGCATACGCTTCGGGTAGCGTCAATAAATGATGTGAGTGTTGCAGATAATAAGGCGCAATAAGAACATGCGGCAAAGTGATAGCCACTTTTCTTGATTTTTTAATTTTTGCTAACATGGTATCGACGATACCTTTATTCTCATTCCAAGGCGCAATTAGAATATGGCTATGAGCTAAAAAATCACTTAGGCTTAACGATGTTTGTTGTGCAAGTGGGTGATGCTCTGAAATAGCGGTTACATACCTGTCTTCAAACCATGAATACTCTAATATGCTCTCACTTTTTTCTTGCTCATGTGTAAAACCACACGCAAAGTCAAGTCTACCGTCCCGCAAAGCTTCTTGAGGGATACGTTGCTCTAAAGAGACCAGCTGCAAGCTAATATGTGGGTAGTGAGCATTGAATTTATGTACAAGTGGCCTTAGACACCAAGCCGTGTAATCTGTCGTAGCAATAGTAAAGCTGGCTTTTTGCGCACTGTTAAACGGTTCGAACGGTTTTAATCCAACGCTGAGTTGTTGCATAGCTGGTAAAACGCTTTGTGCTATCTGTTGCGCAAACATCGTGGGAACCATTTCGTTATCTATGCGAATAAATAACTCATCAGCAAGGCGCTGTCGAAGCCTAGTGAGGGCATGACTGCATGCTGACTGACTAAGGTTTAACTCTTGGGCTGTTTTGCTGACTGAGGCGGTTTGGTACAGTGATGCAAATAGCTTCAGTAAATTGAGATCGATATTTGGTAACACTTATGATTTCCTTGCATATTGAGGTTGTAATATATGCACTTAATTCATGTGCCACTTTAGCATACACTAGCGTTTTAAGGTTAAATAAGGATCCAGATGAGTATTCAAATTCGTCCTGCAAAAAAAAGCGATGCCCCTACTATATTGGCGTTTATTAATGATCTCGCCGTTTATGAAAAAGAGCCCGATGCTGTTTTTAATACGGTATCAGAAATTGAAAAGAAGCTATTTTGTGAGCACCCCACTGCCCATGCGCTTATTTGCGAGCAAGAAGGTGAAGCGATAGGTTTTGCAGTGTACTTTTTTAATTATTCCACTTGGCTCGGTAAGCACGGTTTATACCTAGAAGACTTATATGTATCGCAAGATAAACGTGGTAATGGTGCGGGAAAGGCCATCATGCAGTATTTGGCACAACTAGCTTTGGAAAAGGATTGCGGTCGCTTTGAATGGGTTGTACTTGATTGGAACAAACCTGCCATTGATTTTTACGACAGTATTGGCGCAAAACCGCAAGGTGAATGGATCATTTATCGCCTAAGTGGAGATGAGTTGCGCTCATTTGCGCAGCAAGGAAAGTAATTAACTCATCACTGCGGCTCTAAAACTTCTTTGACACGTGCTCTAAGAGCTGGGAGCACGTCACTTTCAAACCATGGGTGACGCTTTACCCACATTTGATTTCTTGGGCTTGGATGTGGCAACACTATTTGTGTGGGTAGTAACGTGTTCCAGTTGTTAACTTGCTCCGTTAATGATTTATCTTTGTCTAAGTGAAAGCGCTGAGCGTGTTGGCCAATGATAATCTTAAACTTTATATTATTCAGTTGGCTAAGTAAGTTGTGATGCCATGTTTTAGCGCATGTAGCTAGCGGTGGCAAATCTCCAGACTGCCCTCTTCCTGGATAACAAAAGGCCATCGGAATGATCGCAAAGTTGTCAGCGTTATAAAACTGCTCTTTATCAACATTCAGCCAAATTCTTAAGCGTTGTCCACTGGCGTCATTAAATAAACGATTGGTTTTATGGACACTTAAACTGGGGGCTTGTCCTGCAATCAATATTTTTGAGCTTTTACTTACTTGTAGTACAGGGTTGGGGCCAAGAGGAAGCGATTGCTCACATAGTGTACATGCCCTGATTTGCTCAAGAAGCTGCATTTGATAATCCAAAGAGTAAAAAGCTAAGATTAACATAATCTTGTAGTGAAATTTAGCGAGCTGTTATATAAACCGAAAAATTACTAACTGACTTACTCTAGCCAAAAATTACGTGTGCACAGATCACTCTTTTACTCACTCATTACATAGTTCAAGTGATTTGATAGGTACTGAGATTCATATCTGCCTGTTGAGACATATCTGAGCTAGGTAAGGATCATCATTTTACCAACATAAGTTAGTAAATTAGTGATCCAAGTTGACATTATTTTAATTCGAGTTGGTAAAAACTTGATCTAGCAAGGTTGAGTTAGTAAAAATCTGATCTGGTCTTGCTCTTTAGTTGGTAAAAATGCGATCTCTATATAAAACAATGAGTTTTCGTTAGTAAAAACGTGATCTGAATAAGGTTTGATGTACACAATCATGTATAAAAGAGGTATTCAAGTTAGTAAAAAACTGATCTCTGTGATGTTTTAAACGCGCTTACCTATAACCTAGCAGGGGGGTTGGAGCCATATTTATGACAGAGTTAGTAAAAACGTGATCTGCGATCAGTTGTTATATATAAAGTTATGTTTTATATTTTCAAGCACTTGATAAATAAAGCTTATTTCTTTATTTTAGTTAGTGAAAATTTGAGGTTTATGAGCGCGTTATGAAGCAAAAGGCCCTATTAATTTACTATCATTGAACCCCGTGAATTTTGCTTTTTCTGACTTAGTTAAAATCTGATCTTTAACAACTCTTCAGCTGTACAGTCATCATAGGAGTTAAATTTGTTTAAGCAAAGCACTGGTTAGTTAGTAAAAAGCTGATCTCTTATGAGATCAGCTTTATATCAACTTATAACTTTGACCAGTCCAGCTGCATGTCCCACACATAGCGGTGCTCTGGTTGTAGTGGTTGTTGCGACTCATCAATTTGCTGCAAAACATTTTGTGCTTTGACAAGGGTTGCATCTCGTCCAAAGATGTAACTTTGTTCTTTGACGATAGTTAAGTAGGCTTTGTTTAGCGCCAAAGCGCGTTCTGGCGAAGGTGTTATCAGTTCATACAAACTGCTAGCTTGGGTTACTTTTTGTTTATCAACATGGCCGTCCTTTTTAAACCAACGCTTTAGCATCTCTTGGTTTTGACGAAACTCATCACCACCACCAACGCGCTCCATATAAGTTAAAAACTCACCTTGTTGCTCACCCTTATTTGGCGCATCTTTCATCGACTTTAGGTTTATGTAGCCCCACCCTTTCTCACCCGTTACTTTACGAGCAAATGAAAAAGTTTGGTCGTAGGTTGAGCCAACTGTTTTATGGCAGCCGTTACAAAATGCCAGTTCCTGCTTGTGCTGTGGTCGCAATTGACCTTGCTTATCTTCGATGTAACCGTTAATGATCCAGCCAAAAGTATTGTTTACGCCACTATCACCGAGATAAAGGGTTTGTGGAAGTTGCTCGAAGGACTTTTCTTTGGCTTCACGATAGTAAGAAGCGGCTAACGCTGCTTTAGATTTGAAGCGATGCTTTTTCATATAACGCACTTCTTTCATTCTAGGTGCATTGTAGATCTGACCTTCTTTATCAACCCCTATATATCGAACGGTATGCAAAAATTCTGTGCCCTCAGGGTACAACTGATATGCAAGCTGTTCATCGGCATCGCCTACGTAGTGGCTCTGTTTATTCAAGTACGAAATTTTACTAAGTTGACCATCATTGTTAAGGTCGTGGCCAATACGTTGCTCGTCGATTACGGGAGTAGAAACGCCCTCTAAGCCTTTTAGAGCGATTTCAACCAAACTTAAGTTTGCAAGGTAAACATCTTGGTTATAAACGCCTTGGTTGGTTCTGAAAGCGTCTGGTAAGCGAATCATCACATCCCCTGTAGAGCCGTTTGTCGGCCAAAATGTGCTAGGGAAGGGTTTATAGTTAAATGCCACCCAGCCGCTGCCGTCATTGGCAAAACCTAAGTCATCAAATGCTCTTTCTGGGTAAGCTAGGTTTTGAATAGGCGTGATCTCACCTTGCCAATCATCATTTTTTTGTTGCTTGGCGATAAACTCGCTGTAATTGTCTTGATTTATCCAGTTTAAAATTTGCTCATCAGAAATACTCTTGACCAGCTCAGTTCTGTCAATGAACAAGTTTTTCCAGTGATTTTTGGTGCCGAGGTCCGAAAAATCGTAGCTGCCTTGTAAATGTCCATCGAACATTTGATTTGGTTTATTAGCGTCACTTTTGTCGGTTTGGTGGCAGGCATAACATGGGTTATTCACGCCATCCGTTTTGGTATAGCACTGTGGTGGAATAACTGACTCTGCATTGTAAGTTTCATCATGTTGTAAGTAGGCTACAGCTGGAATTTCTTCACCTACACGATAAGGAGCATCCGTCACAGGGCTTTGTAGTTGAGCAGCAAGGTGTTGTGATGGTTTATCACACCCAGCGAGCAAGCAAAGTGCAAATAAGGCGACAAAAGTAGGGTATTTCATTTTTATGACTTCCATATTTTGGGCAAAAAAAACGGCAGCTCGTATCGAGTGCCGCTTTGGAGTGTTGTTGTTATTTAGACTTTGGATCGTATAGCCATAGCGTGTTGTTTTCTTGGAAACCGTCTTCACCAATGATGATACGGCCGTCACGCATAACGATAACGTTATCAGGCTGAGAAAGTTGGTTTACGTCACAGCGCTCAGCACCGGTTAGGCTTGAACGATAAGTGGCACCCATAACAACAGGCTCAATACGTGTTAAGTTGTAGTTGTTATCGATAGCAGCGCGGTATACACCACCACAGTCTTTAACGCGGGCTGAAAGCTGAATATCGCCTTTGTCATCAATCATGGTGTTATCAAGGTCGGAAATACCAATGTACATATAAGCTTTGTTGACCACTTCACCTGCGATTAAATCTTGGCCTGTAACAGCTTCAAGTACACGGTCATGGTTGATGCTGATACCTTCAAGCTTACGCCATTCTGCAGTAGCGCCTTTTAAGCGCGCTGCTTGACGAGACTCTAAAAATGCAACGCGGTCATCCATTGGCTTGCCTGCTGTCACTGGGCTTCCGCCCTCTGCTTCAGTTGGGTAAGTCGCCTTTCCGTCAGCCCATGCTTGTACATCGGCCATAGATATGTAGCTGGTTTTGCCTTCAACATAATCTGCGGTTGTGATGTTATCGTATTGAGCAACCCAAGTTTCGATGTTAGCGTTGCTGCCACTTGCAAGCTTTATCCACTCAATATCAAAACCGGTTACAGCCGGGTCATTTAACCCTGCATCTTGCTTAAGTTTGGCACCATAAAGCGTACCTGAGCTTAAATCTTCAGGCTGATCTGCCACAAATTTGAAAAGTACACCACCGGTGTCATCTTGAGATGAGTAAACTGTGCGACGATCAGGCATAACCACAGAGTTTTCATGCTCATAGCGGCCAATTGTGAAATGTTTAACAACATCAGGAGTTGCGCTGGTTGGGTTTTGTACTTCTGCAATGTAGCCGTAGCGGTAAGGGTTAGGGAAATCTGGTGCTACTAGCGCTTCGATACCATCAGTGCTGGTATCTTTTGGATCATTCCAGCTTGCATCGGTTGTTGTATCTACTTTTGAGTTTACGATCCATTCTTCAGATGTGAGCGGTGTGCCCCATGGTGAAACTGAACCAAAACAGTTAGCGGCTGTGCCTTGTACCCCGTCGAAATTAACCATCATGGCTTCGGTTACTGACCATTTGCCTTTGGTATCTTTGCTCATTTTCAAGCGGCTCATACCACCTGGATACGATTCCCAGTTGGTAAATAAATAACCTTCATTGTCAGAAGTTGCAACAAAGCCGTTAAAGTCAGGGTTGTCGTTTTTGATGATTTCTTGTTTAGTATTGATGCCGTAATGTACACCAAGCCCACCGGAAACACCTTTAGCGCCAAGCTCAGAGAATACATCGCCTGTTTGCCCTAGTACTTGGTATTGGCCAATTGCTGAGATAACTATTTGTTGTTCTTGTTCTGTCGCAGGTACTGGAGAGCTAACAATATTGCTAGGAAGGTTGTTAAAGTCAACACCAGTTAACACACCAACGGTGCCTTTGTTAAACGTTTTGCCATTTGCTGCAACTGTATTGCTATCTGCAGGGTGTTGAACATTGAAAAACAAGTCGCCTTTGTCAGTAAGGTACAGACCAGTCACTTCAGCGCCTTTTGGCACTGTTGCGATACGCACTAGACCAGATAAGCCTGCACTGCCGTTTCTGCCATCTTTACCATCAACGCCGTCTTGACCATTAGCGCCATCTTGACCGTTAGAACCATTCTGACCATTAGAGCCATTTGTTCCATCTACACCGTTTTGACCAGCAGGACCTTGTTCGCCTTGAGCACCTTTTGGACCTTGTGCTCCATCATCACCATTACATGCTGTGAGCGCGAGTGTGACGGCACCTGCGATCAAAGAAAAGGCTAAACGCTTCATATTGTTACTCCAGTTTACAATTGCTAATTATTGTTAAGGAGGCAATAGCTTGGGTTGTCGCTGTTACAGGTGCCTGACAGTAATGTTAAAGTTTTCATACAGTTATAAGACTGTTTGTGGGCTTCCCAACGGAAGGGTGTCATTAAACTGTAAAGGGGGTTTACACTTACAAATGATGATCCTATTCAATATCATTATGTTGAACGTAGATAAGTTGCTCTATTGCAAAATCATATTGTTGTGCAGTTTGCACAAAATCGTCTATGACGGATTGGCTTACTTTTGGCGTTCTGGCCAATAGCCATAGATACTCTTTGTTATAACTGGTGACATATGCATACTGATATGCGTTTTGATCTAATCCGAATACAACATAAGAGCCATAAAACGGCCCAAAAAACGACACTTTTAAATGGCCAATATCATCGCCGTTGACAAATTTTGCGATGCCATCGGCTTGTTGCCATTCTTTGTCTTGTGTGTGATAACCTTTATTAATGACTTCGACTGAGCCATCGTTATTAATAGCATAAGTGGCGGTCACGTTACTTAGGTTCTGCTCAAAGCTGTGGTCGAGGCGGGCAATTTCATACCATTTACCTTGGTACTTTTGTATATTGAAATTACTAACGGGTTGTATGTTTTCAGGCAGGCCAGTGCAAGCACCAAGCAAAGTGACTAGGCCTAAAGATGCAATGAGTTGTTTCATCGGTCAGCTTAAAAATGGTTTTATCTAAATAATAGTAGGTTACGAGGATAAGAACCGTTAAGATCAACTTTATACCAAGTAATAAACAAGACGAAAGAATACCATGAAAATTTGGGTTGATGCCGATGCTTGTCCTGCGGTAATTAAAGAAATTATATTCAGAGCGGCGCAACGCACGCAAACTGTGACAACGTTAGTGGCAAATCATGCGATGCGAGTACCTGCCACGCAATATGTGAACCTTCTACAAGTGAGTAAAGGGTTTGATATCGCCGATAACGAAATAGTAAAGCGTGTTCAATCGGGTGATATTGTTATCACAGCTGATATTCCTCTTGCTGCAGAAGTCATTGAATTGGGCGCTCTTGCGATTAATCCAAGAGGTGAGGAATATACCATTCACAATATTAAGTCGATTTTAAATATGCGCGATTTTATGGATACCATGCGTAGCAGTGGTGTGGAAATGAGCGGCGGGCCTCCAAAGCTTTCAAATGCCGATAAACAAGCCTTTGGTAACGCGCTAGACCGCTTGCTGACAAAAGCCAGGTCATGAAAATACTAACTCGCGGATTTGGCCAAGTAAGTGGTCTTATAGCAATTTATATTGAACATGCCCCGCCTATGCAGGAATACAAGGAATTGGAGTCAGTTCAAGCGCTTAGGCTTGGTGAAATCGAAATGATAACTAGTGCTTCTGGCAATGGCTGGCGGAAAATATTTAATGTCTATGCCAAAATACTCGGACAACTAGGCCATACAGATCACAATTTTACTAACTATAAAAGTTGGCAAGATTATCGCCAGCAATGCCTATTGCAAAGCCATAGCCAAGAAGCCTTGTTGTTCAGTGTGCCGAACTTGCATGACTCACAGTACCGATATCATGTTATTGCTGGGCGCACCTATGCCAAAAAGCTATTCCGAGATCACATTTTTACTAACTCACTAATTTGGTTGGATGATGAATTTGCAGTTGATAAAACACATAATTTAGTGGTTTGCCCTTTTTTGGATTATCGGCAGTTAAGTAATATAAAAATCAACAAACTATGTGACATCTTACATAGCTTGAACTAGCCTAAATAATACTCACACCGATTGCCGCTAAGGATGCAAAAAGCATGAAAATACTCGTGGTCGATGATATGCCACTGATGCGCCATGTAATGATTAACATGCTGCGTCGTTTAGAGTATGAAGACATCACAGAAGCAACGGATGGCAGTCAGGCCATTAAGCTCTTAAAAACGCATCACTATGATTTACTCATAACAGATTTAAATATGCCTAAAATGAATGGCAAGGAGCTTATTGATAAAATTAGGCAAGAGCTAAAGCTCACTGACTTGGCTATTGTGGTGGTAACGTGTGATGATAATAAGCAAACCGTACTTAATTTGATTTCTGCCAAAATAGACGGAATGATAGTAAAGCCTTTTACACTCAATACCTTATTAAAGCAGCTTCAGTATGTTGCTAGTCGGCGCGACAAACAACCCCAGTAAAGCCTAGCGCTTTAAAATAGTGGTGTGGTGTGTCAAATCCTGTTTGCGTGAGCAATTCAGCCAAACGCATTCTGTCTAAAGGATAAAACTCATGCTGTAAGTTGTGACGCATGCGCTGCTCCCCTATTTCTGTCAACCCCAATTGTCGACATGCCAGTAGTTGAGATTCTCGCTCAAACTCGGTTTCAGGGGCCATCAAATCCGCTAAAAATAAAGGTGCTCGATGTGGTAGTTGCGCTCGGATAGCGCTAAGTAAATCTTGTTTATCACCATCATCGGGTAAAAAATGTAACACCAATAAGCACAGTGCGGCATCAATGTGTTCGCCGCTCGGCTTTGCCAATGGAGCGTTCACGATAGTGACCCGGCTGCTTAAACCCAAGTTAGTAAAATTTTGATCTGCGATAGCAAGCATATCGTCAGAAATGTCTTGAGCTATAAAGTGCCAATGTGGATTAAGTTGCGCAAGTGCGATGATATCTTTGCCTGTGCCAGCCCCTACCACCAAGATATTCGCTTCATCAGGGAGTAGCGTTTTTAGCTGCGCGGCTGTTAAATCATGCAGTAACTCGTATCCTGGCACTAAACGCGTAATACGTTGATCATAATTGTTTGCTTCATCCGCTTTAAAACTTGGCATTAGCCCTGTCCTTTTATCTGAATACTTGAGTAACCGCCAGGCTGCTTTTTAACATGTATTTGTGTTGCAACACGTTCGGTCATTTCACTGACGTGTGAAATGACTCCTACCTTACGCCCTTGTGCTTGCAATGAGTCTAGTGCATCTAACGCCACACTCAAAGTTTCTGGGTCAAGAGTGCCAAACCCTTCGTCGATAAATAACGAACTGATCTGCACTTTATTAGCCGATAGCGACGCCAACCCCAGTGCAAGTGCCAATGACACTAAAAATGATTCACCACCGGATAGCGTGTTTACTGAACGTTGCTCATCAGCCATATCTTTATCTATTATGGCAATGTTTAGCGAATGCCCTATTACACTCAGACGATACCTTTTTGAGAGACTGCTCAAATGCTGATTAGCATATTGCAGCAAGATCTTCAGGGTTTGGGTTTGGGCAATGTTACGCAGCTTCTTACCTGTTGCATCGCCAAGTAGTTTGTCTAGCAAATACCAATGTTCATACTTCGCTTGTAGTTGAGTGAGCTGCGTTTGTTGTTGCGCTCGCGAAGCAACGTTTTGCTGATGCTGCTTTAATTGACTGCTAAGCTCTAGCCATTGTGATTGGGTCAATTCAATTTGAGCATTCACTTTATCTAGTGACTCAACGAGCGCTTGTTTTGAAGCGCTGATGCGACAGAGCGCTTCATGCTGTTCAATCTCTTCAAGCAGGTGACTGTGTCGTGCTTGAGCTTGTGCATGGTGTTGTTGCAGCAAAAGGTGTGCATCTAGCACTTGTTTATACTGCTCAAACGGCACTGAGAGCAACTCACTGACTCGCTCAGCAGTGAGTTCAGGGTGATGCAGTTGTTGTACCTGCAGCCAGTTATCAAAGCGCTCAGTAACGTTATTTTGTAGCGTTTCATTTTCGCTTAACTGTGTTTGTAAGTGACTGAGTTTAAGAGCTTGCTGATGTTTTTCATGCTCTAGTTGAGCAAGTTTTTGCTTGGCCTCATTGAACTGTTGGTTGGCATGCTCTTGCTGGCGTTGTAGTGAGGTAAACCACTCATCTACATCCACTTCAAGTGCAAGTAGCTTACTGCGTTGCTGGTCTAAATCAGCTAAGGTACTGTGCAACTGTGTAAGCTGAGCCTGTTGTTGAGCAAACTGGTTGTTTTGCATAACAAGATTGTGCTCACAATTGGCTAGTGTTGATTGTAGTTGGCTTTGCGTTTGTGCCAGCTCTTGCGCTGTTTTTTGCCAAGTATCGTATTGCGCAACATCATCACGTAACGCATCAACAGCAGCTTGCGGGCTTTGTGCAAAGTTCAACCACCAGGCTTCATCATGATACAGCTGTTGTGCTTTTTGCTTGAGCTGTAATATGTTTTGCTGAATATCTCGTTGCTGCTGTTGGCTTGTTTCAATATTGCTTGATAAATGTTGCAGCTGTTGCTGCGCCTGCGCATATTGCTGCTCAGATTTACTAAGCGATTGCTGCGATGACTTTATTTGCGACCACAGTGTTTGCTGTTGTCTACTTAGCTCACTATAAAGTTTTAAATCTTGCTCAATAGTGCTTAATTGTTGTTGCGCAGCGTCTGCATTAGGTGGATTATCGTAGCCTAATGCACGTAATTGTGAGTCAATTTGAGCATGTTGCTCTTTAAGCTGAGCTTGGCGTTGCAAGGCGACCTGAAGCTGCGCGTTGACTTGTTCATGAGCAACCATCTGTTCATTGTGGCGCTGTTGTGATTGTTGCTGAGCTTGCATAGCGCTTTGCTGCTGTGCTGAAAAGTCGGCAATTAAAGTTTGCCAATGACTGTCAATGTGCTTAACCCCATATGGGTGCTCGGTTGCACCACATACCATGCATTCTTCACCCTCTTTAAGTTGCGCACGCAAGGCGCTAATGCTGTCACTGGCACGCAGCTTTACTTGTGTCAGATTCTCCTGAGTTACCAGTGCGCGTTGTTTGTGTAACTCCACTTGCTTGGCGGTATCTTGTAACTGAAGTTTGAGGGTCTGTTGCTGATGGCGGTGTTTGTCAATACCAGCACTAAGTTGCAGCAATTCATGCTCGCACTTCTGTGCTTCTAATGACAATTTAACGGCCGACTTTAAATCATAATGCTGTTTTTGTAGTGCCTCATAGTCTAATGGCGTAAGTTGCTTCTCAAGTTCTTGTTGGCGTAATTCAAGCGCTGCGAAGGACTGCTTTTGCTGCTGGATCTGTGTTTGCAACGGTACTATCTTTTGAATTAACTCACTATGCTGTGTTTGTTGTTCAATATGTTGCCGTTGGTATTGCTCAATACGCTGCGCATAGTCGTTGAGATTGTCGAATATGTTATCAAGGTGTGACCAGTGCTCATGGGCACCTGCAAGCTTACTGCCCTGCTCTAGCTGCAACCTAATATCTTGTTGCGCGGTTTTGTTGTCATTGAGCTTGCCAGCTGCGGCGTTAAGCTGTGATTGCAACTCATCAATGGCTTGCTGAATGATTAGCTGTTGTTTTTGGTTATCAGAAATTTGTTGTTGTGTAACGCTGCGCTGATTATCTAAGCTGCGTATTTGCTTAACCTTTGGTTCTTGCTCTTTTAGCTGCAAAGTGGCCTGTTGTTGCGCTTGCTGCGCAGATGACACGAGGCTTTGTTGGTTACTAAGTTGTAGATCGTAATCTTGTTTTGCCAGTTCAGTCTGTTGCGCATGGAGCTGACTGTGCTGCGCTTTTAGCGTATTTTCTTGGTGTCGGTTATCTGCAATTTGTTGTGTGAGTTGAGCGAGTTGCGCTTGTTTTACCGCAGATGCTTGGTCACTTAGTTGTGTCTCTATTTCAAGTAACTGCTGTTGATATTGTTGAAGTTTTTGTTGTTGCTGCTCACTGGTATTCAGCCATTGAATATCCCGCTGATATTGATCACTTTGCGTCTTAAGTTGTTTAAGCTCACTATCAAGGTTCGTTATTTGCAAGTTCAAAGCGGCTAGTTCATCATCCGATAGTATGCGATAGTGAGTTAGGCTCTGCTGCACTTGTTCAAGTTCAGTTTTTTTCTCTTTATGACGCTCAAAAATGGCTTGCCCTAAGCGGCTAAATTTGTCGGTGCCAGTTAAGCACTCAAGCAATTGTGCTCGTTCGTCAGCGCTGGCTTTCAAAAATGCTGCAAATTCGTGCTGGGCCAGTAATACGGCGCGAGTAAATTGTTCAAAGCTCAAACCAATTAACTGCTCGATTTTGCTAACGGTTGTGTTGCTTGATTGCGTCAGAATTGACTCGTCACTGACACGAATGAGTTGATGTTCAGGGCGTTTTAACTTGCCATCAGTTTTTTTTCGAGCGCGTTCTATCTTCCAACGTGCAATGTAACGCTCACCATCTTGGCCAACAAATACTACTTCGGCTTGCCCGTGAGCACATCCTCTGCGCAGTAAATTACGCGGATCATTAAGTTTTATATCGTCGCCATTAAATGCCACCGTGTTCTTCAAGTCATTTTTTAATCGCGCGGTTTTGCCATATAAAGCCAAACAGATACCATCGAGCAACGTACTCTTGCCCGCGCCCGTATCACCGGTTATCGCAAATAAGCCACTATGGCTAAGCGGAGGGGCTTCAAAGTCTACTTCTGCGTGAGTCAACGAAGCGAGGTTTTTGATCGACAAACTAAGTAATTTCATGAGTGTGATTCTTCATCCATTGAATTAATGACTTGTGCTAAGCATTCTTTTACTTGTTCGGGAAGCTCATCATCGGCACTCACTTGTTCGGCAAATGCTAACGAAAGTAGCGTCATCGGATCGAGTTGTTCGACTTTACCAAGGTCTTCAAAATAACTATCTTTGGTTTGTACAGCCGAGCTTACCCTTTCAATACCGCAAAAAAGTAGTGGTTTATCACTTATCGCTTCATCAATTGCTGAACGAAACTGGCTGCTTGTTTCACTGCTATTTAAGCGCAGACGAACATAACTAGGTGGCGCATCTGTATCAAGCTCTAGTGCATCGATAAGCTCGCATAAAGTAGTTAAATCGGCACCGCCTTGCTCCGGCAATAAAATAAGCTGCTGGTACCTTGGAACGTAAAGGGGCTTTACACTACTGAGTTGCTTACCTGAAAATTCAGCGATCAGCACTTGATGCTGATAATTTCTTTCTGAAAATGACATTGGCAATGGCGTACCGCTATAACGAATGTGCTCACTTTTTGCGACCGTTTGCGCTTTATGTAAATGTCCAAGCGCAACATAATCCGCATGCTGTTTGAAAATATTGGCATTAATGGCCTCAAAGCCACCGATGGAAATATTTCTTTCTGAATCACTAGAAATGTCGCCACCTTTGGCGTGTAGATGGCCGAGTAAAATAAGGGGCTCATGTTCGCTTAGTGGTAGCGCGTGTTCAAGTGCTTGCTGGTATGCCTCAGACACGGCTTGCTGGTAACTAATATCTGAGGTTATGGTGATATCCGCAGCCCTCAAAAATGGCATTGCTACAACGTGGGCTGTTCCGTTTTTTGTTACAATAGACTTTACAACGTTTTCTGGCGCATTTTTGTCGAAACGGCCAACAACGTGGGTATCAAAGAGTTGTAAAAGCGGCTTTGCGGTTTCTATGCGATTAGCGGAGTCATGATTGCCAGCAATAAGGACTATATGTAAGTCAGGGCAAAGTTGTTTTGCATGCTTGATGAAAGAATACAGCTGTTGCTCAGCACTGGCTGGCGGAGTTGCAGTATGGTAAATGTCGCCTGCAACAACAAGTAAATCAATAGCTTGTGTTTTAAGCGTGTTGGCAAGCCACTCCAAAAATACTTGCTGTTCTTGCGCACGACTATGTTCATAAAACTGTTGGCCCAAATGCCAATCAGAGGAATGCAATACTCTCATTCAGCGTTTCCTTGACGATAGAAACGCTAATATATCATTGTCAGTGTGCTTGGTTAACGGCTTATTTGCATCCAAGCGAAAAGAATTATAGGTAAAACAAGCAATAACAATAAAGCTGGTGTCTTGAATGCTTTTACTTGCTTAGCCTGAAGCCTTTTTAAAGCTGACTTTTCGTTACATGCCGCTACTTTATCGATATAAAAGTAGCCATCATCTAAATACTCTTTGCAATTTTGCTCATCCGCAGGAATGGCAACAAGCTTCTCTTGTTTTTTTAGGATGTAAAAATCCATACTGCTCACCACATTTTTTCTTGCTAAACGGGTTTATTTATACGAGCAAAAGTGAGGCCAACTTTTTGGGACATTTTTGCACGAAATAAAAAAGTGCGGGATTTTAAAGATAATTTCGGGTAAAGATCAATAAAAAAATTTGTTTTTTTAATTTATTTCCCAAATAGAGACAATAATTTCAAAAAATACAAGTTGGCATGCCGTTTTATTGGCGTCTGCGGAGGTTTGTTTGCAATTATGTATATAAATTATTTTATATCGTTATAAGAACAAACGTGCTTCAATGCAATAGATGCGAGATAATCTGCCGCCTATTCGGCTACAATTGTCATCACTATTGTTTTTATCAGTGCAATTAAATAACGTGAAAACTTTGAAGGGATGGTAACTTAGCGCTTTGCAAGATAGTGCTTGGTGGCCTATGGTTAAACAACATTCGCCACTAATGGCAGGGATAATAATGTTACAATTAAATGCACAGGCGTGCTCATACAGTAGTGCCATGATCCAACAGACAATAAAAGGTGTGATCTTTGACCTAGACGGCACCCTAGTTAGCTCCGATTTAGACTTTCAGTTGATCAAAGCACAAGTCGGTTGCTCGCCAGAGCAAGATTTGCTCGATTTTATCGCTCAACTTCCTTCACCCTACATGCGCCAAGAAGCAATGAACATCGTTCATCAACACGAAATGCTAGATGCGCAAAATGCGCAGCTTTTACCCGGCGTTGCCGATAGCATAAAGCGCTTAGAGCAAATGCAAATTCCAATGGCTATTGTGACCCGCAACTTTGGCCGCGCCGCAAAATTAAAGCTAGAACAATGTAATTTGCCTATCTCGTTGATATTGACTCGGGATGATGCCCCGGCAAAGCCAAATCCAAGCGCCCTTTTGCATATTGCGAAGCAATGGCAATTTTCAACACCTCATTGTATGTATGTGGGTGATTATTTGTATGATATACAAGCTGCGCACAATGCCAAAATGCGATCTTGCCTATATGCGCCAAACGATATGCCGCATTATGCAAGTCAAGCACACCATATACTCCGTCATTTTCAAGAGCTGCCTGAGCTTGTAAAAGCCTTTGCTTAGGTTTGCGTGTGACAATGCCTATCAAACACTAGCCCAATGGCGAGAGTCTTGTTAAAATCTCGCCAATTTAATCTATAAAACGAGAATTAAGATGGGCAGAGCATTTGAAGTCCGCAAGAACGCCATGGCAAAAACGGCGGCGGTAAAAACCAAAGTAAACTCAAAATATGGTAAAGAAATTTACGTTGTAGCAAAAAACGGCGGCCCTGATCCTGAAACCAACCTGTCATTACGTCGCCTAATTGATAAAGCTAAAAAAGACCAAGTACCTGCTCACGTTATTGAAAAAGCAATCGAAAAAGCAGCAGGCGGTGCAGGTGAAGATTACGCAGCAGCACGTTACGAAGGTTATGGTCCTGGTAACTGTATGGTGATTGTTGACTGTTTAACAGATAACCCAAACCGTACAATTAAAGATGTACGTTTACCATTTACTAAAACAGACTCAAAAATCGGTAGCCCTGGCTGTGTTGCGCACATGTTCGATCACTTAGCTATTCTAGGCTTTGATGGCGACGACGATGAAGCGGTATTAGAAGCGCTGATGATGGCTGATGTGGATGTGACAGACGTTGAAGTAGAAGATGGTAAAGTGTCGGTATTTGCACCACACACAGAGTACTACAAAGCGAAGACAGCATTGACAGAAACATTTGATGGTATCAATTTCGAGATTGATGAAATCACGTTTGTGCCACAAACGCATATCGAAATCACAGATCCAGATGATATCGCAAACTTCGAAAAGTTCATGGGTATGCTTGAAGATTGTGATGATGTGCAAAACATTTATCACAATGCAATCGTTAAAAACTAATTGCTGCAACCTGTTTAATAAAAGCCGAGCCTCTTGCTCGGCTTTTTAATATGTCATTTGGAATGAGCTATGAACAAAGTTATAAGTACCGAAAATGCTAAACACTACACCTGGGGCGAAGTGTGCGATGGCTGGCATCTAGCTGCAACCAAAGGGTTGAGCGTGATCCAAGAGCGAGTTCCTCCCGGTGCACAAGAGGTAAAGCATTTTCACCACGTTGCCGAGCAGTTTTTTTATATTCTACAAGGGCAAGCGTGCTTAGATGTGGATGGTGAGATATTAACACTACATAGCGGGCAGGGCGTCCATGTCAGTGCTAACACCCCACATCAGTTGAAGAACATCAGCTCTGAGGTGTTAACCATGCTGGTCATTTCAACCCCGCCAAGCCATGGCGACCGCACCCTCGTTAGCGAGTAATGGGCGATTTACGCTGATTGAGTTAGTAAAATACTGATCTCATTGATTTGTGCAATGCTGGCTTCATTATCACCATGGACACATAGCGTATCGGCTGTTAAAGCGAGCTGTTTGCCCGATTCTGTTGTTACACAACCGTGCGTTGCTAATTGACGAACCTGTGCCATCAGCGCCGTTTTGTCATGCACTGCGTTGGCCTGAGTGCGGGGGGTGAGCATGCCATTATCGGTGTAAAGCCTATCCGCAAATGCTTCAAACATAAGCTTAACGCCAAATGTATCTGCTAAAGCCTGATGCTCCTTTTGACGAGCGGTAGCTAGCACCATCAGTTTTAATTCTTTCGGGTAACTTGCAATCGCTTGGATCACGATATTAAGTAGTGGCTCATCGGCCATCATATCGTTGTAAAGAGCGCCGTGGGGCTTCACATACGCAAGCGTTAAGCCTTGGCATTGCGCCATGCCATCAAGCGCCGAAATTTGATAGTGCAGTGTATCGGTTAACTCCTGAGCACTCATTTTCATTGAACGGCGACCAAATCCTTGTAAATCAGGGTAGCTTGGGTGTGCACCAATCATCACTTGATGCTGTTTTGCTAATTTAAGCGTTTTGGCTATCACTGTAGGGTCGCCTGCATGAAACCCACAGGCAATATTGGCACAGTCTATTACAGCCATTGCTTGCTCATCTAAGCCCATTTTCCAAGCGCCAAAGCTCTCTCCTAAATCACAATTTAATAGCATAACGAGTCCTATTTAATGGTTACAGGCAATACGCCGTTTGCTGGTGCGACACCGAGTATCACTTTTGCCAGTGCGGTAAAAGCGGGGCCTGACACTTGCCTATCAGTCTCAACATCTATGTTATAAGCATAGCTTGCTAATACGGCGTCGCTTAGTGGCGCAAATTGTTTGATTTCATAAGGTGCACGCAAACTAATAAACACCGTGGGTTTATTTTGCTTTTTGGCCCAACGGAGCAGGGCTTCTAGTGCTTGTGGTTGTTGTTGACGAGACAGAGCATATTTCTCTAACTTCGCGACATCTTCCATCCCGCCAATTTCTACAGCACTTTGTTGAGGGCTTGCATGGCCTGCAATGACAACGTCAGCGTCTGAAATTTGCTGCTCAGCTAAGTTTGGAGCAAACCCTTGCAAGCTATTACAGGTGATCTGTAAAGGGGCTTTACTAAATGCCCTTAGTGCTTGTTGCATGGCTTCACACTTACGCATATCGGGCATGATAACGTGAATTTTTTTCTTAGTGTCTACATTTAAAGGCAATAACTGTTCATTTTTTACTTGCGTGATGGCCGCCAGAGCAAGCTCTGCTTCAAGTTTTCGATGTCCGGGGTTACCTAATGTCGCTTTTGCAATCGCACTAGAAGCAGGCGCGATATTTGATAAATAACGCTGTTTGAGTGTAATGATCCTGTTGGCTGATGCGCTTATCTCATCATGATTGAGAGTTTTATTTTTAACAGCTTGGGTAAGCGACTCAAGCAGCTGCTCTAGTTGCTTGATATCATCAGGTGTGCGAATCGCAAGGGGCATCAGGGCGATATCTACTCCCGCATTAAAGGTTTCAATGACCGCTGATGTACTATCAAAAAAGTCACTGATCCCCGCCATGTCTAAAGCATCTGTGATCACCACACCTTGGTAGCCAAGTTTGCTGCGCAGCAAGTCATGCATAATAGTACGCGACATGGTGGCGGGCTTTAGCATCTGTTGTCCATGCTTGTTTTTAAGCGTACTGCTATCAAGCGCTGGGTATTGAATATGGGCAGTCATGATCATACCCGGTGGGTTGCTATCAATCACAGATTTAAACGGGGCTAAGTCATTTTGCCAAATGGTGTCTGTATCATGGTCGACTCTTGGCAGCCCCGTGTGGCTATCAACGTGGGTATCGCCATGACCCGGAAAATGCTTTAGTGCTGAGATCACGCCTTGTTGTTCAAAGGCTTTGACTTGCGCAGCTCCTAGTTTGGCGACCAATTCAGGGTTTTCGGAAAAAGAACGGACATTGATCACCGGATTTTCGGCATTCATATTAACATCAACAGTGGGAGCAAAGTTGACGTTAATACCAAGGCTTGTAAGCTCCTTAGCGATAACTTCAGCAACTGCGCTGGCGTAATGCGTTCCATGCTTAGGGTAGGTGGCACCAATGCTCATATTACCGGTAAATGATGTTGCTTGCTCGCGGTTGATACGTGCTACGCGCCCACCTTCTTGGTCTATTGCGATAAACAGTGGAAGAGGGTATTTCGCCTTTTGAGCTGCAGCCTGCAGTTGGTTGTTTAGATTTACTATTTGCTGTGTGTCGTGGGTGTTCTCTGAAAACAGAATAACACCACCGATATGATAATTGGCGATCACTTGGGCGAGCTGTTCGGGCAACTGTGTCATTGGCTCTCGGCACGTCTTACTCTGCCCTTGAGCGCAAAAATAGCGAAAATCTAGCATTAACTTTTGCCCTAGTTGTACCTCAATCGGCAGCTCTGGCTTTGCAAAAACGGTTGATGGATTGCTCATGGTCATGGCGAAAATGATACCTAATGGTTTAATAAGCCTAGAAAACGTCATAAAAAATGAATAGTTATTTTCGTTATGATGGCTAATTTAGCATTAACCAAAGGTGATTGATAACTTAAGGCGATGATCTTTACTTAAGCTGCGGTGTAGGGCAAATCGAGTAGGGCACAACAGCCTGTTTTATCTACTCTGTTATGCAACGACAATCGGCCTTGATGGGCTTCGGCAATTTGTTGGCATAATACCAAGCCGATACCCGAGCCATGCTGTTTAGTGCTGTAAAAGGGCACAAATAGATTATCGCTGTTTTTAATGCCGCCTCCGTTGTCACAAATATGTACTCTTATTCGCTTGTTGCTGATTTGCCAATCAATATCAATTTGGCAGGTATGCTTGAGCTGTGCAGAGGCATCTTGTGCATTTTTGAATAGGTTGATAAATAACTGCTCAAATTGCCATGAATCAATAAGTAAGATGACATCGTCTTTTGGAATTATGTTAAATAAGCAGTCATTAAATGGCTTTTGACAGTTAGCTATTAATTCTTTGAGTGAGTGAGCTTGGCAGTTTGGTTCGGGTAATCTTGCTAATTGATGGTAGCTTTCAATAAATTTGCCTAAATCGCTGGCGCGTTTTTGAATGAACTCTAAGTTATCGGTGATGCTATTTTTTATCGGTGAATCAATTTGCTTATTCACTATTTTGACCAAGGTTTGTGAAATAGAGGCAATAGGCGACAAAGAGTTATTTATCTCATGACTCATCACCTTAATAAGTCGCTGCCATGCATGCCTTTGTTCACTGCGTAGTAAAGAATGAACGTCGGTAATAAATACCAGCTTATATGTTTTGCCCTCACGCATGTATTGTTCAACATGCAAGTTATAGCGCTTTGTTTGTAAAGCAATTGGCAGTTCTATGACCTGACTTTGGCCTTCTTCAAGCTGATTGACGATATGTAGCTCTTTGGGTAACGCATTAGCGATTTTGTGTGGGCTTAGAGAAAACAGCGTTTGTGCTGCTGGGTTAAAAAGGGCAATTTGCTGATTGTCGTCAATGGCTAAAATGGCAACATCAATGTGCTCTAATACCGTTTGTACTAGTTGTTGAGACTCTGCTGATTGCCAGCGCTGCGCACTAAGTTGTTGTGCTAAGCGGTTTATGGCGTTAAACAAGGGGGCGAGCTCTTGTTCGCCTTTTCCTGCACGTGCTCTTAAGGTGTAATCTCCTTGTGCAAGCGCCTCAATTAAATTAGTTTGCGTGCGTAATTGGTAGACTACTTTTTGCTTAACTCGAATGCAGCTCCATGTGATCACAATTGCGCCAAGTAGAGCGCATAATGCAATCAGCCACACCGAAACTTGGCTGTAGAGCATGGCGATGATAAGCATTAGCAGCAAAGGCAATGCGGTTGCCAAATATATGATGCTGAGTTGTTTTTCATACGGTGTGTGTTTTGGCATCTATATTCATCACTTTGATTACTTAGTTAGTTTTGTTTAAACGGCGGTAAAAGGTACTTCGGCTGAGACCAAGCGATTGTGCGGCAGTGACGGCATCGCCATTAAAGTGAGCAAGCCGCTGCGCTAAGGTTTGCTGTTCTATCTCACTTAAAGTTAGTAAGTGGGCACTATTTGTTTGTCCTTCGTTACTTATAGCCTGTACTTGCGGTGTCGGCGCTAAATTGAGGTGCTCAATATCAATATGTTCACTCGGTGCGAGAATATGTGCACGTTCCATTAAGTGCCCAAGCTCTCTAACATTACCCGGCCATTGATAATGCTGTAGTGCATGTTGTGCCTGAGGGGTTAACACCCGTCCTTGCGCTGCGTACTTTTCAATGGCGCGCTGCAAAAAATAATGGGCTAAAGGCAAAATGTCAGCAATACGTTCGCGCAAAGGAGGGATATGTATTTGCACGGTATTAATACGATATAGAAGGTCTTTTCGAAATGCGCCGCTTGCCACAGCATGATTAAGATCTGCATTGGTGGCACTGACCAAGCGCACATCCACCGATTGAGTTTTACTGGCACCGACCTTTTCAAACTGCTTTTCTTCTAACACTCTTAATAACTTAGCTTGTTGTGAGTAGGGGGTGTTGGCGATTTCGTCTAAAAATAACGTCCCTTCATCGGCCAGTTCAAAACGACCGATACGTTGCGACTTGGCATCGGTAAAGGCCCCTTTTACATGACCAAACATTTCGCTTTCAAACAAGCTCTCGCTGACCGCCCCCATATTAACACTGATCAACTGCTCATCTTTTCGCGCGGAAAGATCATGTAAATAACGCGCAAATAGGCTTTTTCCTGTGCCATTTTCGCCCGTAAGCAATACGCTAACATCACTTTTTGCAACTTGTGATAATGTGGCCAACACGCTTTTTATTTGCTCTGAATGGGCAATCAAGCCCGATACAAACCCCAGCTCGTTTTGCAGTAACTGGTTATGAATCGCCAGTTTTTGGGTGCGCTGCTTGGCTTTAGCCAGCTGTAATTGTGTGCGAATAATGTTCAAGAGCCGTTCGTTTTCCCATGGCTTTTGCACAAAATCATTGGCACCAAGCTGCATGGCTTTGACCGCAATTTCAATGCTGCCCCAACCTGTAATCGCTATGATGGGAGTTTGCTCATCATCAGCTCTTACGTGCTGGATAAAGGCCAAACCCTCTTCAGCGGATGTGGTGTCTTGGGTAAAGTTGAGATCGGTGATCACCAAGCCTATAGTATTACTTTTTAATAACTGTTTAGCCTCAGTAGGGCTATTGGCTTGTAAACACATATAACCCTCAGCCAGCAGCAATAGGCTCAGAGCATGTCTTATGCCCTCATCATCATCAATGATTAATATCGGATCGCTCATAAATATTTGTTAATCACACGCTTAAGTAAGTTCAGTGTACGACAAAGCGTAGTAAATATAAAAACTACGCTTTGTTATTGAGTGTTACTGCATTGGCCGTTACTGATTGTGCAGTGCGTATGCTGGCTCGTTGACCAAAGCTCGTTTGGTGGGCAAATAAGTTGCCAGTAATACCACCGCCGACAGTAACAGCGTTAATATTACGGCCGCAATGGCCACATCCATAAATTCCACCCCAATGGGGACCGACATTGTATATCCTAAGGCCAAACCAATGGCTAACCCCGGTACAGCACCTAGCAATAACTGCTTAGTACCTGAAGCAATAAATTCAGCGGTGATCCTTTGCTCACTCGCGCCTAACGCGCGTTTTACACCAATTTCTTGTGTGCGTTGAGAAATCGTATTTGCCATTACGCCATAGATCCCACTGGCGGCCAACAAGAATGAAGCTAAGCCAAACAACATCAATACACCACCCACAAATCTCAGTGGTGCAACACGTTGTGATAAACGCTCATCTAAGCTGCCAACGTCAAAAATAGGCAGTTCTGGGGCGATGTCATTAACCGCTTTGGTGAGCGCCATCTTAGCACTGGCCATATCGCTATTGATGTTTGCCGCAACGAACAAGGATGAACGTGGCGCTTGCGCAAATGGTAAATAAACTGAAGGCATTTTTATCTCTTTATCTCTGTTAGGCATATTCTGAACAATATGCTTAATTACCCCCACAATGGTAAACCAAGGACCTTTTGTGCCATTTTCACTGATGAACTGTATTCTTTGGCCGATTGGCTGGGTTGTTGTCATATATTGCTCTACAAAGCTGTCGGTCACAATTACGGTATGATTTTCGGCTTTGTTGTCAGAGTCGCTAAAGAAACGCCCCTCAACCAATTGTGCATCTAAATTACTTAAAGAGCCCGGTAATACCGCAATTTGGTTAGCTCGCGGGTAGCTAGATAAGTTCTGTTGGCTATATTCTTGAGTGGCAACGGCGATGGCTGGGCGTTGGTCGCTAAAGCCAGGAAGCCTCGACATAACCACCGTATCGTGCAGAGCATTTTGAGTGCTTAACTTAGTTTTAAGGGCCTGTACAAACTGTACCTTTTGCTCGTCTGTCGCATAGCTTTCTTGCGGCAGAGCAATCTGACCAATCAGTTTATTGCTGGTGTTTACGCCATAGTCGGCATACGTCGCTTTAAAGCTTGCTGTGATCATCACCGCAGCAACGATTAAAATCGTGATAGACAAAAACACCTCACCCACCACCAGTGCTTTATTGAGCTTACCGGCGTTTTTACCAAGTGCACCACGTGTGCCATCGCGCAGTACCGCATTAAAGTCGCCATTGATATTGCGCCAAGCGGGTAAAAATCCAGTAACAAAAATAGTCCCCACTAAAAAGGCAAAAAAGATTTTTAGCGTATACGCATCAATGCCAAAGTCCCACCAAAATGGTGGTCTATCGGTAAAAAACTGGTTTGTGACCGTTTGAGTTACTTCTAATCCCCAGCCCATCACAAGTAAGCCAATTAGGCCTCCTAGGCCACAGATAAAAATGCTTTCCCATAACAATTGACTTAATAAACGCCCAGTTGGTGCACCTAATGCCACTCTAATGGCAGTTTCTTGCGAGCGTTCTACAGCTCTTGATAGTAATAAATTGCCGACGTTAACAGAGGCGAGCACCAAAATTAAAACCGCGGCCAAATGCATCACATACACAACGGGCATGCCACCATCTGCGGTAGACATATGCATGGTTAACGCATAGGCGCTTAAGCCCGAATTGGTTTTAGGATAGCGCTCCGCGAGGCGCTGCATGATTAAGTTCAACTCTTGGTCTATCTGCTCAATGCTAACGCCTGGTTTTCGCAGTGCAAGCCCCGTTACCAAGCTATTTTGCTCTCTGGTGACTTGTTCAGTATTATCACGCAAAGGGCGCCATAACTGCGCACGACGCGGAAAATAATACCCCTCTGGCATAACCCCAATTACGCGATGGTTTAGACCATTAATTTTAATGCTTTGTGATAATACATCAGCTTGCCCAGCAAATTGGTTTTGCCATAAATCGTAGCCAATAACCGCGACATTCTCACCACCCACTTTGTCTTCTTCAGTGCTAAATGTTCTGCCCAGAATCGGCGCTGTGCGCGTAAGTGAGAAGATGTTTGCGCGCGCATCTGTGGCGCTGTATCTGCGAGCACCATCTCTACCTGATACGCTCACTGTTTCATTGCGATATGCACTAAATTCGCTGACACTGGTTAGATTAGCTTTAACCTGTGCAAAATCATGCAGATTAAACTCTCCAAAATGACGTTTGCCATTAATCGAAGTTGTTATTTCAATGATATGTTCACCGTCTTCAAACGGCAGGGGTTTAAACAGCATGGTGTTCATAAATGAAAATAAATAAACACTTAAACCAATGCCGGTTGCCATTACAAACACGGTTAAAGCGCTAAAGCTGGGCTTTTTGGCCAATAAACGCATGGCATATTTAATATCGTTGCGAATACTCATAACTTAGCCCTTATACATTGATGGCTTCAGCATCATGTGCTTTAGCAGTGTGGGTTTTGTGATCAGAGATAATCCGGCCGTCTAACACTTCGATATTACGCTGTGCACGCTCCGCTGAACGTGGATCGTGCGTAACCATACAAATGGTGGCACCTTCGCGATGCAGCTGATCAAGCAAGGCCAATACATCGTGAGCATTTTTAGAGTCGAGGTTACCAGTTGGCTCGTCCGCTAGAATTAGGCTGGGAGAGCCTGCAATTGCCCGCGCAATTGCGACACGTTGCTGCTGACCACCAGATAACTGAGACGGATAATGGTTAACTCTGTGGCTCATGTTAACTTTGGCTAAGGCTTCGGCAGCCATTTGCTTGATTTGCGATTTAGTTAAGTCTTTACGGTAGGTAAGTGGTAACTCCACATTTTCCATCACATCTAAATCGCTGATCAGATTAAACGACTGAAAGATAAAACCTATCTGTTTATTTCTGATCTGAGCACGCTGTGCTTTGCTGAGCTGACTCACCTCGTGGCCTGCTAACTGGTAGCTGCCTGACGTTGGCGTATCTAATAACCCCAACAAAGACAGCAAGGTTGACTTACCCGAGCCTGAAGGCCCTGATATCGCAATATATTCTTGTTTAAATACTTGCAGTGATATGTCGTTCAGCGCATGGGTTTCTAAGTCGTCAGAATAAAATACTTTGCTTAGGTTTTTCAGTTGTAATACACATTGAGTCATGATGCTTTCCTAATTGATTCTAAATTGAGTGTAGCTTTCAAAGCGGCTTGGATCAGAGGTGACAACCTGATCGCCCTCTTGAAGGCCTTGAATGATTTGTACATAACTGACAGACCCTAAACCTAGCTGTACTGCTGTGCGCTCAGCCATTAAACCATCTGAACTTAGTTTGTAAATACTGGATTGGGTCTGACTTTGTGAAAACAGGGGGCGTGACACGTATAAGGTATCGCTTAGCTGTGCAATGACTATCTCGCCGTTAACACTGAGCGCTGGACGTGCATCACTGGGCAGTGGTTGGGTAAACGCAACATCAACTTGAACATTGCCTTGCACAACCTCGGGGTCAATACGGGTAATGTGGCCAAGCACTTGATTGTTTTGAGTATCAATGGTGACCTTTTGGCCTACTGCGATTTGTTGAATTTGAATTTCTGGAATTTGTAGCTCAGCAATTAACGCATTTTGGTTGGCAAGCTTGGCAATATTACTGCCCATGCTCACGTGCTGACCGACCTCTACGGGGAGCGCTAAAATAATGCTATCGATAGAAGCGCGTACGGTGAGTTCGTTCACTTGTGTTTGAATGCGCGATACTCGGTTTTTTAATTGATTTAGCCGAGCAAAGCGGGCGTGTTGTTGTGCTTGCCAGCTTTTGGTTGATTCGGTCATTTGCACTTTGGCAGAGCGTAAAGCTTGCTGTGCTTGTTCAAGCGCAATTTTAGCGCGCTGAAAATCCAGTTTAGACACCGCACCTGTTGCAATTAACTCTTGGTGCGCTTGATATTCGTGCTCTGCGCCAGCGAGTGCCATTTGTGCGTTAAGTATGTCTGAGCGCTGCTTTGCGATTGCTGCTTGCTCTGCTAAGTCACTGGCTTTGTGCTCGGCTTCTAATGCAGAAAGTTCCCACTTGGCTTCACCCAGTTCTTGCTCTAAACGCGGGTTAGTGAGGCGTACTATCTCATCACCTTGGCGTACTTGTTGGCCTGGTTTGTATAGCAGTGCTTCAACCTTGGCGTCACCGCTGGCCGATAGCCACTGTACTTTTTCGGGCACTAATACACCGTTGCCACGTACAGTAACGGTAAAGTCACCTCGTTGAACTTGGCTGATCACCAAAGAGTCGGCTTTTAGCGTCAGCTCGGCGCGACCAAACTGCCAAAGCTGGTATGCAGCAAAAAGCATTATTACGATTGCGACACATGCCAAGATATATTTATGCATAGGCGTGGTCTTTTTTGCTGATATAGCAATGTCCATGAAAGCTCCTAATAAAATTCATGATGATGAGCTTTGATTGCAGACACTGTGCCAAACTTCAAGATATTGAAATTTAATGATTTATTTTTGTTTTTGTTTTTTGAATCCCAAAAGTGGGACTGGGAATGAGACAGATCCCAAAGTTGAGACTGATATCATGACCACGAGTAATGCCAAATAGGGTAGAGATCACTTGGCTTTCACGGTACAGTTGCGCTCATATGTATTAAGCATAAAAATTAGTGGCTCAGATAAGGGATTTTGGTGCGTTACCTCACTGTATTAAGTTATGTTCTAGTTGGGCTTTTTTGCTCATTGGCGAAAGCCACTGACACGGTGCGTTACAATATTGCACAGCATATGTACGACCCAAAGCAAGCGTACTACCTATCTGTGTTGCAATTAGCGTTAGAAAAAAGCGCGCATAAATATGGTGATTACCAACTTATACCGCTATCACTTGATGAGGCGCCTCAGGGCAGAACACTGGACTTGCTCGCAAACAAAGATATTTTAGATGTGCATTGGAGTGTTACTTCAATTGAGCGAGAACAACAGCTTGGTACGGTATATGTTCCTCTCATGCGTGGTTTAATGGGCGCGCGCTTGTTTTTGATCCACAAAGACAATGTACAGATTTTTGCCAACATACAGAACGCTCAGAAGCTAAAGCAATATTCGTTTGGTAGTGGTATTGATTGGCCCGACACCAAAATATATGAAAGGAACGATATTGATGTTGCCACCAGTGACGGCTCTCATTTGCATGACATGTTGGCACATAAGCGCTTTGATTTGTTTCCGCGTGCTTTGCACGAACCATGGAGCGAAATAGCCAATAGAGCAGATTTGGTTGTAGAAGCCAACTTTGCACTGTGTTATCCCACTGTGATGTATTTTTTTGTTAATAAAGACAATCATAGATTAAGAAAACGCCTTACCTATGGACTAGAAAAAGCGATAGAAGATGGCAGCTTTGAAAAGCGTTGGCAGGCTAACCCTATCATTGCACAGGCACTGTTGAAGAGTCATTTATCTGATCGCAAAGTGCTCAAAATCAACAATCCTTTTATGAGTATACGCACCCGAGACACCTTGCAAGTTGCCCGCTACCTCTACCAGCCGCTGCAACAATGCGTAATGCCCTCATTATGAGGGCTCTACTCTACACAACTCGGATAAACGTTAAGCAGCTTGTTTTTGTGTGCTTACTTTGTTGCTTAGCACCTGATCGATACTCCATTGACCCGCCCCATGCGCTGCTAGCATTAAAAAACCGCCCGCCATGGCAATATTTTTAAAGAACATAATAAATTGCATTTGGTCGGCCAAATTTGCATGAAATAGCACCGCGCTTACTACACTAAAACCTGCAAATGCCAGCGCCGTTACTCTGCTCAGTAGCCCTGTAAGAATAAACACACCACCAATAAGCTCAAAAGCAATCACTAATGGTAATAGCTCTGCAGGCAACCCTGCTGATGCCATGTATTGGGCATTGCCATCAAAATATTGGATTTTGTTTAAGCCAGCCAAAATGAAAATGGCCGATAAACCAAAACGTGCCAATAATACCGATGCGTTAGCAAAAAGGGTGTTGTTTACAAATGGATTAATGATGTTCATAGTCGTTCCTCAATAAGTAAGTTGTTAAGTCAGTTTTAGGTGACTGATGAAATAAGTTTATATTCTTATTGGTGGATTAAAATTAGTATATTCAGCAGTTATCATTCTTTTAAATAGAATTTTTATTTGAAAAAAGTATTACAGCAATTTCAATCAAGACATTTACAATCAACCTAACCATACTATGCGTTTTTGAAGAGCAGTGGGGGAAACAAAGTGTGTAAAGAGTCTTTAGAGCGCCGAATTAAAAGAGTATGCGATTACATTGCTCATCACTTAGATGGCCAGCTTGACTTAGCGCAACTCAGTGAGGTGGCGGCATTGTCTCGATACCACTTTCATCGCGTATTTTTAGCCTATACCGGTGTAAGCGTGATTAAGTTCTTACAATTAGCTCGGTTAAAAAGAGCCTCCTTTCAACTGGCGTTTGAGCTGGATATGAAAATTATCGACATCGCCTTAGAGGCGCAATTTGATAGCAGTGAAGCGTTCTCTCGCGCATTTAAACGCACCTTTTCGCAAACGCCAAGTCAGTTTAGACAAAATCCAGATTGGCCAAACTGGTATCGAGTCTATGAACTCACTTTGCCAGATAGCAAAGGTAGTTTAGATGTGTCGATAGTCGAATTTTCCCACACGCCCATTGCATACTTAACCCACTGTGGCGGTCCTCAACGCGTATACGAAAGTGCAGGCCAGTTTGTTGCTTGGCGTAGACAAAGCCAGTGCTCACCTATTGTGCACTGTCGTACCTTTGGCATTCCCAATGGCGACCCAAATACCATGGCTGAATCGGATTTTAGATTTAAAATATGCGGCTCTCTGCCCCATAACAGTACCACCATACCCGACAACGCATTTGGCGTAAAAGCAGGTGCCATCCCCGCCATGCGCTGCGCAAAAGCCACCCACATTGGTAGTCACGACTCTTTAGAAAACACCATTTACGCTTTATACGAAAAATGGTTACCGCAAAGCCAAGAAGCGCTTGGCGACCACCCCGTATTTTTTGAATACCTAAATCTTATTCATGAAGTAGACGAATGTGATTTACGCACCGAGGTGTATCTGCCATTGGTGTGATAAATAGGCTGGTTGTAAGTGGAGATAAGTGTAAAGGGGGGTTACAGTGTTTGTATTGCTACAATTTGTGGGTTTTAAATTTACACTTTATTTCCTTATTGATAAGGTTGAGTTTTAGGTTTTATAAAAACCTTAAATATGTTCTTTAAGAAGTTGGTACATTTCACAGACATATTTTTTACTATATAAAACAATCATGTATATTTAGAGTGTTCCCCGTACACACGGGGCTGAACCGAAAAATATTGCAATATAGATAATTATGGGAGGGTGTTCCCCGTACACACGGGGCTGAACCGTTTCGATCTGTTCTTCTAAATCCATATATTCTGTGTTCCCCGTACACACGGGGCTGAACCGACTCAACATCAAAGGCAGAGGTGTTTGCGCAAGTGTTCCCCGTACACACGGGGCTGAACCGCGGTAACGTTGAGCGCTATAGAGACGGACTAAAGTGTTCCCCGTACCCACGGGGTTAAATCGTTTCCAATGGGAACGCTATGGGTATAATATAAACGTATCGTAAGTACAGGGTTTAATCGCAATAACTCATAACAGAACCTTAGGAGTTTGCATGCCAATTGCTAAAAATAATGATGCTTTGTCCCCAGAAGCCTACTTACTTGGAGAACTGAAGAGCGCTGTTAAACATGAGCTGATCGATGGGCAAGTGTATGCAATGGCAGGTGCCAGTGCTAATCATGAGCGGATTTGTCAAAATATGGCAAGAAAGCTGGGTAATCACCTTGAAGGGTCACCGTGTGAACCTTTCGGTTCAGATATGAAAGTGCGCGTACGTGATAATTTTTACTACCCCGATGTGTCGGTGGATTGTCATTTTGATGAATCAGAGCCTTATTTCACAACCACTCCGATTGTTATTGTGGAAGTAATTTCCCGTTCAACCCGAAAAATGGACGAAAAAGTTAAATTACTTGAGTACATCAATATTCCCACGTTAGAAGAATACGTAGTGATCGAACAAGATGTTGCAGATATCACCGTATATAGAAAGAGTGATGACTGGCGCTCTACACACTATTTTTTAGGTGAAGTGTTTACCTTAAACTCAATAGACTGCGAAATCTCTGTAGCCGATCTATATCGCCGTGTTCAAAATGAGGACGTTTTATTATTTTTAGAGCAGCAGAAAACGAGCTCCTAACTAGGTTACAAGTTCAATATTTAGCTTGTCATTCAAAGCCTCACCAGAACATTTCAAACCCCTAAAACCCTAAAGTGATATAAATCAAGAAAACAAAATACGTTTATGCTACATTAAATTAACTTTTGATGGAGCATAGTATGGCAACCAAGGAAGACGACTATTTTCGCTATTTCGAAGCGCTATTGCTTTGGGAAGGGCAGATTCAAACAGGATTATTTCAACATAAATTTGGACTTTCTCGCCCTAGTGCGAGTAAATATTTAAATCGGTTTATAGATGAACAAGCGCTAGATCTATATTACGATGAGTCTGAAAAAGCACATTGTTTGGCAAGCCCCTTTACACCCCAATTAATTTCCGAAAACTTTACCGAGTACACGCAGCGCGTTGCTGAACCACATGTGCATCAACTTACGCAAAATCATTTAAGCGTATTACCCCTGCCAAATCGCAAACTTGAGCCACAGTTACTGCGGCCAATCCTCACTGCGTGCCGTAAACTATCCGCCCTTGATATACGCTATCAATCAATTAAGCATAATAGCGAAACCGAGCGCATCATTCGCCCGCACAGTCTGGTCAATACAGGATTGCGTTTTCATTTACGTGCTTATTGTGAGGCTTCAGACTCATATAGAGATTTTTCGTTATCGCGTATTTTATCAGCTGAATTGGATTACAAGTGTAAAGCTAAAATGAGCCAGCAAGACGATGTGAGTTGGCAAACACCTGTTGAATTAGTAATTATGCCAGATCCGCGTTTATCGCATTATGCACAGCAAGTGATTGCCCGCGATTTTAATATGCAAAACCAACGAGCCACCATTGTCACCAATGCAGCACTTATCAACTATTTAATCTCCATCTTACGTCTTGATTTTCAACACCCAAATCCAGAAGCACAGCAAATCGTGATAGTCCCAGAATGCTACCGAGAATTAAGCGCAAGGGGGCATTTGTGGAATGGGTGAAAAATTAGAAATGGGCGAACCTGCTAAATTTTTTACTGGTTGTAATCGCAGGATTGTCGGTAAGTTATTCAAAGCGTAATCTGAGTTTATTGGAAGCAAGGACTAGAGCAACATGACAGATTTAAACAGTTTAATGTTCAAATACTGGGGTAAAGCCAGAAAGCCACTCGAAGTTGATTACTGTATGAGTGAGATAAATGGTGAACCGTTACAAAATATCGTTGAGCGGTATAAAGGCGTTAAATCTGTCGAACACCTACAGGCGCTTGCAAACAAAAAAAGTTGGCAAATTGTCAGGCCGAGCGAAACTTTTCACCGTTATCATCTACTTGTATTTCATAGCCTTGATGTAGCAGCGGTTGCGTTGACCTATTTAGACCTAAACAAACAATTTACTCAAGATTTGTCCGAGTTTCTGGGGTTATCTATTCCACAGCTTAAGTCACTCGTTGGTTTCTTTGTTTCCATTCATGATTTAGGTAAGTTTTCTGCTGCATTTCAAAATTTGGCTGAGTTTCAAGGCAGTGAATTGAGCCAGAAAAAGTCGAAAGAACCCTACTGTGCAAAGGACGCCCGACATGATGGTTTGGGACATCATTTTTGGAAAACCTGCGCCAAGCAAATTAAAGGCGCAGCGGACGAGGTAACGCAAGCCTTTAAAAAGATAGATTCGCTTCGCGTTATGCTAAATTGCGTTTTTGGTCATCACGGTGAGCCGGTTGTTGCCAACAAGTTTGGCAGCAAAGTTGAAGACTACTGTGTCGAAGAAAATTACCTAGCTTGTACAGAGTTTATCGCGTGTTGCATTGAGCTATTCGCTATTGATCTGCCAACAGAAAAGTTTTCGGATAGAGTGTGGCGTGATCACCTAAGATATGCCAGTTGGCACCTTGCTGGTTTGTGTACTCTGGCTGACTGGCTGGGTTCTGACACGCAGTATTTTGCATATCACTCTGAGCCGATGGCTTTACAAACTTACTGGTTTGAAGCTACAAAACAGGCGCATAAAGCTCTTTCAGACAGGCAGCTGACTGGGCAAGTTGAGGTTTTCCCTTATGAGTCAACCGCTAAACATTTTGGCTTCAGTACACCAACTCCGTTGCAGTCGTTTGCTGAGCAAGTGCCTGTTGGCTCTTCACCACAGTTATTTATTCTGGAAGATGTAACAGGCGCGGGCAAAACCGAGGCGGCGCTTATCTTGCTACATCGTTTAATGCAGGCAAAGGCCGCAGATGGTTTCTATTTTGGCTTACCGACTATGGCTACCTCTAGCGCCATGTACCATCGTATTGCACAGCATTACGGGCAAATGATGTCCGTTGACGGCAAAAAAGCCAGTCTGGTATTAGCGCATGGCGCGAGCATGATGGACGATACCTATCAGGATTCGCTGGTCACAGAGCAATTACCCGATCTTGAGTATGGCCAAGCCGATGAAACGGCAAGTCAGGCTTGCCATGCTTGGTATGCTGACTCTAAAAAGAAGGCGTTGCTCGCTCATGCTGGCGTTGGCACGATTGATCAGCCTTTGCTGTCAGTTTTAGCCTCTAAACACAGCACGCTACGTTTTCATGGCTTGTTTCGTAAAGTATTGATACTGGATGAAGTGCATGCCGCAGATCAGTATATGTTCACTCTGCTGGAAGATTTGCTACGTATTCATTTACGATTTGGAGGCAGTGTGATCCTGCTTACCGCAACCTTGCCGCTGGAAAGGCGCAACAGACTCTGTCAGATCTGGCAAGAAGAGCTTGGTCTTGAATCTCCCGAGTACACTCAACAAACAGGCTTTCCATTAGCAACTTGGATAAATGAACAAGGCAAATTAAACGAGCAACTAGTTGCAAGTTTGCCAAGAAATCACAAATCTGTGCAGGTTGAGTTTATCCACTGCGAGCAGGCCTGTATTGAAGAGATACTGTTGAGAGCATCACGCGGCGAGACCGTTGTTTGGGTGCGTAATACGGTTGCAGATGCGCAGCAAGCATATGCTTTACTCGCAGAACGCTACCCGCAAACACATATTACTTTGTTTCATAGTCGCTTTACTTTATACGACAGAAAGCAAAAGGAAAAAGAGGTACTTGGCAGGCTAGGTAAGCAAAGCTCTACGCAGCAAAGGCAGGGGCAAATATTAATTTCCACTCAGGTATTCCAAGAATCAATCGATGCGGACTGTGATTTTATGCTCAGTGATATTTGCCCCATTGACGATTTAATTCAGCGTGCAGGCCGACTTAGACGCCATATCCGCGATGAACACGGCAATTACCAACCCGCGCTGTCAGAAGATAAACGTTCCCCAGCTGTTTTGAAGGTGTTTTGCCCTGAGTGGCAAAACGAGCCCGAAAAGGACTGGCTACACAAAACCCATTCCGGGACGGCTGCTGTTTATCGAAGCCCTGCCATTATTTGGTTAACGCAAAAAGTACTAAAAGAGAAAGGCGGGTTGTATTTGCCGGGCGATGCGCGTGATCTTGTTGAAAGTGTCTACAGTCAGGCAGCGCTAAAAACTCGGCCAGCCAACCTTGACTGTTACCACAGTGAATATCAAGCGCAAACACGAGCGATGGAAAATCAGGCGACTTTGCAGAAACAGGATTGGCAAAAGGGGTATTGTCGCCAAGCTGGTAATGTTTGGATGGGTGAAGAACTAGAGATCAACACCAGATACAGTGACAGAGTGAGCGTTCAAATTGTGGTGTTAAAGCGCACAAGCGATGGACGACTTGCATTTTATGCAGAGGGTTTAACTAAGAAGCACCTGCTACAGCATAGTGAAATTCGGGTCGATCAAAACAGCATCGCAAAAAAGCTGGTGCCTGTACCGAGTGAGTATGATGAACAGTTGGTAGAGTTGATAGAGAGCAACCCTTCACTCAAATACAAGCAATGTTGGTTGCAAGGAAGTGATGAGAAGTTTTTGTACGATAATTTCAAAGGACTTATCGAGGTTAGTGAGTGACACCTTTCAGGTGCTTCCCTCCATTTCAATTAGGGAAAGTGATATGAATAATTTAGTACAGGACCCCTGGCTATATTACCGGCTTAGGGATAATTCCGTTAAGCAGTTACCTTTGTCGGCGATAGCCAATCCAGATGTGGTTGACTTTGCTTTGCCACGCGCCGATTTTTATGGAGCCGCGTATCAGTTTGCTATTGGTTTATTACAGACCTGCTGCTCTCCGAAGGAGAGTGAAGACTGGTACAACTGGTATGAATCGCCACCTTCGGAGCAAGAGCTTGCCCAGTCATTCGATAAAGCAGTACATGCGTTTAATTTGTTTGGTGACGGTCCACTATTTATGCAGGACTTAGATCCGCTACAAAGTGCAGGCACACAGAACATCAATACATTGTTGATAGAAACACCGGGTGACAACACGCTTAAGAATAATGTGGATCATTTTATAAAACGAGGTCAGGTTGAAGCAATGAGCCCTGAAATGGCGGCGCTTGCATTATTCACCTTACAAATTAACGCCCCTACAGGTGGTCAGGGCTATAGGACTGGACTTCGAGGTGGTGGACCACTGACAACCTTGTTGTTGCCCAATGAAGAGTCAGCGAGTTTGTGGCACAAACTATGGCTTAATGTTTGTATTGAGCCTCAAGTGAGTGATGCACAGTTGCAATCAGGGATTATTTTCCCTTGGCTTGAAGGCACCAAAGTCAGTAAAGAAAAAGGAACAGAAGTGCTCTTTAAAGATGCACACTTTCTTACGCACTTTTGGGCAATGCCCAGACGCATACGCTTGCTGCCAGAGAAGTTAGCTGGCACTTGCTCACTGACGGGGCATCAAAGTGAGGTGCTGGTTAAATCTTTTGCCACCACGAACTATGGCAACAACTATGCGGGGAGTTGGTGGCATCCACTCACACATTATCGTAATGACCCGAAAAAACCTAATGAAGACAATTTGTCCAGTAAAGGGCAGCCTGGTGGTATTCAATACAAGCAGTGGCATGCATTGTGTTTCGCTAATGAAAGTGAAGGAAACCACCCAGCCCAAGTCATTCAAGAATTTTACGACATAAAAATGGAATACCTTGAGCAGCAGCCAAGACTATGGGCGTTCGGCTTTGATATGGACAATATGAAAGCCCGCTGCTGGTATGACAGCCAATTTCCAGTATTTTTGTTGGACGAAAGTAAACGTAAAAATGTTATCCATGACTTAAATCAAGCGCTGCAAATTGCGATGGAGTTTAGCAGCATGATGCGTACGTTGATTAAAGAGGCGCTGTTTGACAGGCCCAAAGATGTTAAAGCTGATTTGGCGCAACATGTATTAAGTTACTGGCAGCGCACAGAGCGTGATTACTTTATTGCAGCTCAGGCCATTTGTCTTCAAGGTGAGCTACGCAGTGAGGATGCAAAGCGCTGGTTCTATCAGGCCCTCAATACGGCGTTAGATATTTTCGACGAGGTGGTATTGAGCACTTCGATGGACAATAAAGCAATCGCTAGGAAAGTTGCAGCGAGGCAAAAATTGACTGCTTGGTTGCATAGTAAGAAGACCAGCAAAGACTTTAAACATCGCTATGACATAAAGATACAAAACAAGGAGGCACAAGCCAATGAAGCTGGAGTATAAACCGCAAAGCCAGTTGTTTAAATCAGTAAGCTGGGATGCATTTCACACGCTGTTTCGCTGGTGGATAGCCATGTCGGATGATGAAGTCACACAAGCTGAGCTGAATATTCGACCTGCACCTACGGTGTTTCGTGCTCAGCTCAAACGAGCTGCAAGGTTGGATGATGTCTACCTGACACAAGGTTTTTCTGCATTGTGGCAGGCGCTACCGAGTGAAATACACGCTAACCGAAAACCATGGCTTATGCCTTGTTTTGCAGTGATTGCAAAAAGCCTTAGTTTGGTGAGAAGTCATCATGAGCATGGCTCTTTTGCTCGTGATCTAGGTCACCTTGAAGAGGGTACTGATAAACCTGTGGTGAGTGAATTAAGATTTCAAAACCTTCAGGCAGCAAAAAATGAGCAGGAGTTTGTTACACAACTCAGTCGTCTTCTGGCCCAACTAAAGCATAAAACCAATATCTTAAGTTTGGCGGATGACATCGCCTGTTGGTTTGAAGAGCATTACCATCAAGCTCCGAGACGAGCAGACAAGCGGATCGCCGTACGCTGGGCGATGGACTATTACAAAGATGCAGCGAGCAAGGCATAAATAAGGAAAATATCATGAGCAAATTTATTCAGATCCACACATTGACTTCATACGCACCTGCAAATCTGAACAGGGAAGAGACTGGCCGGCCAAAAACAGCCAAATTTGGTGGCTTTGAACGTCTGCGAGTCAGCTCGCAAAGCTCCAAGCGTAATTGGCGGGTAAGTGATGTGTTTCAATCAAGCTTGGCAGAACATATCGGTACTCGAACGAAGAAGCTTGGTACAGAAGTATTTAACTATCTACTAGAAAAAGAAATAAAGGAAAAAGATGCAAAAAGCTGGGCAGTTGAGATAGCCGGTGTGTTTGGTAAGGGTAAAAAAGATTCACTAGAGATTGAGCAACTAGCACATATTAGCCCCAGTGAAAAAGCAGCGGTATTTGCATTGGCTGACCAACTAGCTGCAGAGAATCGCGGACCTGAAAAAGAAGAACTTAAGTTACTCAAAGCAGAAAACCAAGCTGCGGATATTGCTTTGTTTGGCCGCATGTTGGCTTCAAGCCCTGAATTTAATGTTGAAGCGGCCTGTCAGGTTGCACATGCCATTAGCGTGGAAAACGTGACGGTTGAAAGTGACTATTTCACGGCGGTGGATGACCTGAATGCAGGTAAAGGAGAGCAAGGTGCTGCGCATATAGGTGACAGCGGTTTTGCTTCTGCGGTTTTGTATAACTATATCTGCATTGATAAAGAGCAGCTAGTTGACAATCTCTCTGGTGACTTAGAGCTTGCCAATAAAACCATTGCTTCGTTGCTTGAGTGTATCGCTAAGATCTCTCCAAAAGGTAAACAAAATAGTTTTGCTTCTCATGCTTACGCCTCTTACATTCTGGTAGAAAAAGGGGAGCAGCAGCCTCGTTCACTGGCAAGTGCTTTTGTAAGCCCTGTAAAGGCCCTTGACGAGAGTGAGAACGTGACGCAGATAGCAGTGCAGCGATTAGAAAGCCAAATCAAGAACTTTGATTCTGTTTATGAACCTTGTGCAGACAGTCGCCAGTCTATTAATGTGTTAACCGGTGAAGGCAACTTTAAGTCTTTGCAGGCTTTTGCTGCTGATTAATGGAGTTGCTATGAAAACCAGTAACTACTTGGTGTTCAGACTGTATGGCCCGTTAGCGAGTTGGGGTGATGCGGCCGTGGGGGGCGATAGGCCCACTCATGTTCGCCCAACACGCGGAGCCTTGCTCGGTCTGGTTGCTGCTGCACTTGGAATTAAGCGTGAAGACAAAGCCGAGCTAACTGCGTTGAATGAAGCGTTAAGCTGTCATGTTAAGCAATACAACGTGGGCAGTTTACTTAGAGATTTTCATACAGCACAGGTGCCGAGTGAAGATAAAAAAACGCAGTTATATACTCGGCGTGATGAGTTATACAAGTCGAAGAAAGTAAATACAGTACTTTCAAACCGTGATTATCGAGAAAGTGGTTTGTGGGTTGTTGCACTGGAGTCACGTTCGTCACAGTATTCGCTTGATGTGATCCGCTCGGCGTTATTACGGCCTAAGTACATGTTGTATCTTGGACGAAAGTCTTGCCCATTGGCTGCGCCTTTGTGCCCGACCTTGGTTGAAAACGTGTCACTAAAAGCTGCATTAGACCATGAGTTTCCACCAATATTGGGTACTGAGCAGGCCGATTCAATTTGGCTCAAACCGGATAAAACAGTCAGTTATTACTGGCAGGGAGGTAGGGAAGATCTACTACCTGAACATGCTGAGCGTGTGCACACTCAGAGTGTGCGGGATAACCCGATAGACAGAAAAGAGTGGCTGTTTGAATTGCGAACTGAGCATCAGCTGGTGGTTGAATATCAAAGATAAGGAGGTACCTGTGTTTTTAAGTCAGGTAAAATTGTCGGATAGTGCTTCGGCTAGGGAAGAGCGACGAAAGCTTGCTGTAAATGGCTGCTACGCAAGTCATCAATTGCTCTGGAAGCTGTTTAGCGGGGAACAAAAACGAGCGTTTTTGTATTGCACAAACAATGATGCGCTTGATCAGTTTTTGGTGCTCTCAGCAACGGAGCCCCAAAATTATGAAGGTGTGTTTGCTGTCCAAACCAAACGCTTCAACCCTATATTACACGCTGGGCAAAAGCTAGGGTATCAAATCACGATTAACCCAACGGTATGCAAAAGTAATCGCCGCCATGATGTAGTAATGAACACGCAGCAAAGTTTATTGCTGAGCGAGCTTACAAAGTTAGGTGTTAATCCTAAAGGGGATAAAAAATCACGATTAAAAAGCCAGCTGTTAGATTTTGCTGATGATGTGATGGTCGCAAATTGGAAAGCGGAGCTACAGTTATCTGAGCAAATCGCACGCAGTGAGCTACTTGAAATGTGGTTAAGGTTTAAAACAGATTTGGTGTTGCGCCAGTGGTGGGCCGATCGCCTATCTAAATTAGGTGCTAAAACCGAGCTGGCTGAGTGTGATATCTATGCTTATCAGCAACATCAGGTAGCGAAAGGCAAGAACCAAATTCGATTCTCAACGGTGGATATCACCGGTCAGCTTGAAGTGACCGACCCTGAAAAATTCACTGAGGCGCTGTTTAACGGCATTGGCCGTTCTAAAGCGTTTGGCTGTGGGTTATTGCTAATAAAACCACTGTAAATTAATCAATAAGGCGGGGTGACTCGCCTTTTTTATTTTTAAAAAACAGGAGTGCAGGGAATGGCATTTCTTCCTTTAAAACCGATTCCGATAAAAGATCGTAACTCGATGATTTTTATTGGCATGGGGCGTATTGACGTACGGGATGGCGCGTTTGCTGTGATTGACGAGGTAAACGGTGAGCGAATGCTTATTCCTGTGGGCTCTGTGGTGTGTATTATGCTGGAGCCGGGTACTCGGGTGAGTCATGCAGCGGTGAAGCTGGCAGCAACCACCGGCACTTTGCTGATATGGGTGGGTGAAGCAGGTGTACGCTTGTATTCCGCAGGGCAACCCGGTGGTGCGCGCTCAGATAAGTTGCTGTATCAGGCCAAATTAGCGTTGGACGAAGATTTACGGCTCAAAGTGGTGCGTAAAATGTTCGAGTTACGTTTTGGCGAGCCGGCACCCGAGCGCAGATCTGTTGACCAATTACGTGGTATTGAAGGTACGCGCGTGCGCAAGACCTACGAATTACTGGCTAAACAGTATCAAGTAAGTTGGCAGGGTAGGCGCTACGACCCTAAAGATTGGGCTAAAGGTGATGTTATTAATCAGTGCATTAGTGCCGCAACGTCGTGTTTGTATGGCGTAACCGAAGCGGCGGTGTTAGCGGCGGGTTATGCGCCCGCCATAGGTTTTTTGCATACCGGTAAGCCACTATCGTTTGTGTATGATATTGCAGACATTATTAAGTTCGATACTGTAGTACCTGTGGCATTTAAAGTTGCTAAACGTCGCACGCAATCGCCAGATCGCGAGGTACGTATTGCATGTCGTGAAGCCTTTCGCAAAGAAAAAGTATTACAACGTCTTATTCCTCTTATTGAAGAAGTACTTGCCGCGGGTGAGATCACCCCACCAGAGCCTTATGCCGATGCACAACCTCCCGCTATTCCAGAACCTGAATCAATAGGTGACGAAGGCCATCGAAGTGGTGGTTCATGATGAGTATGTGTGTGGTAGTGACTGAAACGGTTCCGCCAAGGCTGCGTGGGCGGCTTGCAGTTTGGCTGCTTGAAATTAGAGCAGGCGTGTATGTTGGTGATGTTAGTCGCCGCATTCGCGAAATGATTTGGTTTCAGGTCAGTGAACTGGCCGAAGACGGTAATGTGGTTATGGCTTGGGCAACCAATACCGAATCGGGTTTTGATTTTATTACTTATGGCGAAAACGCCCGAATGCCCGTCGATTTTCAAGGATTGAGATTGGTGAAATATACGCCCAAAAGTGACGAAAGTACCCAGTCGTAGTTTTTTAGTTTTCGTCTATTATTTGTTCTTTAATAATTTGGAAATAGTCGTTTTTAGAAGCATAAAAAATAGAAGGTTTGTACCTAATATTTTTGGTGGATTTTGAATGCGCATTTTTCTTTAATAAAAACAAGTGTATACTTTTAGAGTGTTCCCCGTACCCACGGGGCTAAACCGGCCTACATCATGCAGGCCTGTGTTGTAATGATGTGTTCCCCGTACCCACGGGGCTAAACCGCAATATGATGAAGACATAAACGGCTATATTCGGTGTTCCCCGTACCCACGGGGCTAAACCGGTGGTGGTAATTCCAATTTTAATTATGGTGGGGTGTTCCCCGTACCCACGGGGCTAAACCGTACGGTTGGTTTAGCTTTAAGGTTGTTAGCCCGTGTTCCCCGTACCCACGGGGCTAAACCGGTGTTTTACAACGCTGGAATGAGAAAGCTAAAGTGTTCCCCGTACCCACGGGGCTAAACCGGAAATAAAGCACTTAGGCCGCACGTTGCGTCAGTGTTCCCCGTACCCACGGGGCTAAACCGCGTTGTTATTGCATCCCAAGTTTCTGAGCTAGGTGTTCCCCGTACCCACGGGGCTAAACCGGAGAGCAAATAGGCCGTCTTTATATACCTTGAGTGTTCCCCGTACCCACGGGGCTAAACCGGGTTATTTAATGAGCGCAAAGTATACGTTTTTGTGTTCCCCGTACCCACGGGGCTAAACCGGCATTTGGATAAAATGAAAGACATGGCAAAGCGTGTTCCCCGTACCCACGGGGCTAAACCGTCAATGCCCGCAGTTTTGCACATACTTATAAAGTGTTCCCCGTACCCACGGGGCTAAACCGAGTTACCACTCCCCAAGTACTCGATAATTGAAGTGTTCCCCGTACCCACGGGGCTAAACCGCATTCTTAGCGGCTAACGGAGCTGAGTTTGTAGTGTTCCCCGTACCCACGGGGCTAAACCGATATGGGGATTTTAACAGTTGAAAGGAGAGCAGTGTTCCCCGTACCCACGGGGCTAAACCGGGTCTGTATTCAGTCATGGAGCGACAAAAGGAGTGTTCCCCGTACCCACGGGGCTAAACCGCTTGTGCTAGCGCGCATTAAAAAGCGCATGCAGTGTTCCCCGTACCCACGGGGCTAAACCGTATTGGTACAGAATCATTGATAAATGTTGAGGGTGTTCCCCGTACCCACGGGGCTAAACCGGGTGACATTCAACCAGCTAATAGCAATAGGCGGTGTTCCCCGTACCCACGGGGCTAAACCGGCTTACGTGTATCGCTCAATTGATGGCACAGGGTGTTCCCCGTACCCACGGGGCTAAACCGAGGTTTTATTGACGGCCAAGACTGAGGACGAGGTGTTCCCCGTACCCACGGGGCTAAACCGCTTTTACAGTTTAGTAATGGTGCAGCATACACGTGTTCCCCGTACCCACGGGGCTAAACCGGCAGTTGATGATTTTAACGATAACTTTAATTCGTGTTCCCCGTACCCACGGGGCTAAACCGTTCGTGCGGTTCAATTGGAAGGTCTTGCAGCTGTGTTCCCCGTACCCACGGGGCTAAACCGTCACTACTGGCAGCGCAAACAAACGGCGATAAGTGTTCCCCGTACCCACGGGGCTAAACCGGTTGTTAGCCCTAACTTTAGAGGTGCGCCAGAGTGTTCCCCGTACCCACGGGGCTAAACCGTTAATGGCAGAGTACAGAATCAGAGTTTTTCAGTGTTCCCCGTACCCACGGGGCTAAACCGCTCTACAGCAGAATGCTACTTTACTGTAACAAGTGTTCCCCGTACCCACGGGGCTAAACCGAAATTAGACAGGAAGGCGGGGCGGAATCAGAAGTGTTCCCCGTACCCACGGGGCTAAACCGTCATTGCGACAGTACAGGCGTAATTCATCACGGTGTTCCCCGTACCCACGGGGCTAAACCGCCATATTTACCAATACGGCTTTTCGGGCAGGGTGTTCCCCGTACCCACGGGGCTAAACCGCCTTCAGATTCTGTTGACTCGCTAAAATCACCGTGTTCCCCGTACCCACGGGGCTAAACCGATTAATGGAGATTAAAAATCATCTTCTAGTTCGTGTTCCCCGTACCCACGGGGCTAAACCGTCATTGCGACAGTACAGGCGTAATTCATCACGGTGTTCCCCGTACCCACGGGGCTAAACCGTCTTTTCGCTTTGCTCAGGTTCGACCTCTGGCGTGTTCCCCGTACCCACGGGGCTAAACCGCCATATTTACCAATACGGCTTTTCGGGCAGGGTGTTCCCCGTACCCACGGGGCTAAACCGGTTAGGTGATATTATCTCGTTGCTATTAACGTGTGTTCCCCGTACCCACGGGGCTAAACCGAGAGAGAACCTAGAACAAGGGACAGCCAATTAGTGTTCCCCGTACCCACGGGGCTAAACCGCGTGGCAAATAGTATTGAGATCCAGATACTGTGTGTTCCCCGTACCCACGGGGCTAAACCGCGTGGCAAATAGTATTGAGATCCAGATACTGTGTGTTCCCCGTACCCACGGGGCTAAACCGTGTAGTTAGTGTGAGATCGTGTGATCATTGTTGTGTTCCCCGTACCCACGGGGCTAAACCGTTCACAGAGGTAACGGGGCTTGGCTTTTACTGGTGTTCCCCGTACCCACGGGGCTAAATCGGAACGACTGACAAGGGCGGAGATTAAAAAATGGTGTTCCCCGTACCCACGGGGCTAAACCGTGTGATAATGAGGCCGAAACCCCAAGTAAACGCGTGTTCCCCGTACCCACGGGGCTAAACCGATTTTTTTAATTCACAGGGAAACGTATTTGAAGTGTTCCCCGTACACACGGGGCTAAACCATTTTTAACCATTAACTAAAACACGCTAACACAGCGTTTTATCATTTCATAATCATATTTACAGCCATGACCACCAACAGTACGGCGAAGATTTTTTTGATGGTTGAAACGGGGAGGTGGTGTGTGGCTTTTGCGCCAAGTGGGGCGGTAAACCATGAGGTGCACACAATTCCAGCCAGAGCGGGTAAGTATACAAAGCCTGCAAAGCCGTCAGCTAGGTCAAACTGGGTGCTGCCTGAGCTGATATAGCCAACGGTGCCAAACAAGGCGATAACTATGCCGCATGCAGAGGCGCAGCCGATGGCTTTTTTCATATCGATTGAAAAAAACGTCAGTAGCGGTACCAACAAAGCGCCACCGCCAATGCCTATCATGGCTGACAGTCCGCCCGTCAGGGTGGTAAATAAAGTTAATACCCCTTTATTTGGAAGCTCTCGCACCACGGAAGCGGCATTTTTGCCACTTAAAAACATTTTGATTGCGATAAGCAACACCGTTGCGGCAAATATCATGCGTACCATATTTTCAGGTAGGAAGGCTGCCATAAAGCCGCTGACAAGCGCGCCTAGCGCCACGCCTGCCATGATCCAAGGAGCGATTGACCAAGGCACATTGCCATTTTTATGATGAGCAAGCGCTGAAGAGGTTGACGTGAATAATATCGACGCCAATGATGTCGCAATGGCTGCAATAACCACTTGCTCAGCAGGTAATATCGCAAAATAAAGTAATATGCTGCTTAGAATAGGCACTATTACCAACCCACCACCAATGCCTAACAAGCCTGCCAAAAACCCCACGCCACTGCCAAGTATTGCGCAGTAAAAAAACAAGATGATGAGTTCATTCATTTGTTTTATCTCTACTTATCTTATTGAAATATTAATCGTTTGGTTACAGAGCCTTTTGTCTGGCTTATGACCTCACGCGCTACATGGTTGGCGAGTATATCAACATAACGTCAGCTTTAAGCCTTGTAAGCACTGAATAATCCTCATGTTTTAAATGAAGTAAATTCAATTTGGGTGTTTGGATGTCTAGATGTTTTGATTTCTATTAGTGCGGTTTGCTATTTTTCTCGCACATTTACGAATAAGGGCTGATTTAGTGTGCTAAATCATGAGAGAGACTCAAGTTTGAAGTGAATTAATACCGTTTTTCTTCACGCGGTTATCCACGTATAAATTCTGCATCGCCTAACTTAGAGCGCGATGATTACTCGGCTCTAAAGATTATTTTAGCTATAGCTCACTGGCTAAAAACAAAGCGCAGTGAGATTTATACACACATTTTTTGGATACCAGCGCACCATGAACAAAGACATTACATTTACCATTAAAAGCATACGTCTGGATGAAAATTATCAGCCATCAGACAGCACACGTATTACCACCAATTTTGCGAATTTAGCTCGTGGAGAATGCCGCAAGCAGAATTTAACTAATGCCCTAACCATGATTGACAATCGCTTTAACGCATTGGCAAGTTGGGATAACCCAAAGGCTGACCGTTATAGTGTTGAGCTTGAAATCATTTCTGTTGATTTAGATATTGCGGGCGGTGGCCAAACCTTTCCATCTATTGAAGTGTTAAAAACCAATATTGTTGACCATCAAAGCGGTGAGCGTATTGAGGGTATTGTAGGCAATAACTTTTCATCCTACGTACGTGATTACGACTTTAGCATTTTGTTGCTAGAGCATAATAAAGATAAACCGCAGTTTAGTATTCCAGATAATTTTGGTGAGCTACACGGTAAGCTGTTTAAATACTTTGTTGACTCGGCTACATACAAAGCGCATTTCAAAAAGCCGCCAATGATCTGCTTAAGTGTTTCTGATAATAAAACTTATCATAGAACTGAAAATCTGCACCCAGTTTTGGGCTTTGAATATCAGCCCAATGAGTCGTCATTAACCGAGCAATATTTCAAAAAGATGGGCTTAGCGGTGCGCTATTTTATGCCGCCTAATAGTGTTGCACCGCTGGCGTTTTACTTTTTTGGTGACTTGCTAAACGATTACACAAATATAGAGCTAATTAGCACCATCGCCACAATGGAAACGTTCCAAAAAATCTACCGTCCAGAAATTTACAATGCCAATGCGGTGGCGGGCAGGCTGTATCAACCTAACTTAAAAAACTCTGACCACTCAGTAACGCAAATTGTGTATGACCGAGAAGAGCGCAGCAAATTAGCGGTGAAACAAGGCAAGTTTGCCCAAGAGTACTTTATTAAGCCATACCAAAGCTTTCTTGAGCAGTTTTCTGCCAATTACGTTTTATAGTCAACGGGAACATCAAAGAGTTTATTATGAAAACACTATTACCAACATCAACGGCAGGCAGTTTACCAAAGCCTGCTTGGCTTGCTCAGCCTGAAACTCTGTGGTCGCCATGGAAGTTGCAAGGCAACGAACTTATTGATGGCAAACAAGATGCGTTGCGTGTGTCATTGCAAGAGCAACAGTTAGCAGGCATTGATATCGTCAGCGACGGTGAGCAAACGCGCCAGCACTTTGTAACCACCTTTATTGAACACTTAGATGGCGTTGATTTTACTAAGCGGCAAACCGTTAAAATTCGTGACCGTTATGATGCCAGCGTACCAACCGTGGTGGGGCCCGTATCTCGCCAAAAACCGGTGTTTGTTGACGATGCCAAGTTTTTACGCAAGCAAACCAAACAGCCTATCAAGTGGGCGCTGCCAGGGCCAATGACCATGGTAGATACCTTGTATGATGCGTATTATGAAAACCGTGAAAAGCTGGCGTGGGAATTTGCCAAAATTCTGAACCAAGAGGCCAAAGAGCTTGAAGCCGCTGGGGTTGATATTATCCAGTTTGACGAGCCTGCATTTAACGTGTTCTTCGATGAAGTGAACGAATGGGGGATTGCTGCATTAGAGCGGGCCATTGAAGGGCTTAAGTGCGAGACTGCGGTACATATTTGCTATGGCTATGGCATTAAAGCCAATACTGATTGGAAGAAAACCCTAGGCTCTGAGTGGCGACAATACGAAGAAGCGTTTCCAAAACTACAAAAGTCGAATATCGATATTATCTCTTTGGAGTGTCATAACTCACAGGTGCCTATCGAACTGCTTGAGCTTATTCGTGGTAAAAAAGTGATGGTGGGTGCCATTGATGTGGCCAGCAACACTATAGAAACACCAGAAGAAGTGGCCAATACGCTGCGCGCTGCGCTTAAATATGTTGATGCCGATAAGCTTTATCCTTGTACTAACTGTGGTATGGCTCCGCTATCTAGAGCTGTGGCAAACGCAAAGTTACAAGCCCTTACCGCAGGGGCTGATATTGTGCGCCAAGAGCTGTTAAGTTAACACAGCAGATATGTTGTCTGCCTTGCTCAAGTTTTGACTATGCCTAAGCTTGAGCAAGGCTTTAACTGGTAGGGGTAATTCGTCAACCCCCTTTACACTTCATTTTTAGCCCTTACATAGCTAGCGTATGGGCCACACCAACTTGCTTAACAAAATAATCGTCATGGCTTATCAGCAAAAAACTCCCTTGATAGCGGTTAAGCGCCTTAGCAAGTTGCTGCTTTGATATTAAATCTAAGTGGTTGTCTGGTTCGTCAAGAAGTAGCAAAGGCGTGGGTAACTGGTGGCTTGCGCATAACAAGGTTAATTTCATTTTTTCTCCGCCACTGAGTGAGCTTATGGGTTGCTCAACTTTTTTGTGTTTTAAACCAATGCTAGCAAGCAGTGTGTAACGATCGCTACGGGTGACTGTTGGGCAGTACTGTTCAACAACTTCAGTTGCATTAAGCAGCGACGGCAATTGACTAAAATGCTGATCAACATAGCTCAGCGAGGTATTTACTTTGAGCTCTCCTGATAGGGGCTTCAAAGTGTTTTGCAAAACCTTTAGCAAGGTAGACTTGCCACAGCCATTACCGCCTTTTATATGCCATTTTTGCGACGTTTTTACCTGTAAATTAAGTGCTGAAGCGTTGCCAAATGGAAGCTGTAAATTGACTAAAGAGACGAGTGTCTTTTTTACTTTCCCACACTCGGAAGGCTCACTTAAGTAAAACTGTATGGCATTATTGTGCTGACTTTTTAACTGTAATTGCTCATTTTTGTTGTGCAGTTTTTGATTGCGCTGTTGCTGGTTTTTTTGTTTTGCGGCCAAGTTAGCGCCGGCTTTGTCTTTTTGACTGTTAAGCAGTACCCTTGCTTGGCTGCCTTGCACGCGCAGCTTTTTACCTTGCGCTGCACGTTGCTGAGCTTTTTCTCTGTCTTTTTGTGCTGCTAATTTCAGTTGTGTTTGCTGGCGTTTTACTTCTTGTAACTGCTTATTAATTGCTTGTTGCTCTTGGTGCTTTTGCTGCAAATAATAACAGATATTACCGCCGCACTGCTTTAACCCTATGTTGCTTAGCTCCCATATATGTGCGACATGCTGAAGCAGTTGTTGGTCGTGACTTATCAACAATACGTAACCGCTAAATTGATTGAGTTGCTCAATCAGCCATGCACGCCCGTTGCTATCTAAGTGATTACTTGGTTCATCCAAAATAAGCACCTTGGCGCTACTAGTAAACAACTGCCATAACCTTAATTTGGCAAGCTGCCCCCCGCTGAGTGAACAACACAGGGCATGAGGGTCACTCGTTAAACCTAGCTCTATAAGTTGTGCGGATAGCTGTTCAGGGAGTTGCCACTGCTCAGCGACCGCGTCAAACAGCGTTTGCTCATATTCTCCCCGCGCAATAGCTTCAAGCGCTGCTAGGGCTTTATCAACGCCGAGAAACTGGGCGATAGTGATATCACTGCTCATCAGCGGCTGCGTCTCTTGGCTAAACAGCGCCACTTGTTCACACTGCTCAACTGAGCCTTGACTCGGTGTGAGTTGTTTTGCCAACAGTTTGCCCAAAACTGATTTACCTACACCATTATCACCCACCAATGCAGTGCGTTGATGTGAAAGGGTGCAGCTTAAATCTTTAAATAGCGTGTCACCATTGCCAAATTGGTAACTTAAATTATATGCGTGTAAAACACTCATAGGTGCCTCCTAAAAACTAGGGGCAGCAAACGGGCAAAGAGGTTAATTCGCAGTAATAGCGAATAAAATATTGATAGGAGATATAAACGCAAAGCCACGTTCACTAACCCTGTAGATCCAAAAAATAAACTGATAAAAATGGATAACAGGACTTAGTTGTTCATGATGGCGTTTACTCCAATGCGTAAGATAGGGTTAGTCTAATAACTCAATACACAAAAATAAAGAGCAAGCAGGTGGTTATCTTGCTCTTTTTATTTTTTTAACAAAGCGCTATTGCTTAACTTTTACACCTTGTTTAATTTTATCAACATGCAGGCCACCTGAAGTATCACTTTCAATGGCAAGGCTCTGTGCGCCATCAATGTAAATATCACCAGCATCATCGTTTATCGTTACATTACCTTGGGTGTTATTAACGCGAAGATCGCCACTGCCATCGTTAATGCTTACATCGCCTTTTGCATCCGTAACTTGAATATTGCCTGCTTCGTCAACAATGGTGATATTTTCACCGCCTTTAATATTTAAATTACCAGGGCCATCAATGATTGAAATCTCGCCATGCACTTGAGTAATGTCGATATTGCCTGCGTCATCAAGAAGTGCCAGATTTTGACCTCCGACGATTTTGATGTCACCTGAGTCATCTTTAATTTCCATATCGCCAGTTATGCCTGAAATGCTGATGTCACCAGCGTCATCGGTTAACGTTAGGCTTTTTCCGCCAACAATTGAGATATCGCCTGAGTCATCCTCTATGTCTAGTTTTCCAGTCACATTATTTAAATTTATGCTGCCCGAGCCGTCATTTAAGGTGATATTGGCTCCTCCATTAATGGCGATATCTCCAGAGTCATCTTTAACACTAATATCTGCATTTAAGCCGTTGATTGTAATATCACCCGAAGAGTCTTCAAGCGCTAACGCTAGGTGACTTGGCATGGTGATGGTCATGTCGATACGTGGTGCTGAAGTAACAAACCCAAAAGATACGTGTGAATCAACTTCTGCGATAAGCACTGCGGAATCTCCTTGCTGCGCTAACGTAAACACGAATTGGTTTGGCTCATGGGTGTAAATATCCGCGTTGGCGGTTATTTCTGATGTAGTTGAACTACCAATAATTTTAATATCTCCCGCGTTTGCACGCGCAGACAGAGATTTTAAACTACTGGCAGATAACTGAAGTTGACGTTGTACATGTACGTTTGCATCTGCTGAGGCGGTATTAATATGTACAACACAGCCGCTTAATATAACTGCAGATAATAGAGGTGTAATGTGTTTTAGCATGAAATATCCCAAGGTATTTTTATAATTTTCGAACAAGAGTGAGCAAGCGCAATGCCAATGTTTTAGTGTTTGATTTATATGTTATTTTTATTCTAATGAATTTTTTAATACTGTGATTTTAATCACAAACACTAATTATTGGTTAACTTAACCACCTATAAGACGGTTTTACTAACGAAAAGGTTGGAAGGAAAAAATATTTATTACAGAGGCTAAAAGTGACTCAGAGTATGTGAGGCGACGCTGTGCACCTCACATTATTATTGTAGTAATGTAGCTTACTTAATTTGCTTAGTAAGCGGTAAAGTAACTCACGTTAACATTACCTTCATGATATAAGAAATTAACTTGATGATAGTGGATATCTACAACAACGGTTGCATAATCTGTGCGAAATGCATATTTGCTCGGATCTTTTGGAATGGAGTAGTAACACTCAGCCTGAGCAAACAGATATACTTCCTCACTTGGTGGGGCAAAGTAATACACTGGGTTTTGCTCACACCCTTGAAGTTCATATCCAGCGTTATTTAACTGCTCTTTTACCACTTGATACGTACGACCATATTCTAATACTTCTTGCGGAGAAAAATAGCCAGATGCAAGGTCTGGTGTCGCTAAAGATGAAAAGCTAGCAGATGAAATTAGACCTAAAATCGTGGTTAACAGTAATTTTTTCACAAAAGAATTCCTTCTAAATTAAAAGTGATAATTGCCTCAGTGGCGGGAGTATCCTAGCGTTAAAATTTAACTTTGCACGTTAAATTTTGATGACATTTTAGGTTGCGCTTTAATTTAAAAAATTGATTTAAATCAATTGGTAATGTTTTATTTTCCCGTAAATTTTTTATTCCACGTGTAAAAATAACGACGTTTTTTTAGCAATGAGTATATTATTTTTAAAGGTGGAATTTGTCACAAATGCGCACTATGCTTGCTGGTTTTTTTATTTGTATTTACAAATTTTAATGTATTAAATTTGCTCAGTTTATTGTGTGGTGTGTGCTAGTTAAAAAGTATTAATTTAATTTTTGTTAGATGATGACTTAAGAAGATAGCGTGGCTTTGCTAACGAATTTGGCATTATAGTGGTTTAAGTCAATATGTTAGTAGTGAGGCAGAAACTTTGATAACTCAACGCCTTTGGCAAGTGTACCGGCAAGTTTATTTTCAGCCTTGTGATTTGTGCAATGTGAAGCGGCATAAGCCGAACGTCATTCAAATGCCGAAAAACAGTGCAGTAATAAGCCTTTGGAACCCTTTGGGTAGAAAGCACACTAAGAAAAGAAATAATTTAATGGCGATGAGTTCATTAAATGAGCTAAATCGAGCTGGTTTTAGCTACGTTGGTCTTTGGGGTGGCAACAAATCATTTAGTTACAGAGAACTCAGTGTAATGGTTAAAGTGTCACTTGATACGGCCTGTAAACTTGCTAAGCGATTAAATCAATTGGCTTTTTATTACATAGATACAAGTAGCTGCTTATGGCTTGTGGAAGTATCAGCAAACAAGCGTAAGCGTATTGTATGTACTGATATTAGGGCTAGATTTGTGCAAGTTCCTTTGCCTGTAAACAATCTTGCACTAAAAAAACTCAGTGATGTACATAAAAAGGCAGCGCGCATTGAAAACGACTCGTTTAAGGTGCGAGATTCTAAAACAAGTTCAGAATGAAAAAACACTTATTTTCATCTAGGCACAACTATCGTCGTGCTGACAAAATTCAGGCTCTCTTAGCAAACGTTACCTACTCATCTTAGTTACTTCTTTGTGAGTTAACTAATCTTGTTGTAAGGACACTTCAAAGCTTAATAAAGCAAATCGTTTAGATTTGCCTATGGCTCCTGTATTTAGACTAAACTCTAAAGCACCATCATCATTCAATTGGTTAATATGCGTTTAAAACATCGTTTGATAAGTGTGTTGTTATTTTGTTCGTTATTGCCTTTACTGTTGGTTTTTGCACTAACCGTGACGCATACCAGTGAACTGACTAAACAGCTCAGTATTAAAGCGATACAAGCACAGCTGGGTAATGGGGCTATGGTGTTTGACCGATACTTTAGTCAGCGCAAAGCTGAACTGGCAGTAATGGTGAACGATCAGCGTGTGCAAAGCATGCAATTTAGCCAAATGCTGCACTATTTACAAAATGAAAAAAACCGCAGTAATGGCATATATGAGAAGTTCATTGTTGGTGAGCTTGACGGCAGTTTTTATAACACTGAAGGTGGCAACCCCGCTCAGGGACTACGTCGTACATTCAATGATTTAGACCCAAACGCTCGTAAAAAAAGCCTTGTTCAGCGTGATTATTGGCAAATAGCCATCGGACAAAATACCGAGCAGCAGCCTATTATTTACGTGTCCGAGCCCATGATCTCCTACACTACGGGCATTAAACAATTGGTTATTAGTGCCAGTATCATCAATGAGCAAGATACACTTGTGGGTCTATTAGCTGGCAGTATTCCCTGGCAAGAAATCGATAGGCTAACCACAATAGTAAAAGAGAAAATGGAACACTCATTCACAAATAAAGCTCGGGTGATGGTAGTATCTGCCCACGGGGCTTTTATTTATCATTGGGATAAAGACAAAGTGATCCATTTACGCCGCAGCAACGGGGAGCTTGTTGTTAATGATATGGGCGAGCATGAGGCGAAAATACAATATATTACTGAGCAAAATAACGCTGAGCTCAAAGCCATTGGGTTAAGAATGTTAGCAGGGCATAGCGGTTATGAGACGTTAACTAATGTGGAGCATGGGCAGGTTGAGCACATATTTTTTGCGCCCATTGAGTCTGCTGATTACAGCATTGCAATGATATTGCCCGACGAGCTGATGTTTGCTCAAGTGCAGTCGCTTCAACACCTTTTATGGGCAGTACTTGCAGGCGTATTTGTAATGGTGCTATTTATCGCTTGGTGGTTAACTGCAAAATTATATGCACCTATTAAAGAGTTAACTACCGCTGCTCAAAAGCTCTCATCGGGCCATTATGACTATCCAATAAATTCTACTGGTAAAGATGAACTAGGCGATTTAGCTCGGGCGTTTAAGCACATGCGCAAAGAGTTGGAGCAACGAGAGCATAACCTAGAAAAACGCGTGTTAGTTCGTACTGAAAAGTTAAAAGAAGCAGAGCAGCAGGCACAAAGAAGTAGCCATGCAAAAAGCCGCTTTTTAGCCAATATGAGTCATGAAATTCGCACACCGCTTAATGGCATATTAGGCACAATAGAGCTGTTGAAAGAAAGCGAAGATCTTAGCAACGAACAAACGCAGTTGCTGCATATATGCAGTCAATCAAGTAATCACTTACTTAATATGATCAATAACATACTCGATTTGTCAAAATTAGAAGAAGGGCAAGCAGAGGCTCAAATTAGCTGCTTTTCGGTGATGGATTTGGTTGATAGTAGTATGAATATGGTAAAGCCATTAGCAGCTGAAAAAGGCTTGGAGCTAAATACCAATATCTCACCAACAGTGCCCCAATTTGTACGCAGTGATATTGCACGGCTACAGCAGATTTTAATCAATGTGCTGGGGAACGCCATCAAGTTTACTGATAAAGGCCATGTGCGTTTAGATATAGAGCTGCAAAGTTACAAATCTCAAGATATCTTGAAGATAACGGTTTGTGATACGGGGATTGGTATTTCTGAACAAGACTTAGAGCGTGTATTTGAACCTTTTAAACAGGCTCAGGGAACTTCTCTTAATCGATATGCTGGTACTGGGCTTGGGCTTAGCTTGTGTAAAGAGTTACTGGCATTACTGGGGGGCTCTATTTATATGGAGTCGCAACTAGGGACTGGCACTAAAGTATTTATTACGTTACCTGTCGAAGTTGCAGATGATGGTTCAGAGCAAGAGATAGGCACAGTAAAACAACTCCCTGAGCTATTAACGGGGCATGTGTTACTTGCAGAAGACAACGATGTGAATCTTGTGGTTGTAAGTGCAATGCTGGTGAAACTTGGTTTAGAGGTGAGCACAGCCAAAGATGGATTACTCGCTCTTGAGTTACTTAAACAAAGACACTTTGATTTAGTACTTATGGATGTGAATATGCCGAATTTAGATGGTTTAGAGACTGCTAAACGTATTCGGCAAATGAATGAATTCCGCCATTTACCCATCATTGCCTTTACTGCCAATATTTTTTCTGAAGACATCAACACATGCTTTAATGCCGGAATGGATGACTTTATCAGTAAACCCGTGAAACTCGAAAAGCTAAAAGAAGTATTGGCACGTTGGTTGGTATGTTAATTTTTTGTATTTAACGTCTGTACTTTTGAGCGGTTTTATAATTAAATTGCTGAATAAATTAATATAATTTCCATTTGCGAAACGTTTCAAGGAAATGAGATGAGTTATAGATTGTTAACTCAGATAGCCGTGTTGCTGATCATCGCTATACTATGTATCACCAGACCTATGCTGTTTGAGACGTTTTTATCAGCACAGCCAACCGCTGATTTTACACAAGGTACTCACGGTATAGATGTATCTCATGATCAAGGTCAGGTTGATTGGCAAAAAGTTGCGCAAAGTGGCATTAAGTTTGTTTATTTGAAAGCGACAGATGGCATTACTTATACAGATCCAAAATACTTTCAAAACCTTGAAGGCGTAAAAGCAACCAACTTAGCGGTGGGAGCCTATCACTTTTTTGAACCAGAAGATGATCCGCAAGCACAGTTAGACAATTTTTTAAATCACATTGAAGGTAAGTCGCTTAGCCTAACACCTATGATAGATGTTGAGTTACAGCGCTCGCAAAGTGCCGCACAAATTAAAGCTCGGCTACAACAATTTTTAACTGCACTGGAGCAGCGAACTGGATGCAAACCGCTAATTTATAGTTATGGTAGTTTTTGGCAAGCAAATATAGGCGTTGAGTTTAATGACTATCCATTTTGGTTTGCAGAATATAATCAAACCATGCAACCACCTGCAAAGCTCAAGAATATTCAGATTTGGCAATATTCGCAAAAGGGCTCGGTACCTGGGGTTGATACTCCAGTTGATTTAGACAAAGTCCTTAATGAGCAACAAGGATTGGAGGCGCTAAAATGCAATTACTAACATCACTGAGGCAATTGGTTGTAAAGCAGCAATACCGATTGATGGCGACCGTGCTTGGTGTTTTGGGAGTTTGGGTACTAGTAGCTATCGTGCAAGGGCATTTTGCTAAAAGCACTTTAATTAATGATAACAAACAGTTATATCAATCAAATCAACATTATTTACAACAAGTCGAGCAGCAAATACTCAAAGATCTAGCTGATGTAAATACACTTAATGCTGCGCTCAACGTTGCCAAAAGTAGCCAGTTTGGCATTTCTTTTATTGTTGATTTCAATGTGGAAATAGGGAGTCTGCTGACAGACTTATCAAACCTGCTTGAAAAAACCAGCCATTATTTGTTTTGGTCTTTGGCGTTGGTTGGCGCAATACAGGCATTTACTTTTTTGGCTGAACAGCTTTCACCATGGCTATTTCAGGCAATGCTGATGTATGTAAGCTTATGGGCGCTTTTGTGTGTGTTTGAGCCTAAATTACGTCATCGCCCTAGCTTGCAGTGGTTAGCAAAAGCGTTTGCTATGGTTTTTGTGCTTTGCCATATGATAATTCCATACAGTATTCATGTGAGTGCTCAAACCTCTACGCTTGTGGCTGCTGAGCTTGGCCATAAAGCGGATATTGGTTATTTCAGCGATGTCGCTCAGGAGATGCACACAGAATTATCTAGTACCGATCTCAAAGAGAATGCTAAACATGGAGTTAAGGTATTACATAAGGCGCTAGCGGTTAAACTCTCAGACAAAGTACTAAAAGGTAACAGCGTTGTAACTCATAACCTTGCGCACAAATTTATTGCCTTCGTTTTACTACCTTTGCTGTTTGCAGGACTGCTTTACTTAACGATCAGGCGCTGTTTACAGAGTTTATTGAAAAGCTCGCAGCAAGCGACACAAAATTAACCTCATGGTAAGGCATTCGCCGAGGCATTCGCCGAGGCATTCGCCAAGGCATTCGCCAAGGCATTCGCCAAGGCATTTATTGTAAATGCCTTGACTTGCATTAAATATGCCTATTTTTTGTTTCTTAACTTGGTTTTACTTGTCATCTCTTTTTTAAACCCTCCTCTATTGAATAATTCATCCCTTTCTTTTTGAAAAATAGCAAACCGAAATCGCTTATTTGTGACTTTTAAAAATACCAGACTATGCTTGATCTAGTTGTTTTGTTTTACGCGCTCTTGACACATGGAGGTGGCTGAAAGCTCTATATTAAAGTGAAACTTAAGCGAGGAAATGATGAGTAATTATAAACCTCACCTGCTTTGGTGCTTGAGCATACTCTCTATACCTACAGGTGCTTATGCCGAGTCAAATGAAGATGTGCAAGCTCAAAACTCAATTGAAACAATTACGGTAACTGGTTCGCGAATAAGGCGTTCGATACAAGCTGAAAGCTCATCACCAATCTCTAGCACTGAACTGAGTGACTTAACTGACATAGGTGCTAATGATGTGCGTGATTTAATTGAAGTACTCCCCTTCAATGCAGGCTCACAAAATAATTCTGACAATTTGTCGCAAAACTTTACGGTAGGTACGTCAAACGTCAACCTTAGAGGGTTGGGGGTGTCTTCTACTTTAGTATTGCTCAATGGTATTAGGCAAGTCACATCGGCAGTTGTGACGGATCAAGGTGCGAGTTTTGTTGATACCGCTTCGTTAGTGCCAGCGCTTGCTATCAAACGCGTTGAAATTCTTAAAGATGGTGCATCTGCTATCTATGGTTCGGATGCCGTTGCGGGGGTAGTTAACTTTATTACCCGTGATGATTTAGAAGGTGGCGAAGTTCAATATGAATATCGCAGTCGCTGGAGTGAAGGTAGTCAAGATGATACCAAAATTGACTTTGCCTATGGCGGATACGTCGGAGACTCCGCCCACATGTTGCTGGCTATCAGTTACTTAGAACGTTCTAGCTTATTATTAGACGAAGTTGATTGGTTAAAGCCTGCAACAAGTAGCTTTGGCAATCCTGGTAGTTTTGTTATTCCCTCGTTAGCCGATGAAAATAATCCTAGTGGCTTAACGGTTGCCGACCCCAACTGTGTTGCCAATGGTGGCAGTTTGTCACAAGGCTCAAATGGCAACTCATTTTGCTTGTTTGACTTTGGTCCTCAAATTACCGCTGTGCCAGACGAAGACAGACTTCAAGCATACGCTCGCGCCACGTGGGACTGGAATGATAATACGCGGATGTGGGCAGAGCTTGGCTATGCCAGAAATAAAATCACCCGTGAGGTATCACCGAGTTTTCCGGTTTTAAATGCGCCCAGTATTTTGGCCTCACACCCAGATAACCCTTATGGCGAAGACATTTTCTTCCGTGGCAGACCATATGGTGTTGGTAAACCAACAGAAACAAATTACTACGATCACACCACAACAAGAGTCGCGTTTGGTGCAGATGGTGAGATAACTGAAGGTATCTATTGGCAGGCGTCTTTTGTTGCTGCAGCTAATGACGCCATTTTAAATCCAAGAGACGTTATCACAGATAACTTCCAAGCGGCTTTACACGGATTTGGAGGCAACAAATGTAGCGGTGCTGCAACGTCAGAGGCTGGAGTGGGTGAGTGTTATTACTTCAATCCATTTGACCCACAAGACCCAGACAATGAACTCTTAAGACACTACATTATCGGTGACTATATGGGTGATGCTGAGTCAGAAATGCGCGTGTATGAAGCCGTTATCACCGGAGACTCATTATTTGAGTTAGATGGGGGAGACGTAGGCTTTGCCATCGGCATTCAGTATCGTGATGAGTCTATCAATAATGTATACGACTCATTTACACAGCAAGATAGTTTTGCTTTTTTAATTGGTAACCAAAATTTCACTGGCGAGCGCGACGTTAAAGCTTTATTTGCAGAAGTACTATTACCGGTGAGCGAAAACTTAGAGTTAGGCGCAGCCGTTAGGTATGAGGATTACGGCGAATTTGGTGGAGACACTACTAACCCCAAAGTCTCATTTTTATGGTTAGCTACTGAAGAGCTTTCTTTTAGAGGTACCTTTAGTACTTCGTTTAGAGCACCTTCTGTTCATCAATTGCAAGGTGTGCAAACGAACTTTGCCAACATCACAGACCCAGAAGATGGTTCAACGACCTTCGGCGGCAATCGCACCATTGGCGATCCAAACCTAGTTCCTGAAACCTCCGAGGCACTCAATTTAGGTGTGTCTTATGCCTATGATGATTTCACGTTTGATATGGATTATTGGGATTTCTCCTTTGAAGATGTACTTACAAGAGAAAGTCATCAAGCGGTTGTAAATGCTAATCCGAACGACCCTTCACGTGTTATTAGAACATCAGCAGGCACGATTTCCATCGTCAATACCAAATTTATCAATGCAGAAGCCATTGATACCTCAGGCATTGATATCAGTGCTTCGACAATTTACCGAACTGATTATGGCGATTTTTCTCCACAGCTTAAAGCAACGTATTTACTTAGCTATGACCTAATGGACGCCAGTGGTAAAACCACAGACGGGTTAGGTAAGTTGAACCTAAATACTGTAGGAAATCCATCTCCTCGTCTGCGTGGCAGCATAGGCCTTAATTGGTCAAATGGCATGCACAGAGCAAACATCTATGCTCGACATGTTGCCAGCTACACCAATGATATCAGTGGCGCAAATATCGAATCGTTCAATACACTTGACTTGCAGTACAGTGTGAACTTAGGGCAAGTTTTAAAAGAAGACTCTGAAACTAACTTAATTGTTGGCGTGGTCAATGCCACCGACGAGGCACCGCCTTATGTTGCTGTTGCGGGAAGTTACGATCCTCGCACTGGTGACCCAAGGGGACGACGCGCCTATATCAAGTTTCAGTTTAGTTTTTAATCGTTAAACGGATGGTCATCTTGAATACTGAAAAAGAATAGCAAAAATGGGGTGTAAATTAATTATTGTTGCACTGTTGTTTGTAAGCTCACTATTGGCTTCTAACGTGCATGCTCGCATTATCAATCTGGCTACGCTTGAGTACCCGCCTTATGAATTTCAAGGGGCTCAAGACGCCAGTGGTATTGCAGTTGAAATTGTGCAAGAAGCTTTTTCACGTATAGATCAACCTATTAATATCGTATTTATGCCTTGGGGAAGAGCGATAAGAGAGGTTAAAGCAGGTCGTGTGGACGGTATTTTTACTATCTACAAAACGCCTGAAAGAGAAACCTTCATGGACTATTCCCAAGAGGTATTAATTGAGCAGTCAATTAGTTTTTTTGCCCTAAAAAGCCACCCCATTTACTTTAGTGGTCGTATCGCTTCTTTATCTCCCTATCGCATCGGTATTGTGCGAAAGGTGAGTTATGGTGAGGAGATAGATAATGCCATTCAATCTGGCACGTTAGAAAACTTAGTAACCACCGACACCGGCATAAATAGCTTTAAATTGCTGCTTGCCGACAGAGTGGATGTCGTTATAAGCAATCAATTAGGCGGTTTTGAAATTCTAAAACGTTTGGGAATTGAAGACAAAGTGCAGCCAATCCCTTCTTATGCTTATGACATTCCCAGTTATATTGCCTTTTCGAAGAGCAAAAAGCTTGAATCGATTAAAAAACGTGTAGACGTTGCAATTCGAGACATGAAAGAAGATGGCACGTATCAAAAAATCGTAGATGAGTATTTAAAGCATTACAGAGAGCATCAACCAAAGCCGCTCAGCAGCCCACAGATAGGTGCTGATATGGTTGATAGTGAACTCAAAGCAACACAGGCGTTGCTGGTAAGAGGAACCAGAGAATGAAACTGAAGATTAAGTCTAGGCTGATATTGCTATCTTTAATTCCCGTTATCATTATCTCCTCCGTCGTGATCACGCTTACCTATGTTGAGGCAAAAAAGCTCAGTGAAGCGCAAGAAGAATTAAGCAAAAAAGAAATGATGCGTATGAAACGCGTTGAACTAAAAGCCTACTTAGAGATTGCACAAAGTGCGTTATTTGATTTAAAGCGCAACAATAGCCCTGAGTCGGAAGTTATTAAGCTATTACGCAATATTAAATTTGGTCAGTCAGGCTACTTATTTGCTTTTAAACCAGATGGCACACGAGTTATGCAAGGAGATAGTAGCCAAGGCATAGGTAAAAACTTCATAGACTTAAAAGACAAAAGAGGTAATTACCTAGTTAAGGATATTATTGATTCTGCTAAAAGTGGAGAGGGTTACTCCGTTTACTATTTTCCAAAACCCGATCAGAGCGAAGCTATCCCCAAATTGGCATACAGCATCTACTTGCCAGACTGGGACCTTATTGTGGGCACGGGGTTTTACACAGAAGATGTTGATGCTTTGCTTAAATCAATGCGCGAGAAGAACAATAAGCAAGTGGTAGACAGCATTCGCGGCATTCTTTTATTCACCCTTGTAATTTCGATTGTTGTCGCTATTTTTGGCTTGATCATCAGTAAGAGTATTACCGTACCGCTACAAAAATTTGAAGAAACCATCGATATATTTGCCGCACGGGATGCGGATTTAACCGCACGTATTCCTGACTTTACTTTGCCCGAATTTGATAGCTTAAGTCGAAACTTCAATATCTTCTTAGGGCAGTTACATGAGTTGATCATCAAAGTTGCCAAATTGACCAATGAAGTGGTTGCAGAGACTCAGCAGATTGCATCAGCATCGTCAGAAATAAACGCTATTTTGCTACGCCAGCAATCTGAAACAGAAATGATAGCAACATCTATGACGCAGCTGACGGCATCGGCTGAAGAAATATCGCGTAATGCCAATGAAGCAGCAAACTCCGCACAAAATGCCAATAAAAGTGCGCAAAAAACGCAAACGTCTGTGGATGAAGCGACCGAATCAGTTAACACCTTGGCCAAAAAGCTTGATGAGGCAAGCAACGTTATCTCAAAGCTAGAAGGTGATGTTCGTAATATTTCTGGGTCTTTGTCCATTATCCAAGAAATTGCTGAACAAACTAATCTATTAGCACTCAACGCCGCCATAGAAGCTGCAAGAGCGGGGGATCAAGGCCGCGGATTTGCGGTGGTGGCTGATGAGGTTAGAGAGCTTGCAACAAGAACACAAAAGAGTGCAGCACAAATATTATGTGTGATTAATACCCTAACCGATGGTTCTAAGGATGCTGTTAACGCAATGGATTCGAGTAAAAGTTTCAGTTCACTTACGGTAGAAAAAGCAGCTTCAGCCTCTGAATCTTTGCAGCATATTGTGCAGTTTATTCATGAGATCTTAAACGTGAATGAGCACATAGCGGGTGCGACAAAAGAGCAAGACATTGTTGATAAGGAAATTTCACAGCGTACCGAGTCGATTTCAGAGCACAGTAAAGAATCAGCCGCAATCGGCGAACGCAATTTAGAGATCAGCTCTAATTTGAGTAAAAAGGCAGGTGAACTGGCTGCTATTGTTAATCGATTTAAAATTTAGTCCTGAGCAAAGGCTTGAGTTTTAAATAGCTTTTGGCCAAATACTCTCTGAAAACAGGATGGCATATATGCTCGTTAAATTAAAAAATTTTGGCCCTGGCGTGATTGTAACCGCGGCATTCATTGGCCCTGGTACAATAACAGCCTGCACGTTAGCAGGTGCCAACTTCGGATATGCGTTACTGTGGGCTTTGCTATTTGCAACGGTGGCAACGATTATTCTGCAGGAGATGTCGGCGCGTGTTGGCATTGTTACGCAAAAAGGCCTCGGTGAAGTCATCAATCAATCTCTATCCCATTCATTTTGGAAGTGGCCTTTGTTTGCGCTAATAATCATAGCCATTTGCATTGGCAACGCGGCTTATGAAGCGGGTAATTTAGTGGGGGCCGCGCTGGGTATTGAAGCGATAACCAATCCAAATAAGTGGATTTTTAGAGGCTCTATTATTGCCTTGACTGCTATTGGAGCGATTATTTTGATGCAAGGCACGTATCGGCAAATAGAGCGTATATTAATTACCTTAGTCTCTATTATGGCATTGGCTTTTATCATTACCTTTTTCCTCGTTAAGCCTGACTTTGCGTTGTTATTTAAAGGGCTGGTTTCACCTGCGATCCCAGAGGGCAGTTTGCTTACGGTGATAGCACTGATTGGGACGACCGTAGTACCTTATAACCTCTTTTTACACGCATCAACGGCCAAATCTCATTGGTCAACGCCAGAGGACATTCCAAAAGCGCGCTCTGACACCATAGTATCAATTGGCTTGGGCGGGTTAATCGCCATTCTAGTTACCGCTACGGCGGCGGCCAGTATTTTTACTATGGGTTTGAGTGTTAATAATGCGCTTGATATGGCGATAATTTTTGAGCCTACTTTTGGCAGTTTATCTAAATATTTACTGGGTATTGGGCTGTTTTCAGCAGGGTTGAGTAGTGTTATCACCGCACCGCTTGCCACAGCATATGTGATCTCTGAATTGCTTGATCTTAAAGGCGACGTTAATTCAAAATCATTTCGACTGATTTCAATCAGTATTATCATCATTGGGGCACTGCTCTCTATGGCAAATGTTCAGCCGATCCAAATCATTATTTTGGCGCAATTTGCCAATGGCTTATTGTTACCTATCATTGCGGGCTTCTTACTGTATGTCATGAACAACCGCAGTATGCTAGGGGTGCATGCTAATACTAAGTGGTCAAACTTTTTGGGCTTTTCGGTGTTGCTATTTACGGCGTTTTTAGGGGTGAGATTGATAGCAAAATCACTGGGTTTGTATTAAAGCGCGCAATTTTTTGCTTTTCACGGTTATTTCACATCTCTTCCTTTAGCTTGGGTGAACATCTTAGATATTCAAACTACAAGTTAAAGGAAGCCTCTCATGTACAAATTGATATTACCCACGATTCTAATTGCAGCAAGTTTTACGACTTACGCAGGTGATGCGCCAAATGTGGTTATGGTGCTCAGTAGCCATGGTCAACTCAATGCTGATGGCGAGTTAGTTCAACCTGGCTATGAATTTGACGAGCTAAGTAAAGCTTATCGTGTTTTTAAGGCAAATGGCTTAGACATAACGTTTGCAAGCCCTGCGGGTGGTAAGCCAGTTGCTGACGAATTTGATAAGCAAAAACCATATAACCAAGCGTTTTTGCAAGACACTAAAGCGGTGACTGCGCTAAATACGACATACAAAATAAGCGAGCTTGATGCAGATAATATCGATGCTGTGTTTGTGGTTGGCGGTAAAGGTCCTATGTTTGATTTACACCAGTACAAGCCGCTGCAAACTTTGATAGCAAATGTATACGAGCAAAAAGGTGTTGTTTCTGCTGTGTGCCACGGCCCCGCCGCATTTGTAGATGTAAAGCTCAGTAATGGTCAATACTTAGTTGCTAATAAGCGAGTCAATGGTTTTACCAATGAAGAAGAAATGGCGTTTGGTAAAAAGTGGCGACCACACTTTGCGTTTTTGCTAGAAGATAAACTCAAAGAGCGCGGTGCGCAGTTTACCCAAGCAGGACTGATGCTAAATCATGTACAAATAGATGGCAATTTAATTACCGGTCAAAACCCATTCTCAACTGCTGATACAGCAACTGAAGTGGTGCGAGCTTTGGGGTTAAAACCGGTCGCGCTGACTCCTAATAAAGACGATAAAACCATGGCCTTGGTTGCAAAAATGATGGCAGGAGAACAGCAGGCGATAACAACCTATGAGCAAAACAAACAAGACTATGACACTATGCTCGTGGCAATGTCGGGTATTTATCAGTTACAGTTTGCCAATCAAGAGCAAACAGTCGATAGCGCCGTTAAGCTACTGGAACTGACCCAAAAACAAGTAAACCATCCAATGCTTGATTTAAATTTAGCGCAGGGCTACATCAAACAAAATAAACAGCAGCAAGCCAAAGCTGTGGTAGAGGCGGTGATCAAATCACATCCAGACAATCAAAAAGCAAAAGAACTGCTGCTGTCTCTACAGTGATACTTGTTGACGCAAGTTGTTAATTAACATGAGCTATGGATAATAAATCTATCTCCAGCGACTACTTTCAACGCTAACGGCGTTGAATTTACTTGCAATAGGCCAGCTATTGACGCGTAAATTCGCCTTGTTATCCCTGAAAGTTTCCGGCTGCAGATTTGAAAAACATTTACCAATTCAATATCAGTATGTTAGTAAATCTCTTAACCAAAGCTCAGGTTAATCAACTTGCGTCATTTTGCCAATTTTCACTGGTTTTATCTCAGTGACTGTGACGTCTCGTACATGGCTCATCGAACGCCACATTAATCGATGGCCTTTGCTAAAGCTAAGTGGTTTTACCCGTTTTTGCCAACGCTGTATTTCTGCGTCGCTTGCTTTGCGTAAAGGTCCTACTTGCGCCAATAAGCGCACTGCGGGAGGCGCATAAAATCGGCCTTTTATTAAAGACTGTAGCCAAAACCACTTGCTGCTATTTACCGCAAGAATACACACGGTGCTGTTGTGGTCAATATTACTAGACATGTTCTTAGTGAACATTTCAAAATAACACCCATGCCCCTGACCTTCGGCTAAATGGCCTAACATAAGAGAGCCAATAGGGGTGATATGGGGCAATCCATGTTTATCTACAGAGGCAATTGAAAAGTGTAATGACGATTGTAATGTCGCTTTACAGAGCTGTTTAACCTCATTCCACTGTTGTTCTGATATCATGTGTTTTCCTTAACTTAACAGTGTCGATATTGGCTTATTCGATGAATGTCCAGCTGTCAGCACCATCGAAGTCGCGTATTTGTAGTTGTTCACTCTCACTTGCTGGCAACATTCTGAAGTTAACCGCCTGCGTTGTTGGTTGCCTTTATCGGTAGGGAGATAATGAGTAACACACCCGCACTGTGTGCAATGATAAAAGCGAATGTACTTATTGCCATGTTGATATGAAGCCGGCTCCTTGTGAAGCCAGTTAATCTGCACTGCACTTGGATCATAGTATCCCCACAAGGCGCCTAACCGATAGCAAATAGAGCAATTACATCGTGTTAGTGGTGAATCTGGCTTTGCAATGGTTATTTGAACATTGCCACAGTGACAGTTAGCCTGCATGACTCAATACTTTATCTTCGTATATATCTCTTAAGATAGTGCAAACTTCATCGCCGACTTGCTTGTTATGACTGTCGATAAAAAAATGGTCGCCCGCAAAGTTTTTAAAGGTGAACTTACCTGAAAAATAATTTTGCCAGTCGCGTTGTTCTTGCTCGGTTATTTCGTCTTTTTCCCCAGCAAATACAGTAAGATCACATGGAAATTGCTCAGAACCAGTATATCTATAGGTATCAGCCAGTTTAAAGTCGGCACGTAGGACAGGCATAAATAGGGTCATCAGCTCTTCGTTTTCAAGAACTGCTGGCGGAGTACCATTAAGGTCTTTGAGTTTTTTGATAAAGGCATCATCATCAAGCAAATGCGTGTTATTGCTACTGCGATCTTTGTTTGGGTTAGCACTACCTGAGGCAACAAAATGACATGGGGTTGCTAAGCCTCTTAGATGCATTTTTCTTAGCATTTCAAAAGACACTCTTGCACCCAAACTATGACCATAAAAAATGAAATCGCAGTTTAAATGAGGGGTTAATACGTCAATGAGTGTATCGGTTAAGGTATCCATACAATCTGCTGGAGGCTCACTAAAGCGACTGCCTCGCCCAGGCATTGAAACCATGATTTGTTCGACGTATTGAGGAAGCGTGTTTTGCCAGTCGCTAAACGATCTTGTGCTACCTCCGGCATAGGGGAAACAGATCAGCTTTAACGTCGCTTGTGGATTTGGGTTGGGAATGTGTAACCATGGTGTTGTTGGCAAGTGACTCATTTGAATGCTCTTTTTTAATTCTTGGTCATTATTTGGTATATAAGTTCGAGTGTATCTCGTTAGTGTCCAAAAATAAACCTGTCAAATATCTGTACCAAAACACACAATTATCTTGTACCTAAAAGTCATAATTCTGGCATCAATTTGACATGAATAATTCGCTTAATTGTCTTTTTTCCTCTCTATAGTACTTGCTCTATTTTAGATAAAACAAAGAGCACGGATTATGAAAACAAAGTTATTACCATTAGCAATATTGTGTGGCTCAAGCGCATTATTTGCTGGCTGTTCAGATTCAGACAATAGCAAAGCTGTTAAAAAAGTAGAGGTACAAAAGCCAGCTGGTGTAAGTGAAGGAACAAAGATAGAAGTACGTTTATTAGAAACAACCGACTTACACGCTAATCTTCTAAACTTTAACTACTTTGCTGATAAGCAAGACGATAAAGTGGGCCTTGTTAAAACGGCAGCCCTTATTCGCCAAGCTAGAGAGCAAGCCACTAACTCAGTGTTGGTTGATAATGGCGACTTAATCCAAGGCAGCCCACTGGGTGATTACATGGCCAAGATTAAAAACTTGGCTGATGGCGACGTACACCCTGTGTATGCGGCTATGAATACGCTAAATTATGACGTGGCAAACATTGGTAACCACGAATTTAACTTTGGCTTAGAGTTTTTAAATGAAGCGATTGACGATGCTAACTTCCCATACATTTCGGCCAACGTATTTAAAGACGATGGTGATAATGATGCCAGCAATGATGTCCCTCTATTTTCACCTTACGTTATCCAAGAAAAGTCCTTTAAAGATACACAAGGTAAAGTTCACACGATTAAAGTGGGCTTTATTGGTTTTGTGCCGCCGCAAATCATGCAGTGGGATAAAGCGAATTTAGAAGGTAAAGTCATCGCCAAAGATATCGTGGAAATGGCGAACAAATACGTACCAAAAATGAAAGAAGAAGGGGCGGATTTAATCGTTGCTATTCCACACTCAGGCTTAGATGTTGGTGCACAAAAGCCATTGGCTGAAAACGCCAGCTACTACTTATCTAAAGTTGAAGGCATCGATGCCATCATGTTTGGTCACGCGCATGCTAACTTCCCAGGTTCTCGTTATGAAGGGTTAGCAGAGCAAGGTGTCGACATTGAAAAAGGCACGATTAACGGCGTTGCAGCGGTAATGCCTGGCTTTTGGGGTAATAACCTAGGTGTGATTGATTTAACGCTTGAGTATAAATCAGGTGCTTGGCAGGTGAGCGATTCGCAGTCTTCGCTTCAGCCGATTTATAAAACAGATGAAAACCGTGTCACAACTGCGTTGGTTGAAAATGATGCGCAAGTTGAGTCTGCGGTAACACAAGCACACCAAGAGACGCGTAATTGGGTTAATGCACCTTTTGCTAAAATTACGGCGCCAGTAAACAGCTATTTTGCGCTGGTAAATGATGACCCTTCTATCCAAATCGTCACAGACGCACAAATTTGGTATACCCAAAAAATCGTTCAAGGTACTGAATTAGACGGTTTACCGATTTTATCAGCGGGCGCACCGTTTAGAGCGGGTCGCGGTGGTGCTGATGATTACACCTCTATTGCAACGGGTGATATTGCTTATCGTAACGTAGCAGACCTGTACATCTATCCAAACGTATTAAAAGTGCTAAAACTGAACGGCGCGCAAGTCAAAGAATGGCTAGAAATGTCTGCAGGTCAATTCCAGCAAGTTGATGCAACTAGCACTGATGTACAGATGCTTATCAATTCACAGTTCCCATCTTACAACTTTGATGTGATTGACGGCGTAACCTATCAAATTGATGTCACTCAACCAGCTCGCTATAACGCCAAAGGTGAAAAGGTATCTGATGGTCAGCGTATCGTCGAGCTTAAATACCAAGGCAAACCTGTCAGCGCAGATCAAGCCTTCTTGGTGGCAACAAATAACTATCGAGCGTCTGGTGGCGGTAATTTCCCAGCGATTACTGCGGATAAAATTGTGGTTGATTCACCTGATGAAAACCGCCAAGTGGTTGCTGATTACATTGCCTATCAAAGTGGTAAAAACAATGGCAAAGGCTTAAACCCATCAGCAGATATGAACTGGTCATTTGCACCTGTTGCAAATGTGCAAATTCAATTCACCAGCTCAAATAGTGACGATGCTAAAGCATATGCTGAGCAATTCAGTCACATCATTCAAACGACTCAAGTTAATGAAGATGGCTTTGCAGTTTACCAGCTTGATTTAACTCAACCTCAGTAATTTGTGCTGTTTTAGCACAAGAGCAGCCTAGGTAGGCTGCTCACTGTTACCCCTAGCTGTAGTCTTTGCTATGCAAAGTGATAGGAATTTCAAACAATAACGGGAACTTAAACATGAAACCTATGTATAGAAATAGCGCTTTAGCGTTGCTACTTGGTGCAAGTATTGCCAGCGGATCTGCGTTTGCGGCCGATGCGTATAGCTGGAACAATGTCGCACCAATAAAAACGCCTTCAGCGAGCAACAATAATGGCAAAACGGTGTATTTTGATGTGTCACATGGTGGCGTTGAAGGCAATGCTGACTGGGTGATCGACGGTGCTTTTTCTGATTTTGCTGACGCGCTGGTACGTGAAGGCTATACCGTAAAAGAGTATCGCGGTGTTGACTTAAATAATGATGGTCGTATTCGCTTTTACGATGATCGCGTTAATGGCACAAACCAAAATGAAGCCATTATTACTTATGATGCGATTAAAAATGCCGACGTATTGGTTCTAGCTGAAACAAATAGACCATTCACACTCAGTGAGCAAACGGCTTTAGAGCAATTTGTAGCAGCAGGTAAAGGCATATTTTTTGTTGCTGATCACTATGATGCCGACCGCAACTTAAATACTTGGGATGCAACAGAAGTATTTAACGGTTATAACCGCTCAGATTTAAGCAAATATAACATGGGTGGCGCTTATGGTGATTGGCGTAACCCTAAAACTGCCAATGCAGGGTGGTTAGTTGAAAACTTCGGCATTCGTTTTCGTTTTAACGCAGTGGACTACAAACAAGGCGTAAGTGGTGTTGTACCTAGCAGTAAAACAGAAGGGATCACACAAGGTGTGCAGCCAATCTTAATGGCGGCAGGTGCAACGCTTGCGATTGTTGACCCACAAAAAGCCAAAGGTTTAGTATATTTTTCACAGTCTGATACACCAGTAAAATGGAAACACGCAAAAGACCAAGGTTTATATTTTGGTGGCGCGGCAGAAGGCCCGTATGCAGCCATTGCTAAATCAGGTGCAGGTAAGGCTGCATTTATTGGCGACTCTTCGCCAATTGAAGATGCTACGCCTAAATATCGTCGTCAAGATAACGGCAATATCAAAAAGACTTATCCAGGATGGACAGACTCTGGCAACGCGGCTGTTTTGGCTGTCAATATTGTTAATTGGCTAGCAACTCCTGAAAGCTATCAGTATTTTGACGGCACAAATGGCCGTGTAAGTGGCGTTGCTACGCCAACACCGATGGCAACACAAGAGTTTACCGATCCAAATAATGGTCAACCTTGGGGTAGCCCGCCAAGTGGCTACGATGCGTGGAATACCGACACGTATAAAAACAACTCGTTTAACGCGCCATATGGAGATGGACAAACCAATCCAGATCCTGACCCAGATCCAACGCCTACACCTGGCAACACGGTATCTGTTGAACAAGCACTTGCTGCGTCTGTAGGCACAGAGCTGGTGGTTATCGGCAAAGTAACCGCGGCAGTAAATGGTATTTATGGCTTGAACTTAACGGATCTAAACAACCCTGCAAGTAGTATTTATGTGAAGCTTGAAAGTAGTCAACGTAATGACTTTAACCCTCAGTTGAATCCAAGCATTCTTAACCAAAATATCATTGTAACGGGTAAACGTAACAGCTACATGGGTGGCCCTGGTATTCGTTATGTTAGCGATATTTACGTTGCTCCTACAGCGCTTTCGGTTGAGCAAGCATTAGCAACTGCACAAGGTGAAACGATTGAGATGACTGGCCGCGTAAAGTCAGCACTTAACGATATCTATGCACTGGTATTAGAAGATGCGAACAACCCAAGTTTTACTATCAATGTAAAACTTGAAAAGTCGCAACGCAGCCAGTTTAGTCCACAGCTAAACCCTTCTATTTTAGATGCGCAATTGTTGATCAAAGGCGTGCGTGATAGCTACATGAGTGCACCGGGTGTTCGTCAAGTAAGCGTAATTGAAGTCTTCGATGGCAGTGGCACATCACAGCCAGACCCAAGTGGCGATTTGTCTGTATCAGATGTATTGGCAATGAATAACGGCCAAGCTGTAGTCGTAGCCGGTGTGATTACTGCTGCGATTAATGGTCAATATGCATTGGAATTAAGCGATGATAACAGCGGTGCCAATACGCTTTATATCAAGCTTGAGTCTTCGCAGCGCAGTACATTCAGCCCACAACTAAACCCTAGCCTATTAGGTAAGCGTTTACGTGTTGAAGGCATTAAAAATGACTATATGAGCCATGCAGGCGTTCGCAGCGTGAGCAAATTAACCATTTTAGATTAATCTTTCTGTTGATTTAAAAAGGGCCACATGGCCCTTTTTTGTTATGTCTTCTGCAAATTTTCACAGCGCTTGTTCTTCACATAGCCGTCAATGATTTTGCTGATATGTTCTTTAAGCCAGCTAGGGCCGTAGTCACTCATATCATTGTGTTTTGATTTAGCTATTTTCACGATACAGCTGCCATATTTTTGTTGCTCAGCTTTTGTAGGCAGTACGCCTGAGTCTGCAGGGAAATCACTCGCACGAATAGACAGGAGATTTATTTTGTCGGTTCTAGGTAAAGGTACTCGGCGATGATCAAGGGTAATAATGGTATTCACATAGAGCGTATCTGAATTACCCAACAAGGCAGAAATATCGCCGCCATTGGAATGCCCAACTAGCGTGAGGTTATCAAAATCGTAATTTACATACTTCGATGCAAGATAGTCGCGGACTACGCTTAGCGTTTTAGCACCGCGTTGCCAATTTTCCATGCGTGTTTCGTATAAATTGCCTTCAACAGAAAGCGGAGGATCGCTAGGTAGTTCGTGGCCAATCGCCACAGTCAAATAGCCCAATTGATTGAGCTGTGAAGAAATAAACTGATATTTAGTGTGTTCAACTTGATAACCGGCACCAATAAATGCCACTTTACATGGTTGAGTTTGAGTGCAACTTTGCGCATTCTTAGGTGCGTTGATTTCGATTAGGATATGGCGCTCCCGTTCAATGTCATGTATAGATGACAAGTCTGCGTGTGTGCTCATTGAGCTCAGTAAAGCAATGGTGCTCAAAAAATGCGGCATTTTTATCCTTAAAGATTGGTTTTGTTATCGTTATTTTACGTTGAGCAAACCGTCAACAGCGCGCTTTATAACAGTAACGTTTGCATATTAATAGCGAAAGATTTGAAAAAATACATCGGTGTTTGCAACATCTACAATTGAATTAATGGCAGTTTAATAAGGATTTATATGACGCTCACTACCTTACTTTTATTTATACCAGCGAGCTTTGCGCTGAATATGGCGCCTGGTCCAAACAACTTATTGGCATTAAATAATGCTCAGCGCTGTGGTTTCACAAAGGCAATTTTTGGTGGATTAGGTCGACTTGTGGCTTTTGTAGTCATGATTGCTTTGGCTGCCAGTGGCTTAGCCGTGGTATTACTCACCTCACAGTGGTTATTCTTTGCCGTAAAACTACTTGGCGCAGGCTATTTATTTTGGCTTGCGATTAAATTGTGGCGAGCACCAGTTAACAGTGAACTGAGCAAAACCTTAGAGTTAAATGATTCGGCAATAAAGCTTGCTAAGCAAGAGTGCTTGTTGGCGCTGGGTAACCCCAAGGCAATCTTAATCTTTACCGCGTTCTTACCCCAATTTATTGACCCTACCACAGCGGTTGGCGGGCAATTTATTCAATTAGGCGGTTTGTTTTTATTACTAGAGCTAAGCGCTATTTGTATTTATGCCGCGATTGGTTCATGTTTACAAAGCTGGTTTAGTCGCTCATCCATTCAACGCGCCTTTAATAGAGGCTGTGCAACATTAATAGCAACGCTTGGTATAGGCATGCTGCTTGATGCAAAAACTCGTTAAATGTTGATGAATGAAACTAAATTTTTAAGATAAGTATTTTTATCGTAACGATAAAAATATTTCTCAGCACCGTAGGGCACTATTTTGTACTCTACGCTTCTTTAACGTACCGCCAATATTGGCATTACTAATTAGCTACTAGAGACTAAAGCCTGTGAAAATTTGTTTTATTATGTACCCTTGGAATAAAGTTGAGCCAGAAAACGACTCAACATTACGATTAATCCATGAGTGCGTAAAGCGTGGCCATACTGTGGCACTTGCAACGGTAAACAATTTAACTATTCGTGACAGTGTTGCCAGTGCATTTTGTGATGTGTTCACAAAAGCCAACAAATGCCCGGATAACATTCCTAGTTTTTACAAAAATGCCCAATTTAAGCGCGTACAATTACCAATGGCTGGCTTTGATGCCATCATTATGCGTGCAAATCCGCCGTTGGATACGTTGGCACTTAACTTTTTAGATTCAGTTCGTGGTGATACGTTTATCATGAACGACTTAGATGGTTTGCGTATTGCTAACAATAAAATCTACACCGCGTCATTCCAAGATACAGCGAGTGAGTTTATTCCTGCTACGCACGTGTCTAAAAACCGTGAGTATCTTGAGCGTATTTTTGAAGAGTCAGCAAGCAACCGCATGATCTTAAAGCCGCTAGATGGCTATGGTGGACGAGGTGTTATCGTACTTGAGAAAAACGCGCGTCAAAGTTTCCGTTCATTGCTTGATTTTTACATTGGTGGTGATGAGCACGGTAAAGGCAGTAACTATGTGATTTTACAAGACTACGTAGAAGGTGCTGAACAGGGCGATGTGCGCATTCTGATGCTAAATGGCGAGCCGATTGGCGCGATGAAACGTATTCCTGATGCCAAAGATGTGCGTGCTAACGTGCACGCTGGTGGTCGCGTGGTAAAACACAAACTGACTTTACAAGAGAAGAAACTGTGTAAGTACATCGGTCCAAAACTTGTACGTGATGGGTTGTATTTCACAGGTATTGACGTGATCGGCGGAAAACTTATCGAAGTTAACGTATTAAGCCCCGGCGGTATCGTGCGTATTAACAAGCTAAATCGCGTTCGTTTACAAACTCAAGTTATTGATTTTGTTGAAAGCGTTGTATATGCTAAAGAGCTAGTACGTAGCCGTAAGTCAGAATTTAGACAGGTGATTGAAGATGCTAACGCTATCTGAGAGCCAATGTATTGAGCTCATCAAAAAAGGTGAGTGTTTTCATGCACAAGTAGAGTCTGGCGCATTTATCATTAAGATTGATGAATACTCGCCTATCATCTGTGCGGCCATTCACAATGGTCACAATTTACGTAGTGACCTTGAAAAGTCGTTTTTACTTACCAAAGAAGAGCGTTTTTTTGAAGAAGACCCTTATACAGATGAGCTTATTTCGTCATTTCCAATCCAATTAATTGGCAATGACTCGCGCTTTGAGTATGACTTAAACCGAGCAAAAACCCTGTCGACTTACTTTAAAACAGCGTGGAATAAGCAGGTTTGGAAAAAGCCTTTGAGCAGCACACAGCGTGCAAAAAGTCATAAAAAGCATCAGGCATTTTATAACGTGCTAGAGGCGATTGTTGCTGAGGTAGAGCATCGTTTTAAAAACGCCATCATCTTTGATATTCACTCATACAATTACAAGCGTATTGAGCGTGACACGCCGACTTTTAACATTGGCTCTAGTCAGATTGATATTGAACGCTGGGGTAAAGTTGCGGAGCAGTTTGAGAAGCAGTTAAATAAAATTGAGCTGCCTAACATTGATGTACGCGCAGCAACCGATGAAGTGTTTCAAGGTCGTGGCTATTTGATCTCACATGTTAATGCGCACTTTGATAACACGCTGGTATTGCCTACTGAAGTGAAAAAAGTATTTATGGATGAAACCTCTGGTGAGGTTTACCCATTGGTACTTGAAGAACTCAAAGCGGGCTTTAAAAATGCGGTCAGTGAGACGGCTGCGTACTTTGTGCGTCGTTATGGGCGCAAAACAACCCAAAAAGCGGATGTATTATCGTCGTCTATCAGCCCTGATGTGTTGAAAATAGACAAGGCACTTTTTGCCTTATGTAAAAATGTAGAAACGCTGAACTATATTAACCCTGTGAATATAGCATCTGAGCGTAGCCGCTTTTTGAAACACCCGAATGTGAACCCTGAGTTCACCTATAAGCAGCTAAATATCAATCCATATAAATTTAGAGAGCACCTGTATCAGTTGCCTGTAGATGAGATCATGGATGCGGATATTCAGCAGCTTTATCGCCATGTTATTGATAACTTGGCCAATAAAATTGATTTACTGAGTACCATAGGTAGCGAAAACTTTTTATATAACTCGTTGAAGTACTATGGTGCACCACAGACCGCTGACGTTGAGAACGCAAAGTTTATTTTGCATTTGAACAACAGCGAACTTGAGCAACATAAAGCTGAACATAGCGCTGATGATGCAGTGGAGTATTTCAAAAAAATGGCTGAGCAATGGGGCTTAGTATGTCGCATTGAAAAGTCGAACAAGGTTGTTGCAAAAGCCATGGTTAATAGCGAGAAATCACTGTTAATGGTCAACAAAGATGCCAAGTTTACGCAACCTGAATTGCATGCGTATGCTTACCATGAGCTGGGTATTCATATGTTGACCACGTTAATTGCAAAGAAACTACCTTTAAAGGTTTTTGCATTAGGGTTAGCTGGTAACACCCACTCGCAAGAAGGCTTGGCAATTTATAGTGAGTACTGCTCGGGTAGTTTAACCATTGGTCGACTAAAAACTTTGGCATTGCGTGTAATTGCTGTGCAGCACATGCTTGATCACGGTAATTTTAAGAAAACATTCCACATGCTCGTTGAAGAACATGCCATGAGTCGAGAGTCAGCATTTACGCTTACAGCGCGAGTGTACCGAGGCGGTGGTTTTACCAAAGATCATCTGTACTTAAAAGGCTTTAGAGATGTATTGCACTTTGCCAAGCACAACCCGCTGGATAACCTATTAATGGGTAAAGCAGGTTTGTTGGACTTAAACGTGATCTCGGAAATTGTTGAACGCGGTATGTTGCCTAAACCACAGTCACTATTTGACTTAACCTATCGCTCTTCGGGTAACCCTGTACTTGATTTTGTTGTTGGCTCAATCAAGTAATCCAATTTAAGCCAAGTGAGTAACTGCTCACTTGGCTTTTCAAATATTTCGCAAAATATATCTATGCTACTGTAAAACCTGCAACGGGAATTTTCAGGAGTCATAATGGATAAGTGTTTAATAACACACGAAGAAATAGACGCGTTACCTAGCATATCCAAAACGCACTTTTTAAATGACAATGCGCAGCGAACCAATAAATCGTTAGGTGATTTTACGGGCCTCAGCGGCTTTGGATTTCATATTATTGAAGTGGAGCCTGGCCGAGCGTCTACCGAATTTCATAAGCATTACCATGAAGATGAATGTGTATGTGCTCGAAGGCAATGCCACCGCACAAATTGGTGAGCACCACTTTGCCATTAAAGCGGGTGACTTTATTGGCTACCGTGCAGGTGGCGAGGCCCACACAATAATTAATACTGGCACCACAACGTTTAAGTGTATTGTGGTTGGGCAGCGTTTGGCACATGACGTTGGCGACTATCCAAACCTGCAAAAGCGCATTTATCGACAAAAAGATTTACCTTGGAATTTGGTGGATATTGCATCTATTAGTGAGCCGAAAGCGGGCAAAAAAGTGTGAGAACGCTATGCTTTGGGTATTAAGAGATCAGCAAACAAGGAACAGACTATGGCCATTTTAACTAAACGCACCAAAATTGATGATGCAGCCCTTGAAGCCATTGCACATATGCCTACTCGCAGCTTACCGGTATTGATGAGTGGCGAGTTTAGCAGTGCGCTGAGCGATGCTGATTACATGCGCATTGCTGTTTTATTGGCGAAAAAAAGCTATCAAGAAGGGGGCTGCCCAATTGGTGCGGTGATTGTTGATAACTTAACTAAAAGGATAGTAGGGAAGGGCCATAATACCTTGGTACAAGAGGATCACCCTTACAATCATGGTGAAACCTCAGCGATTCGTGATGCAGGACGCATCGACTTTAGTAAAACCACCTTATACACCAGCTTAAGTCCATGTGATGTTTGCGCCACCTTGCTCTATATGCGTGGTTTTAGCAAAGTGGTGGTTGGCGATGTAACCAATGCCTCTGGCAACGAAAGCTTGCTACAAGACAAGGGCGTAGACGTTGAGATACTTGAAGACCCAATCGGCGTTGCACAATACGCCAAATTTAGAGAAGAAAAACCACTGCAAGACTTAGAGGATTGGCAAGGGGTAAGTGCAGTAAATAACCCGAGGGTGCTTTAACTCGATAAAGCTTTAAATCTGGCAGTTTTATATGTGAGATCGTAGATCATTTTGATTTTTCTTTTTTGCTCACCTAATGTGACGTACCACCATCCTATACTTTAAAACCTTGCATGGCGTTTGCTAACAAGAGCTGGTATTTACAGCGCCAAAAAGAGGTCTGATTTTTATTTAAAATCAATCTATTACTATTTTTTTTGGTTTTTTGTAAGCAGTTGTATTGTTCGCGATTTAAGCAAGGAAAGTGAAATAATTTAGCTGTAATGTGTATTTAATTATGTTGTATGTCTATAACAAGCGCATGCTAATTGGCGCTACGGAACGATGCACAGTAGCGCCGTGCGGTAAAAATACCTAGCAATAGTTATATAGGGAGATTTATGAATACTTTAAATTATCTATTATCACGGCATGAAAAATATGACGGCATTCGGCCTATCAATATTTATGCTATGCAACTGATTTATACATTGATGGCGACGCTTTTAGCGTTTGATGTCTGGTCGTATATCATTTCCTATGAGCAAGTTTGGAACTCAAGCGAAGCGATGGACTGGAGTGTTTGGGCTGCATTTTCACTGTTTGCACTTATTGGCATATTTAAACCAGTAAAAATGATGCCAATTTTACTGCTAGAAATTACTTATAAATTGATATGGTTAATTTTAGTTGCGTTGCCACTTTACAACAACGGCAGTCTATCTGATGAATCAACCGATGGTATGTTATTCCCTTTCATATTGGTTATCTTGCCAATCATTGCGATACCTTGGGGTTACGTATTTAAAACCTACTTTAAACCGTCATTGAGTAACCGCGCCTAATGCAGTAAGGTAACTTTTTTACAGCATTTTTGCTGAGTAATAATTGGTGGGGCTCATACAGAGTACGGTTGGAAAGGTTAACATTTGTTATTGTGGGTTCGTGAAGCTCAACAAACTGAATGTTTGTTGATTTATAACCCATAATATTGTGCTCTAACAGGTAAACTTGTACTGCACACTTGGTTGTTACACAAAATTATTTTGTCTGCTTTATTCGCGCAGATTAAGTGACTGCTGTTTTTAAGGAATAAAGAATGAGTGTTATTACGGATATATTTGTTTGGCTTTTAATTGATACTGTTTTTGGCTTTTGGTTTTACTCTACAGGTTGGTTTCTTTTAAAGGTATTCACTTTTGGTCGTTATAATATGGAGCTCAAAGATTTTGCGAACTTTAAAGATTCAAAATCAAAGGGAGTCATTACTACCATGGTTCTAGGTGTAATTTTCTATGTGTTCATAATTAGTCGACACTGAAAATCACTTAATGCATTGATCTTCTTGATGATCTAAACGATCTTACTATCCTCATTTTGCAACGTTTGTTTTCTCACCCCTCAAAACCTTGCAAAATGGAGAT